>JAHITE010000081.1 GCA_018817585.1 Candidatus Omnitrophota bacterium
AAGATTTTTCAATAGTACGCGCTCGGCCGCTAAGATCCTTATATAGAGCCAAGCCTTCTTTTTTACGCATACTGATTAAAGCAGCCAAAGCCCGGCTGATTGCCATATTCGCTGCTTTGTACAGAGCTTTTTTATTTTCTTTGGCCGGTTTAGTAACAATAATATCCGGATAAGCTGTCAATTGAGCCAAACTAATATCATCTCTTAATTTCAGCTGTTTTTTAATATCTTTTAATAATTTATAATAGCGGTTGAGTTTTTTCTGGTCAATAACAATATCATTGCTATTATCCTGCAGCTGCTCATAATGCACCCAAAGATATAATTTCCCGCGGCAAATCTGATTTTTCAATATATTCTTAACCTGGGTTTCGATTTCCTGAAGATTATCCGGCAGCTTATAGCTTGACTCAAAATATTTATGATTAAATGTTTTTAATTCAATCTGAATATTACCACCGGCATAAGCAGCTTTGCCTTTGCCAAAACCCGTCATACTTTTTATCAATTTATCCGTCCTTTTTGTTTTTAAAATCCATAAACCTGAGTTTTAAAAAGGTATTTTAATTAAACTTGTATTATACTAGATTTTAGGTTTTTAGTCAACTAAACAGATCCAACCTTTAATCGCACAACCTTTAATCCACAGCTTGAATTTCCGGTTTATTGTTTTCCGATAACGGCAGGGAAACAATAAACGTACTGCCTTTTTCCACAGCGCTTTTTACCGCAATACTGCCGCCATGCATTTCCACGATTTCCTTTACAATCGAAAGCCCTAAGCCAGTACTGTTTAAACTATTGATGAAATCCGGATTCTTGATCTGGACAAAACGATCAAAAATTTTAAGCAAATCGGCCTCGGCAATTCCAATCCCATTATCTTTTACTTCTATTTCCACAAAAGGCTGCTGATTAAATTCATGGAGCTGACTTTCCATCTGCTTTTCTTTAAGCATTCTGACTGAAATTACAATTGCTCCGTGCGGACGGGTATATTTAATCGCATTGCTCAGCAAATTGGTACAGACTTGCCTAATTCGTTCATAATCAGCATAAACATACATTTCCTTGGTCAAACCTCTTAAACTAATTTTTATGCCTTTGCTTTCGCACCAATGACTGACTGTGGATAAAGCGTCATTGAGTAAATCCTGAATATTAACCTGTGAATAGTTTAATTGCCGGGAATTAAGCTTACTTACATCAAGCAGATCAGCAATCAAGGTTATAAGTCTTTGCGAATTATTCCTGATCATCAGCAAACTTTCATTTTGCTTTGATTCAACTTTACCAAAATGACCTTCCAGAATCATCGACGAGCATTGTTTGATATTAATCAAAGGAGCGCGCAGTTCATGAGACATAGTCGAGATAAATTTATCCTTGGTTTTATTGATTTCCTCTAAAGCCCGATTAGTCCGCTCCAAAAGAATTGCTTTGCTTTCCAATTCATCAACATTAAAAATCAGCTGTTCAGTGATCAGGTTCAAAGATTCAGCCAAACCACTGACATCAGTATGTTTTTTAAGTTCAGGAGGAATTGGCGCTTTGTTTACCGCGGTTAAATCACCTTTAGCCAGTAAAGTAGCATTGTTCGATAAGCGATTAATCGCCTGACTAATCCGGAACATAATATATATACCCATGGCAATAATGACTACCGTAATCCCAATAATCAGCGGCGCATTAACTTTTCCGGAAACAAAAAAAATGTCTGGCTTAATCAGATAAACCGCTACCAGAATGGGAATAACCGTAGTCAGGCACAAAGATATAATCAGACTCTGACTGACTTTTTTTCCTGTTTCCATACCCCCCCCTAAACTCAGTTTAAATCACTTACAATGGCTGTTACTGCCTGAATCCGATTCTCGGCTTGAGTTATCGGACGACCGACAACAATATAATTAGCCCCCCAATCCGCTGCCTGGGCCGGAGTAACAATTCTTTTCTGATCATCGGCTTTCGCGTCCGCCGGTCTGATGCCGGGAACAACCAGCACAAAATCCTTGCCCATGACCCGGCGAAGCAGTTTTATTTCTTTACCCGAACAAACCACTCCGCTTAAACCAGCTTTTTTACACAAAACAGCCAAACCAACCACTTCATTTTTCACGCTGCGAATAACTCCCACCCGATTTAACTGCTGTCTGTCCATGCTCGTCAATACAGTAACACCCAGAACAATCGGCAGCTGTTGTTTAGTCTGTTTAATTTCTTTATTAATTGCCTGCATAACGGTGGCAAGCATTACATCTCCGCCAATAGCATGAACATTAAACATGAATACTCCCAAACGCAGCGAACTCAAAGCTGCCTGAGCCACGGTATTAGGAATATCATGAAACTTTAAATCAAGAAAAACATCACAATTATATTCGCGCACCATTCGCACAACATCAGGACCACAGGCAGTAAACAGCTGCATCCCAATTTTAAAATATTTTACCACTGGCGATAATTCTTTGACCAACGCTTCGGCTTGTTCTAACTCCGGCACATCCAAAGCAACAATTAATTGTGTTCGCATTTTACCTCTGATTAAATAGCATTATACCCTGAACATCCCAATTAGTTTATTAATATCTTTAATATTATTTTTTTTACAGTATTGTTCAATACCTTTAATAATTTCCATGGAAACATTAGGCTGCACAAAATTTGCCGTACCCACGCCGATCGCGGTTGCACCGGCTAAAATAAATTCAACCGCGTCATCTGAGTTCATTATCCCGCCCATACCCAGTACCGGAATATTTACAGCCTGCGCCACATCATAAACCATTTTAACCGCGATCGGTTTGATTGCCGGACCGCTTAAACCACCGTTCACATTAGCCAATCGGGGCTTAAGCGTATTGATATCAATCGCCATAGCGGAAAATGTATTTACCAGACTTAAGGCATGCGCTCCGGCTTTTTCCGCGGCCATTGCAATACCGGTTATATCCGTAACGTTTGGGCTTAATTTAGCAATTAAGACCAGATTAGTTTTTTTAGCAACAGCATTTATCAGGCTGAATGTATCGTTTTCATCCTGCGCGAAGATTCTGGCTTTACCTTTGCTGCTTTTAAGTTTCGCGTATTTTATATTCGGGCAGGACAGATTTAATTCCACTGCTTCAACATTGACTTTTTCCAAAGCCTGAACGCAATGAATAAACTCCTCCGCTGAATTAGCGCTTACACTGACAATTATTTTAGTTTTAATTCTCTGAAGCAGCGGCAGTTTGATACTAATAAAATTATCCAAACCTTCATTCTGTAAACCAATAGCATTCAGCATGCCGGAAGATGTTTCCGCCAGTCTTGGCACGGGATTTCCCAGTCTGGGATTTAAAGTAATTGTTTTAGTAATAATCGCGCCCAAAGCATTCAGATCAACCAGCTCTTTAAATTCCTGGGCATAGCCAAATGTTCCCGAGGCCACAGTTACCGGGTTCTTTAGTTTTAATTTTCCTAACCTTACACTTGTCTGCATAAATTCAAACTGCCTTTATTTAATCAAAATTAACCGTAAACTCATTGCCAAAAGAAAAAAGCCGAATAATTTTTTCAGCATGATCTCCGGGACTTTACCAACCAGCACTGAACCCAGATATCCGCCAAAGAAAAACCCCAAAGCAATCAACATGGCCGGAACAATCTTTACCTGCCCCTGAGCATAATATTTTAAAGCAGCCAGCAAACCAATCGGCAGAATCATTGCCGCCAAAGTTGTCCCCTGCGCCTGATGCTGGGGAAATCCAAACAAAAACACCAAACAAGGAATCATTACCACTGCGCCGCCGATACCAAAAAAACCGCCGAATATTCCAGCTGCCAGACCAACCAGCACAAATCCCAGGTTCATAAACTATTCCTCCCAGAGTATCTCATTTATCCCAAATACCGGACCGTCTTTACAAATCCGTTTATAGACAAAAGGCTGCTGTTTTTTTAGATCAACGGTTTTTATCACACAACCCAGACACGCGCCAATACCGCAGCCCATCATTTCATCCAAAGAAACCTGTCCCGAAAGATTAAATTTAGCCGCGACCATACCCACGGCTTTGAGCATCGGTTTTGGGCCGCAGGCATAAATATAGGGATTCAGCTCATTTGGTTTTAACTTTAATAATTTCTTTTCCAATAATTCGGATACATAGCCTTTAAATCCCTGACTGCCGTCATCAGTGGATATATGCACAGCACAGCCGAGTTTTTTTAAATTATCCGCTAAAATTAAATTCTTTTTTGTATCCATACCCAGAAAAGCAGTGATTTGTTTTTCCGGAATAGCTTTGCTTAAAGTCTGAGCGAGAAAAACTAATGGCGCAATGCCCATACCGCCGCTAACCAGAATAATCGGCTGTTTGGGCTTTAAACAAGCAAGCTCAAAGCCATTGCCCAAAGGACCCAGCACATCCACCTGCTCGCCAGCTGCCATTTCTTTTAAAAGATTAGTCCCTTTGCCCACGATTTTATAAACAATTCCAATATTTCTTATGATTTTATTTTTCAGCTTGCGCTCAACTATCCGGTTAACACTTAAAGGCCGGCGCAATAAAGGATCATTAGTGTGCATCAAGCGAATATGCACAAAATGTCCAGGCTTAAGTTTAGCCGGGATCTTCGGCATGCTCAGCTCTAGATAATAAACACTGGCTGACAGCTGCTGATTTTTTTCAATTTTTGCCTTCAAATCATATAACATCTATTTACTCCATATTGCGTTGTGCGTACTACGCAAAAACACGTCTTTTCGCTAAGTCTGAGCATGCATCGTGCAGTCTCAGCCGCGCGTTCTCACTATTTTGACATCCCTGTCAAAATTACGTTCAAAAGCGCCGCTCAAAGAGAATTTTTGCTCAGCGAATCAGCTATTAGCTATAACTGATTTCCTTATGTCATGTAACTGTTTTTTCTTCTGTTTTTCACTTTATAACTTTATGAACTTTACAAACTTTCTACTATGCACTACTACTTTTGACATTTAGAACAAAAAAATGTTCCTCTACCTCCTAAAACAATTCTTTGAATTTTATTTTTGCAAACCAGACAAGGCTGAGCTTTTCGGCCATAGACATAAAAATGCTGTGAAAAGTTTCCCAGCTGACCATGTCCGTCGCGATAATCACTAAACGATGACCCGCGGCATTTAATCGCCTTTTTTAAAACCTGTTTAATATTTTTAAACAGCAAGCACACTTCAGCTTTTGTTAAACTACAAGCTTGGCGATCCGGCATTATTTTGGATAAAAACAATGCCTCTGCGGCATAAATATTGCCAATGCCGGCAATAAAATGCTGATCAAGCAGCAATGGTTTTATCTTGGTTAACCGCCTGCTTAACTGTTGGCTAAATCCATTTAATTTAAATTCCTTGCTCAGGGGCTCTGGCCCCATTTTAGCCACCACGCTCAGCTGCTGCCAATCTTTGACTAAACGCAGTTCACCCAAGGTACGCTGATCATTGTAGCATAAATAACCGCCATTGGATAATTTAAAACTAACCCGCGCTTTTTTATCAAAAGTACCGTAAACCAATTGCCCGGTCATGCGCAAGTGCACAGTCAGATATAAAGTTTTTTTATCTTTGGTTTCAAGCTCGATAACCAGAAGTTTACCTCTGCGGATTATTTGCCTTATCCGCGCGTTTTTTAATCCAGCCTTAAACTTATTGATTTCCGGCTGTTTGACAACACTGGACCGAAACACATCGACTTTAATGATTGTCTGATTTAAGATCACTTTTTCCAAATCAGATTTAATTGTTTCAACTTCCGGAAGTTCAGGCATAACTCACACCAAATCTATTTTAGTTATCTCTACACTTAAACTAGTCCATTTGCTTTTTGCTCAAAAATATTGGCATTTTTAACATCATACTGCTGAACAAGAAAAGACCTGACTTCCTCCGCGCCTTTGGCTTTGACAATCTCAGCCATTTCCCGCAGACATTTATCTTTACCTACTCCGCTGCCATAGGTAGCAAATAAAATTATTTTTTTACCAGCAAGACCTTTAACTTTATCAATATAGCCGCGCATCGCCGGAGCCATGCCAAAAGCCCATACCGGAGTGCCCAGAGCAATCAAATCATATTCTTTTAAATCCAAAATTAAATCCTGATTTAAATCAGCCTGGACTTTGCGGAAAGCGCGCACGCATTGTTTTAGAAAAAACTTTGATTCATCCGATGGCTTAAGCTCAAGCATGTCAGTTTGAAATTTACGGGTAATTTTGTCTTTGAGAAATTCCGCGGTTTTTCTGGTATTTCCGGAATAAGAATAATAGACCACTATTGCTTTTTTCATTTTATTTCTTCCCTATTTTATTTAACCCCTACAGACAATCCATTAAAACAAATTCCATTGTTTTTCAGTTTTCTTTGTTTTCTCAGTTTTTTTTACGTTTTTATTTTTAGCCGCGCCCTTGCCAAAGATACTAATAATCCCATATTCACCGTCATATCCGGGTTTAATCACACATTCAGCGCGCCGAACTTTTAAAATTCCCTGGATAATCCTTGGCGGTAAAACAGCTGTAAGTTCGCTTTCAGTTTTATGCATTAAAATATCAAATTCTTTACCCAGTCCGGTTACAGCCTGATCATAGGCAGCAGCTACTCTTTTTGATGTCCGGCCAACTTCCAAAGCCTCGGCAATAATTTCTTCCAGAGGAATCAGGTTTTTAAACGGTATCGCATTATCCGGGACAAATCCTTCCGAACGATCAGCTAACTCTTCCACCCGGCTGGTAACACCCACAGTAACGGCTTTGCCGCATTGCGGACAAAGCCCCTTATTTTTTTTTGTTTCCCGCGGAGATAATCTTACCTGGCAATTACGGTGTCCATCATAATGATATTTACCTTCTTCGGGAAAAAATTCAATGGTATAGAGAAATCTTTTTTTGTCTTTTGTCTTTAAAACATCTCTGATTTCAAAATAAGACATTTCACAATCAAACACATTAGCCTCTCTGCCGATTTTTTGCGGTGAATGGCAATCTGAATTGGAAATTAAACTGTATTTATCCAAAGCGCTCAAACGCCAATTCATTGCCGGATCAGAGGAAAGTCCGGTTTCCAGGGCAAAGATATTTTTTGCCTGTTCTTCAAAACAATCTTCAATTAAATCAAATCCTGATTTTGAACCAAACAAGCTGAACCAGGGTGTCCAGATATGCGCTGGCACCAGCATACAATTGGGATCAATTTCAAACACAATTCTCGCCAGTTTAGCCGCGTCCAATCCGAGAATCGGCCGGCCATCAGCACGCAGATTGCCGATTGCGGACAAGGCTTTGTTAATTTTATCAACTGTTTCAAATGAAGGCGCGAAGATCAGATTATGAATCCGATAACAGCGATTGTTTTTAGAATAAATACTGCTGATCTCAGCCGTAAGCATAAAATGCACATCATCATAAACAAATAATCCCTTACCGCTTGGTTTGAGCACTGATTTCAAATGATCCAGCCAAAGATGATGCGTAAAATCGCCTGTGCCCAAAAGATCAATGCCTTTAATTTTTGCCCATTTAGCCAAATTAGGCAGATCCATGGTTGGAGATGTAGCGCGGCTGTATTTAGAATGAATATGCAAATCAGCAATAAATTTCATAAGTACCCTTTAATTAGTCTGCCTGATAAATGATTTTCCCATTGCTGATTGTCAGCGCAACAGCTCCCTTGACTTTTCGGCCGATAAACGGAGTGTTTTTTGATTTGGATTTAAAATTAGCTAAACTGATAATTGATTCTTTTTCGGGATCAAAAATTACCAGATCAGCATTTGAGCCTTCGGCAATATAACCTTTATCCAGCCCAAGAATCTTTGCCGGATTATAAGCCATTTTTTCACACAACTGATTTAAAGTCAATATCCCTGGTTCCACCAGTTCGCTGATTGCTAAACTCAGGGCTGTTTCCAGTCCAATGATCCCAAACGGCGCATGATCATATTCCACATCTTTTTCTGATTCAGCATGCGGCGCGTGATCAGTGGCAATACAATCAATTGTCCCGTCTTTTAAACCTTGCTTAATTGCCTGAACATCAGCTTTTGCCCGTAACGGCGGATTAACTTTTGTATTAGTGTCATAGCCTAGCACAGCCTCATCAGTTAAGCTAAAATGATGCGGTGTTGCTTCACAGGTAATTTTTAAACCATCTTTTTTCGCTCTTTTAACTAAGACCACTGATTCTTTGGCACTGATATGGGCAATATGCAGACAAGTATCTGTATAGCGGGCAATTTCAATATCACGGGCAATCATCGTTACCTCAGCCAGCGTGGGAATACCTTTTAATCCCAGTTTTGTCGAGATATAGCCCTCGTTCATAACCCCGCCAAAAGAAAGGTCATTATTTTCCGAATGAGCAATCACTAGAATATTCAGCATTGAGGCATATTCCAAAGCGCGGCGCATCAAATCGGCATTCATAACGCCATTACCGTCATCTGAAATCGCGATTATTCCCGCGTTCTGCATATCCGCTATTTCCGAGAGTTCCTCGCCCTTTAAGCCTTTTGTGATCGCGCCAATCGGAAGCACATTTATCAGCGCTGTTTTTCTCGCTTCAGAAATTACAAACTCGACAACTCCCTGATTATCAATCACCGGATTAGTATTAGGCATACAGCAGACAGTGGTAAATCCACCGGCAGCCGCGGCCATGCTTCCGGTTTTAATAGTTTCTTTATATTCATAGCCTGGCTCTCGAAGATGCACATGCATATCCACAAAACCCGGCATAAGCACTTTATCCTGCGCGTCGATAATTTCAGCATCTTTGTCTTTTATATTTTTGGCGATTTTAGCAATCTTATTATTTTCAATTAAAACATCCAGCTGATCATCAAGATTACTCTTCGCGTCAATTACTCTGGCATTTTTTATCAGTAATTTCATATTATTGCTCCTGTTCATCAGAATTAGCTTGTGACACCAAATAGAGTACTGCCATTCTCACCGCGATTCCATTAGTCACCTGCTCAAGAATCACGGAATAAGTCCCATCAGCAACATCCGGCATAATTTCAATCCCCCGATTCATTGGGCCGGGATGCATTACCAATACATCTTTTTTCGCGTATTTTTCCAGCTTTTCCTTGCTCACTCCATACTGAATCGCGTATTCGCGCATTGAAGGAAACAATCCGGCTTTTTGGCGTTCTTTTTGAATCCGCAGGATATTAATCACATCCGCGCCTTTTAATGCTTTGGATAAATCCGTGGTAATATTTACTCCCATTTTTTCAATTTCCCGCGGTAAAAGCGTTCTCGGCGCGCAAATCGTTACATTCGCTCCCAGCTTTTTCAATCCCCAGATATTGCTGCGGGCAACCCGTGAATGCGTTATATCACCGATAATCGATACATTCAAGCCTTTTATTTTACCTTTTTTTTCTTTAATCGTAAACATATCAAGCAATGCTTGCGTAGGATGTTCATGACAGCCGTCTCCGGCATTGATAATCGACGGCCCCATGGATTCAGCCAATGTATGCATTACTCCGCTGGAAGAATGTCGGAGAATAATCGCGTCGACTTTCATCGCTTCAATGTTTTTAAAAGTATCTTTCAGGGTCTCGCCTTTTTGAATCGCGCTGGTTGATGTGGCAATACTCAAAGTATCCGCACTTAACCTTTTTGCTGCCAGTTCAAAACTTGTTCTCGTCCTAGTTGACGGTTCAAAGAAGAATAGTACAATTGTCTTGCCGCGCAAAGTCGGTACTTTTTTAACTGAGCGGGTGGAAACTTCTTTAAACGATCCAGCTGTTTGCAGAATCAACTCAATTTCCTGCGCGGACAATTCCTCAAGTCCCAAAAGATCTTTTCTTGTCCATTCATTCATTGGCGTTTTTCCTTTTGATTGATTAAAACTATCTCATCTTTTCCATCTTCCTCAACTAATCTGACCTCTACATTTTCCTTCAAGGTTGTCGGTAAGTTCTTGCCCACATAATCCGCTCTGATCGGCAGCTCGCGGTGTCCGCGGTCAATCAATACAGCCAGCTGAATATTCTGCGGTCTGCCCAGATCAATCAGTTCATCCAAAGCGCAGCGAATCGTTCTGCCGGTAAACAAAACATCGTCAACTAAAACAATCTTTTTATCATCGATATCAAAATCAACTTTGGTGCTGTGCACAACCGGACAGTAATCAATCATCGTTAGATCATCGCGGTAAAGAGTTATATCCATTATTCCCACCGGAACATCTGAGCCATCGATTTCTTTGATCAAATCAGCGATTCTCTGGGCAAGATAGGCTCCCCGGCAGCGGATACCAACAATCGCCAGATCCTCAGTCCCTTTATTGCGTTCGAGTATTTCATGACTAATCCGCATCAAAGTACGTTTTATCATCTTATCGTCCATTAGATTTGCTTCTTTTTTCAGCATAGGGTCTCCTTGAATTAGACATAAAAAAAACCTGCTCACTTACCTCAGATCGGTATAGTTTAAGCAGGCTAAAAACATCATTTTTTGACTCCTTGCTAGTCTCTCTGGACTAATTTAAAGGTTTATCTTTATATTAAATATAGCATAGGCCGGTATGCTTGTCAAGATAAACTAATAAAAAAAGCGGTTCATGAAATATCTGGGTTTTGACAATATTTTGCTCTAGTTTTTGTTTTAAACTCAATTCCTGCTGCGCGAATAAACCGGAATTTGGACAGCCAAAAACAAGAATTAAACTGAAAACTACTTTTATTATTTGATTAATCTTTATCGCGTTAATTTTCATTTATTGTCTTTTTCCTGCCCTAATAATATTTTATTTTTGCTGATCCAGCGCCATCAGTTCCAGGGCTTTTAAATGCATGGTTTTATATTCCTCATTTCGCTCCTGCTCTTTATACAATAAAGCCAGATTATAATATGCTTCCAGATAATCAGGATTAAGCTCAATTGCTTTAAGATAATCTTTTTCCGCTAAAACCATTTGGCCAGTAGATTCATAAACCGCCGCCCGATGATTATAAACCGGAGCAAATTGCTGATCAATTAAAATAGCCTGGTTAAACACGGCTAAGGCCTGATCGGATTGGCCTAAGGCCGCATAAGCTGAACCAAGATTAACTCTGGCGCCAAGATCATTAGGATCAAGCTCCAGGACTTTATTATAAGCCAAAATTGTCTGATCATATTTTTTCAATTTAAACAAAGCCAGGCCCTGATTATTATAGGCCGCTGAATCCGCGGGATCATGGGCAATGACCTGCTCAAATATTTTTAAAGCCGAATCAAACTGATTATTTTCCAAATCCAAAACTCCGACATTATACAAGATATCCAGATTATCGGGATTTATTTTACAAGCCTGCTCAAAAGATTTTATCGCCTTGGCCGTCTGGCCTTTATAGCGAAAAGCCGTGCCTAAATTAAAAAACCAGCGGGATTTGTCATCCTGGGCAGCGCCAAACAGATTCAGATTGCAGTAGATATATAAAACAAGCAAAACTAAACCATATTTTAGAAATATTCTAAAGTTCTTATTTCTTAATTTATCAAAAAGCCAAACAGCGGCATATGCCGCGTAAATCACAAAATAAGGCACAAGCACAGCGCGATATCTGCTGACCACGAAAAATATGACCATAACCATTAAATGTGCCAGGATAAAGCAATTCAGAACCATTATTTTCTGATTGGTTTTATGCCAGGAAATAAATATTCCGAGCAAAGCCAAAGGCGCGATAACCCCAAAAGGAAAACTAATAAACCGATTGGAAAAAACCAAAACAGTCAGCAATGATGACCATAAACGAAAAAAATAAATACTCTGGTTTTCCGGAATTTCATAAGCACTAAACAAATAAAATATTTTCCTCAGAATCAAACTAGTAAAATCCACTGGATGCTGAATAATATATTGCCCTGTTTTAAACATCCAGTAATTCGAGACCTGAGAATTATTCAAATTCTTATTAGTTTGCGATTGAGCGACTTTGATTGAAGATACCCAGACATTATCCTGCCAGCCTTGATAAGCAAAATCCCGGCTGGGCGGGGCCGCGGTTTTACCGTCAGCTAAAGGATTATTACCAATATAAAGATTTATCCCAATGGTTGATGAAAGCAGGACAAACTCTCCGCCTTCAATCAGATTCCGCAAAGATAAGGGTAAAACACTAAGAAAAGCTCCCAGACAAAGCAGAATCAAAGGTTTAAACGCTGTTTTATTCCAGGAAAAAGGTTTATTTGTTTTTATTTTTTGGTTTACAGTCAGGGGTAACTGTTGGTCTGTTGAATTTTTATTTTCCCCATCGGCCCTAATCTCGGATAAACAATCCGCTTGCGCGAAGTGGCAACCTTGCTGTTTAGTTAGAAAATAATAAACATAAGCGCAAAGCAAAGGCAAAAATAAAATCACATTCGGACTAGTTTGCAGACAAATCCCGAAAAAAATACCGCTGCTCAGCCATTTCCAGGGTTTTGGTTTTTCAATTGTGCTGAAGATAATTAATAACAAATTAAGATTTAAAAATATAGTCAAACCAACGCTTAAAAACTCAGCGTCAAAATAAATTAATACTCCGTAAAGCGCGCAAATAATTCCCGCAAGCAAACCAACTCTTCGACCAAACAGTTTTTTAGCCAGCAAATAAACCAGCTGACAATTGATCGAACCTAAGATCATCTGCGCGGTTTTTATGGCAAAAAAATCACTACTAAATAACCGCATCAATACAGCCAGAAAATAAACATACAGCGGTACCCGGGGAGTAACCAGCCCCTTGAGCAGCCAGTCTCCGGCTACCATTTTTTGCGCGTAGATATAATGACTAAGCGCGTCAATTACCGGCGAATCAAAAAAAGGACAATGCTGATATTGATTTAAATAAACCAGCCGAAAAAACAAAGCCAGGATAAAAATCAGGCTGATGCTGATAAAATCAAATACGAAAAATGTTTTTTTGATATTCTGTTCTTGGTTCATGACTTTAATATTGGAATAAGTAGTTTATGAAAAATTGTTCTAAAGAAAAACATTGGTTTTCTAAATAAGAATATATTATAATTCTGGAAAAATTTAAATGGATTTCTTAAAAATAATTTAAGGTTATAAGTCCAATACCAGTTTCTCCGGGTTTTTTCCAAAAACCTACTGTCAAATTCCTCGGTTTCAAATTTTGACTGAAAATAATCGAGGCTTGTATCATCCAAATCATTTAAATAGCCTTTTTGCCGGCAATATTCAAAAATCCGAGTCCCGGGCAAAGGATTGGCAATAAACAAAGACACCCTGTCCAAAGCCAGCTTGTTCATAAATTCTAAAGTCTTAAATATCTGGGCCTTTGTTTCCTGCGGAAAACCAATAATAAAAAAACCATAAGTATTTATTTTATGCGCTTTGATTATTTTGCTTATTTCCTCAATTTGCTTTAAATCCGTTGGCTTGTTTAAAACATCGCGCAATATATTCGGATCACCGCTTTCCACTGCCAGAGTTATTTCATAACAGCCGCTTTGCTTCATTAAGCTGATCATTTCCGGATCAAGGGTCTGAGCGGCAATGCCGTTAGGAGTGTTCCAGGTAAAATTAAATTTACGGTCAATCATTGCTTGAAACAATTTTTTCGCCCGCGGTTTATCCAAAGTCAGATTATCATCAAAGAATTTTATTTCTTTAATCCCCATAGCCTTTAACTGGCACATTTCCTGAATTACATTTTCCACAGAACGCGGCCGATACTTTCTACCCCAAAAATGACAGGAGCTGCAAAAAGCGCATTCAAACGGACAGCCGCGGGAGGTGATCAGATTCATTGCCGGAGTCTGTCGGCTGACCAGGCCCATGGGCAAATTGATTTTATGATATTTTTCTAAGGGTAATAAATCTCTGGCGGGAAATGGAATCAGATCAATATTTTCAATCCACTGGGTCTTGGGATTTATCTGAACTATATTATTATTTCTAAACGCCAAACCATCAATCTTCGCGTAATCAGCTTTATTGCTAATCGCGGTTAAAAGATTTTTTAATGTCTCCTCCCCTTCGCCCAGAATAATAAAATCAAGCTGCTGATTCTCCAGGCATTTTTCAGCTAAAAAACTGGGGTGTGAACCGCCGACGATAGTTACAATGTTTTCGGAAATGCTTTTAATATCACGGCAGATCCGATTAACAATGCTAATCTGACTGGAATAAAGACAAGTTATGGACACAGCATCCGGCTCGAAATCAATAATCTGCTGTTTTATCTGGCTAAAAGACAATCCATAGCGCAATAAACCATTGGCTAATCTGGTTTCCTGCGCATATCCCTCAACTGCCGCATCAAGGAGTTTAACTTGAAAATCATCGCGCAGATAAGCAGCCAGATAAGTAATTCCCAATGGCGGCATTATCTGTTTAACAGACTCCGGCGAAAAAACAACCGGAGGAAAAATTAGCATTAGTTTTTTTATGGGTCTATCAATCATTGTCTTTATCTATTTTTTGTTTTTTATTGAAATTAAAAAAACCGACAATACCTTTTGCGATAAGCCGGAAACTCATTATCGGATGAATGAAAAATAATTTAAGATATTTTTTAAAAAACCGAAAAGGATGCCTTAGAAAAACTCTTGTTAAATAAGCATTAAAGTTCTTCTGAATAAAACTTTCAAGTTCATGGCTGGCAAATTCCTCTGTCTGAAAATAAGAACAATCATAATCCACATCATCAGCCAAAAAATCTTTTTCAATATAACCTTTTCCCTTGCACAGCTCAAACAAATCTGAACCAGGCGTTGGATTAGCAATAAAGAAAAAAGCTCCGTCCAAATCCATTTCCTTAGCAAACTCAAAGCTTTTCAACATCTGCTGTTTTGTTTCTCCGGGAAAACCTGAAATAAAAAAAGCCATTGTCTGAATCTTAAGCTGTTTCATTTTTTTTACCAGCTGTTTTCCCTTATTCAAATCCAATGGTTTGCGAATAATATTTTTCAAAACATCCTGATCGCCGCTTTCAAAAGCAATGGTCAGTTCATAACAGCCGCTTTGACGCATCAGCTCAAGCATCGGCTCATCCAAAGTCCAAATCGCAATCCCATTAGGCGTATTCCAATGGATATTAAGTTTGCGGTCAATCAAGCCCTGAAATATGGCTTTAGCTCTTTGTTTATCAAATGTCAGATTGTCATCCGTAAACTGAATTTCTTTTATCCCGTATTTTTTAACCAGCATTTCAATTTCATTTAAAACATTCTCCGCGGAACGCGCGCGATATTGATTACCCCAATAATTGCGTGAAGCGCAGAAAACACATTGGGCGGGACAGCCCCGACTGGTGACCACCGGAGCATTCTTGCGGCTTTTATAAGTAAAGCTGAACGGCACTGCTTTTTTTTCATAAAATTTCATGGGCAACAGATCATAAGCCGGAAACGGAAGGCTGTCTAAATCAGCAATAAAATTCTGTTTAGGATTAATAATGATTTTATTATCTTTACGAAAAGCCAGGCCGTCAATCTGGGTATAATCTTTTCCCTGGTCAAGGGTTTTTAGTAGTTTAGAAAAACTCTCTTCTCCCTCTCCCAGAATTATAAAATCAATTAAAGCCGCGGATTCCAAGGTATGCTTTGCTAAAAAAGTCGGATGAGAACCGCCAACAACAGTGATTATCTGAGGATTCAATTTCTTAATCTTTTCTGCTAGTTTAATAACTTCATTAACCTGGCGGGAAAATAAACAAGTTATGCCAACAACCTGAGGCTTAAACTGACTTATCATGGCCACTATTTCTTCCTGTTTATAGCCGTAATAATCCCACTTACTATTTTTCGGTTTAAATGATTGGAACTTTGCCCGTCCGTCAATTATTTTAACATCAAAATCTTTTCTGATCACAGAAGCCAGATAAGCCAAACCTAAAGGCACAGAACAATGCTGAAAATTTGCAGCCAGAACTTTACCGGGCGGAGAAACAAGCATTACTTTTTTGATTTTCCTATTTAACATTATGAATAACCACAATTTTCAATATTTTAGATTAATGTTCAAGATTATAATTACCAATATGATATATGTTTACAATTCTAACACAATCTTTTTGATTACACAAACTGGTTTATTTGACTTTATTGATTAGTTATGCTAAAGTACGATTACAAAAATGAATATCGCGCTAATCCGTCCCCCAAAAATTACCGGAGCATTTGAAAAAATCCTGATTCAGGAACCGATAAATCTTGTTTATTTAGCTGCTTTTTTAAATGCCAACGGATTTAATACTGTGATTTGGGATTTTGAAGTTGAGCAATTTTCCCAGCAAATTATAGCGCGAAGAATTGCTGACAATAATATTTCAATTGCCGGCATTACTTCCATGACTCCAACAATCAATAACGCGCATAATATCGCTAATTTAATTAAACTCATAAATCCCGCGATTGTAACTATTGCCGGCGGAGCACATGTTTCCGCAATCCCCGAGCAGAGTTTAAACGAATTTCCGGGATTTGATTATCTGGTTTTGCGCGAAGGTGAAATCGCTTTGCTCAAACTCTGCCAAAGCATCAGAGATAAAAAGTCAGCTGATAAAATCAGCGGCCTGGCTTTTTTAAAGAACAAACAAGCGGTGATAAATCATCCAGCGGAAGAAATTGAGGATTTAGACAGCCTGCCCTTTCCAGACCGGAAGCTTTTAAACCGCGATTTATACAAAAACATGTACGCCGCCGGAATTAACATCAGCAATAAACGCGCGACTGTTGTCTTTACTTCCCGCGGCTGTTCTCAAGACTGCACATTCTGTGCTGTTAAAAAAACCAGCGGCCCTAAAGTCAGATTCCGCAGCGCGGAAAATGTTATTGCTGAATTAAAGCAATGCAAAGACATGGGCTATAATCATATTACTTTTGAAGATACCAATTTAACCTTAAATCAGCAAAGATTTATTCAAATCTGCAATGGCTTAAAAATATTGGGATTGACTTGGGATTGTCAGACAAAAGTCAACATGGTCAACAAACAGCTAATATCTCTGATGAAAGACTGCGGCTGTTTAAAAATTGCTTACGGTGTTGAATCCGGCAGTCCTAAGATCTTAAAACTGATGAAGAAAAACATTACGCTTGAGCAGATAAAACAAGCATTTGAACTTACGCATCAAGCCGGAATTGTTACCTGTGCTTTCTTTATCTTAGGTTCGCATCCTGAAGAAACAGCCCAAGACATTAAACTGACTGAGCAAATAATAAAAAAAATCAAACCTGATGTATTTCAGCTAGGAATTATCTGTCCCTACCCCGGCACAGAAATTTATGATATTATGCAGGAATACGGTTTAATCAAAGACATTGACTGGAATAAATTTAATTTCATGCATTCTGTTCCGCCCTGGGGCACAAAACATTTAACAGCCCAACAATTAGTCAAATTTCAAAAACAAATCTATACCCGTTATTTATTCAGCTGGCATTTTATCGGTTTTTTCTGCAGAAAGATGCTCAATCCCAAACAACTGCCGCAACTATGCAAGCTCTCATTTTACATGCTAAAGTATTTGCTTTTTGAGAAAAGGAATTAATTCTTAGCAAAGGACACAAGGTCACCAGGATCACAATGTCACCAGGTTAAAATCTTTAATAGAATTCCTAGTGAAATCCGCTTTTTTTAAGTTCTAAAATATTCTCGAATTTTTATCATAAGTTTTGGCAACTTGTAACTTTTCTTGCTTTATGCTTTTTCCTTGTGACCTTGTGTGCTTGTGACCTGGTATCCTTGTGTCTGTTTTTACCTTCTTAACTTTTCTTTTACAATTAATTTCAAATATCCAAAAATTGTATCAAACACCTTCATCTTGCTTTTGCCAGTGCGCAAATCAAACCGAAGAGTAAGCGGCACTTCGCTGATATTAGGATTAAATCTGCGCAGTTTGATCAGAATTTCCGCCATGCAGGCAAAACCACCCTGCTCAATAAAACTATCCTGATAAACCTCCTCTGCTTTTTGCAGCAGCCCTATTTTATAAGCTCGAAAAAAAGTCGAGTAATCTCTTGCTCCTTGGATTCCAAAACAAACTTTCAAGAACCAGTTAATAGCATCGCTCATAATCAGCCGGATAAACGGCAGATTCACGGTTGTGCTCTGGGCATGGTATCTTGAAGCAATCGCCAGATCGCAGCCGGAATTTATAGCATCAATCATCCGCGGTAAAACATTTGCCGGGTGAGTCTGATCACAATCCATAGAGATAAGAATATCCTCAGGCTGAGCTTTAGCGCAAAGAGTTTTAATCCCCTGCCGAAATACCTGCCCTACTCCCTGATTCTGGACAAAAGAAATTAATTCCAGAGGAAATTTTTGGATATTCGCTGAGACAATCTCAGCGGTATTATCAGTGCTGCCGTCATTAACCACCAATATCCTGAATTGTTTTTTTGCCTGAGTTAAAACAGCGGCTATATTGCTCACTATTTGTTCAATGTTTTTCGCTTCATTAAATGCCGGCAGCAGAATGTAAACCATTATTTCCCTTTCCAATTAAGATTAAATCCTCGGTTGTCATTACCTGTGAATGAACAGCGAGTTTTTTAACTATCTGCTCACAAATCAGCTGTCTTTTGGTTAAGGACTTAAACCCTGGTAATCTTACGGAATAAGCCTCCAGGTCCAGCAGATCAATAGCGTGAAAAACATAATGCAGGGTTAATTTATTTTTCAAGCAAAAATTAAACCCTGAATCAAACAAAAATTTACCTAGCGTAAAAACATAGGTACTATGCATCGGAAAACGCAAAACATTGCTGACACTGACCGGAACCTCTTTAATTTTCATTGCTCCGGGGTTTGCCATATTCTGTTTATCCGGATGATAAATTCCGCGGGGAGCCTTGCCCCAGCGAATATTGCCGCAGTTGATCCACAATAGCTTTAATTTTAACAGAGAATGCGCTGTACTCATCAGCCAGGGAAAAACCGCGGAAGGCATAAGCGAAGCATCATACTTATAACCCAGGTCTTCCAGTAAACATAATACCTGTTCATTAATGCAGAACATCGGCGCGCGAAAACCAACCGGATCTTTAGACATAAGCGCTTTAAGCAAATTATGCGCTAAAACAATTTCCTGTTTTATTTCAGTCAAACTCAGGTCAGCAAAATCCGGCAGATGATTCATACTGTGATTGGCGATTTCATGCCCTTGATCGATTATGGTTTTAATATACTTGATTTGTTTATGATTCTCCGCGTCTTTGCCAATAACAAAAAACGTGGCTTTTACTTTGTACTTGGCAAACAGATCGAGAAAAGACTGCAGACTTTGTGAATATACCGGGTCAACCGGATATTCAGACATTTGTTTATACCGATAGCGATCATATGTCCATAAACTGTCTAAATCGACTTGGATTGTTGAAAGCATAATTCTCTCAGATTAAACTTTAAATTCTTTTTTAATTCTCTGTCTGATTATCGCGCTTTTTATCAGCGAAGTATTGATAGTTTTTAAAAGCTGCGGCAAATACATTAAATCCGGAAGATATAAGCCATTAAACGATTCTACCGCGCCGTAAAGTTTAGCCACAAATTTCTGGGTGAATACCGGTTCAACATTGAGATCATAATGAAAAGTTTTTTGCCTGATCCATTGCTGATTAAATTCCGGATTTATCTTTTTTAAAGAATCACAGCAGGCATTAAACATCTCCTGCTCGAGCTGCGGCGTAACAGATTGATTGCGCAGATAAAAAGTAAAATATGTCCGATTTTCATTGTTCAGCGGCTGAGTATTAACCACTACATGCCTTTTTTCCCGCTGATCATCAACCAGACAAATCCAGCATTTTTGATTAAGCGGTTTATTCAGATCCAATACCCAAGACCCGACACTAAGGTATTCCGACACATAAAATCCCGGATTACCGACAAACAAAGCCGCGGCATCAGTCAAAGAAATACAGGCAATAACCAGATCATATTCTTCCGCTCCGGTATCTAAAATCACCTGCCATTTATTTTGCCCATCGCGCGTTATTTTTTTAACTTTTGAATTCAGCCAGATATGAGTTTTATTTTTATGCAGCCTGTCTCGTAAAGCGATTAGCAGAGTATGCATTCCACCCTGAAGCGTGCCAATAATATTATTTTTTCTTTCTTTAAGCCGCGCCTTTAAATACATGGCGCTGATATCGTCTGTTTGCTGAGTTTTAAAATTAAGCAAAGGCTTAAATAAAAGATTAAACGCGGCAATCCCGCATTGTTCAATAATCCACTCTTCAGCATTTTTATCATTTAGTTCAATATTCATTTTTGAAAAAAGATTTTCTGCTAAAAATTTTCCGGTTTTAAGTTTGTCGATAATGCTGAGACTCTTGATCGCGAATAAATCACAGGGATTGCTTAAATCCTGGAGCTGGTCATTAATAAACAAACATTGCCCTGATTTCGCCCAAGAAACCTTTCGATTTATTCCCAGCTCTGAAAACAACTCCATCAATTCTTTATCCGACTTGGAAAAGAAATGATTGTATTTATCAATATATTTGCCGTCTGATTCAAACCCGGAGCATAATCCGCCGATCTGCTTGGTTTGCTCATAAACAGTTACTTGATGTTTTGCTGATAATTTATACGCGTTTACTAGACCGCTGATTCCGGCTCCGATTATAGCTATCTTCACAATTACTTAGACTCCTTTAAGATTTTAGACACTTTCAGGCTATTAGCCCCTTTTATTACTGAATACCCCATTTTACAAATTGCTTTTATCTTTTCAAGACTATTTAATTTCTTAATCTGCTGCCAAATATACTTGGGCCGCAAATAAAACTTTTTCAAGGCATAATCACGCAGCTGCCAGATTTCTTGTCTGCTCAAGATTTGATTATCAATAACCGGATACATTGTCCGGTCAAAGTTTTTAATACTAGAGATTAAAGGATCCATTGCTTCTAATTGTTTACGCAATAGCGATCCATAATCCGGAACATACACTGAAAATGCCGCATAATCACAATTAAGCTCACAGGCAAAATTAATACTCTTTTTAATGCTTTGGGCATCTTCACCAGGCAAACCAATAATAAAGAAACCAATTGTTTCCAGTGCCAACTGTTTACAAATCAAAAAACAGCGCCTAACCTGCTGATTACTGATCGGTTTAGCCATTTTTTTCAGCAATTGCTCATTCTGGGTCTCAATTCCAAACTGAATTGTATGCGCTCCGGCTTTTTTCATTAAGATTGCCGTATCAATATCAAAACAATCTACTCGGGTCAAGCAATCCCAGCTCAGGCGAAGATCAGCATCAAGCATTGCCTGACAAAGCTTTCGCGCGTGCTCTTGATCAGCAGTAAAGGTGAAATCCGGAAAATGCACCTCAGATATACCCAAAGCTTTGATTGCTTTTAGCTCAAGAATAATATTATCAATATTTCTTAATTTAAAGCCAATCGAACCGCTGGAACAATAAGTACAACCATATTTACAGCCATAAGAAATCAAACAACAGGTAAAAGGCCTTTTTCTGGCTTGCGGCAGATAATATTTATCCAACGCGAAAAGTTCATGTCTGGGTACAGGATAAGAAAAACCAGTGTTTAGTTCAAGAACATCGCATTGCTCAATAATCTGCTTATTTGCTTTAGCGCAAAGACCTTGATACGGCCCTGGCTTTTCCCGTAAATAATCAACAATCCCGAATTTTATATAATCAATAATTACAGCATCAATAAAATCATGCTGTTTTAGATATTTTTTCGAATTATCCCGAGTAAAACCGGCATTTATAACAATAATTGTTTTACTCCGCGCTTTGATTGCTTTAAACAGCGCGAAATCCTCATCCATGCTCGCGCTGGAACTAAGGCTGATCAAAGCATAATAAGAACTGCTGATGATTTTTTCAATTAGTGTTTTTTCATCTACGGCCTCAGCAATAGCATCACATACCTCAAGCTCAAAATGCTCAGATAAAATACCACTTAAAACCAGTAAATCCACAGCCGGCCAATAATAATCCGCTTTTGTTGCCGAGCTGCAATACTGATCCCGAAGAAATTTTCGGCTGCCTGGAGGATTTAACAGCAATATTTTTTTCATTTTGGCATAGTATAGCATATTTTCACTCTTGATTCAAATTTTGTTTGCAAAACGTAACTTGATTAAAACAATAAGTTAATATATAATTAGCTTGGAGGAACTAATGCCCTTACAACAAAAACTGTTTCAAAAACAAGTTCAAAAAATGATCATGTCTGCAAAAATGCAGCAGTCCATGCATATTTTACAGTTAAATGTTGTTGAGATTGATCAATTAATCGCTGAGGAAATGGCTGTAAATCCTGTATTGGAAGACACATCCCTTCAGGAATCCAGCGATGTAAACAAAGAAGTCACCGAAAGCTCTACCGAAGATCTGCCCAAAATCCGCGATCAGGAAAATATCAGCCTGGAACCAGATTGGCTGGACAATGATAATGTCTGGTTTTCTGACTTTTTTGACCGGGGAAAAATTTCCCAGTCAATTGAAAAACATAATTTCCAGGAAACCATGATTACCAGTACTTCTTCTTTGCAGGATGAATTAATGCAGCAGTTTCGGATCATGGCGGAAAACGATGAGGATTTATTAATCGCGGAGCACATAATCGGTAATATCGCGGAAAACGGATATCTCGTAACCAGTGTTGAGGAAATCAGCCAGGCAAATAGTTTTTCCTTAGATAAAGTTAATCAAGTGCTATCAATTATTCAGGGCCTGGAACCCGCTGGGATTGGAGCCAGAGATTTAAGAGAATGTCTGCTTATTCAGCTC
The DNA here is from genome assembly GCA_018817585.1 of Candidatus Omnitrophota bacterium. Classification (GTDB taxonomy): domain Bacteria; phylum Omnitrophota; class Gorgyraeia; order B26-G9; family B26-G9; genus JAHITE01. The sequence goes on from JAHITE010000081.1 coordinate 22,755, forward strand.
AAACGCCAGGGTAAGGAAAATTCTATTGAATCCATGATCGTGGAAAAATACCTCAAGGAACTAGCAGCAAAAAAATACAGTTTGATCAGCAGTGAATTAAAATTACCCCTGCCTCAGGTCAAAAAATACGCGCTAAGAATTAGCGCGCTTGATCCCAAGCCTTGCCGCGGCTTTGCCGCTGAGGCCTTGAGCATTGTCCCGGATGTTATTCTGGAAAAAGCAGCTGATAGATACGAAGTGATTATTAATTCTAAAAACTTACCCAAGCTTTCGATTAGTCAGCTTTATAAAAAAATGCTCAAAGAGAAAAAATGTGAAAAAGAAGCTTTAGCCTTTATCCGGGAAAAACTGCAGAACGCGCAGAATCTGATCAATGGTTTAAGCCAAAGAGAACAAACGCTTGAGCGTGTATCAAAATGCATTATTGAATATCAGCAGGAATTTATTGAAAAAGGAGTGTCAAATCTAAAGCCTCTGACGCTGAAAGAAGTCGCGGAAAAACTGGAAGTCCATCCTTCGACAATCAGCAGAACCGTGGCTAATAAATACATGCAGACTCCTTATGGAACGTTTGCTTTAAAAAAATTCTTTTCCCAGGCAATCAGCACTGAACAAGGTTCGCTTTCCAATCAAAACATCAAAGCCGCGATTGATGAATTAGTAAAAACCGAACCCGCGGGTAAGCCATTAAGCGATCAGGAAATTGTAAGTTTACTCGCGGAAAAAGGAATGCCGATTTCCCGCAGAACCGTAACCAAATACCGCAATGCTTTAAAAATTCCCGCGGCGCATTTACGGCGAAAATAAATTCCAAAACCCCACATTCTTTGACCAGGAAATATTAGTAAATTCATCAGCGATAACCGCTATCTTCTCTTTAGTTTTTCCATCGGAGCTCATTATCCAGAGCTGCGCGGTATTATCCTGATTGTATAACGGCAGAACTAAACTGAATATTTTACCTTCATTGATCCATTCCGGCCTTTTAGCCGCAGTCGGAATCTGAATTTCCTCACTACCATCGGCATTCATCACCGTGATTCCTTCGGATTCAAAAGCGATTTTATTATTTACTGACCAATCAAGCATCCCGGTTTTCGGATTATCAAAAGAAAGTTTTTTAATTTCTAAAGAATATATATCTCCTACCCAAATATTATTTTCACCGGAAAACGCGATCTTTGTCCCTCCGGGTGACCAGGCGAAATTCCCTTTGCAGCCCAGGTCATCAGAAGTAAGCTTACGCAAATCTTTGCCATCCTGATTCATAATCCAGATCTGCCCGGCTCTTAAAAAAGCCAGGTATAACCCATCGGCTGACCAATTCAGATATTTGATTTTAGTTGGCTCAAAAAAAGATGTCAGTTGGCGAACTATCTTGCTTTTCAAATCAACAGTATAAATATTAGCGCATCCGGCATCATTCGTGCCGATAAACGCGATCAGATCAGTTAAAGGATTGGCTTCGGCAAAAGAAGCGTCATAAATCGGATCTTTTTCCACCAGATTTTCATTAGTCTGACCATTTGTGTCTATTTTCCAAAGCTGTCCTTGATAATCATAAATAATCAGCGTATTATCCAGTGCCCAAACCGGATGAAAGCCCTTCACCTTTAGTTCTTTAACATTACCGTTAATGCTAATCAGATTAATATTACCATTTGGCCCAATACAGACACCTTGCGCTGGAGTAGAGAAATAAGTGACAGCTAAAGGAACTCCGTCCTTTGATTTTACATCCGGAGTAAAAGTAACAAAATATGATGTCGAAGCCAGTAAAGGATCATTCGGAGTAAAAACAAATGTATTATTATCCCAAACAGCCTTACCTCTTATCTCCGGATAGATATTAAAACTTTTACTCACGGCTTTTTTATCCATTCGGGTATTAAAGGTTATCCTGATCATAGAATCAGTACTGACATCAGTTTGCCCGTATTGCGGAGAAACTGAGACAATCACCGGTATTTGGTTTTCCGCGAAAGCGGTTAAAACATTTCCGAGCATTAGTAAAACAATAAAAATAATTATCCGATATTTATTAAATTTCATTTCAATGTTCTCTCTTTTTCTTGGTTGCTAAATCCTGCGTACTTCCATTATATTTGATAAGAAAAGCTGATTATCTTCTGTAAGCATTACCAGCACAGTATCCTTGGGTTTTACCAATCCGTTTTTTTTTGTCAGTTTAATACAATCATCAAGCGTTTTTCCCAGTTTGGCAAACTTCGGCATTAATAAAGGGTACACCCCCCAATACATAATCATTTGCTTTAGCACATTCTGATCAGTCGTCACGCCGACAATCATCGCCTGAGGCCGGCAGCGGCTAAGCCAGGATATTGCTTTAGCACTGTGTGTGGGCGCAATAATTGCCTGGGCATTTAGCTTATTGGAAATATTCACTGCTGCCCGGCTAAAAGCGCTGACTAAATTTTCAGTACCTGATTCCGCTAAACTTAATTCTTTTTGTTTCGCGCAGAGTTTCTTCTCAGCTCGATTAGCAATTTTCAGCATCATCTTAAGGGTTTGCACCGGATATTTACCCACCGCGGTTTCTTCTGAGAGCATCAACGCGTCAGTACCGTCAAGAATCGCGTTAGCCACATCAGTAACTTCCGCCCGGGTTGGCTGAGGACTGACAACCATTGATTCAAGCATCTGGGTCGCGGTAATAACCGGCTTACCCACAGCATTACATTTTCTAATAATTTCTTTTTGAAGAAAAGGCACATCCTCCAGATCAGCTTCAATCCCCAAATCTCCCCGCGCGACCATAATCGCGTCACTGACATTAATAATATTATCAATGTCCTGAAAAGCGACTTTGCGTTCTATTTTTGCCACAACCGAAATATGTTTTTTTCTTTTATTTAAATAATTTTTTGCTTTTATAATATCTTTTGCCTGCTGAACAAAAGACACAGCAATAAAATCAACTCCGGCTTCAATACCGTATTTCAAACATTTTAAATCATAAGCAGTCACTGAGCTCATTTTAAAAAATTGATTTGGACAACTGACTCCTTTGCGCGGATATATCCGGCCGCCGAGCAAAACTGAACAAACCGCCTTTTCCTGATTCGTTGAAATTACCTGGAGTTTTACTAAGCCGTCATTCAGATAAACAATATTGTCTTTTTTTAGTTCCTGAATAAAAGCGCTGTGATTAACGCAAACTTCCGAATTTGTCCCAATAACTTTTCTGCTGGTAAGCGTGAATATCTGCCCCTGATTCAAGTAAATTGATTCTTCAGTTAATTCCCCCAGCCGGATTTTCGGACCAGGGAGATCCTGGAGTATCGCTACCGGAGATTTAAGTTCCTGGGCAGCTGCTTTTACCAGTTTAATATATTTCACATGATCCGCTGGTTTGCCATGTGAAAAATTAAATCTGGCAATGTCCATTCCCGCCAGAATTAATTCTTTGATTACTTTGCGGCTGTTGCAGGCCGGACCGATTGTACAGATTACTTTTGTGCTGTTCCAATACTCTCTCATACTTTTCCCCTTGAATAGCGCCAATGTTCATAAGCATAATCTAAAATTCTTTGTCTGTCATCCGGCTCAATCTCATTGATTCTTAAACCCGCGTCATAATTATAAGTCCAATCCTCAGCACTTTTTCTAATCCAAACAACCTGCCCTTGAGCGAAAATCGGGATTATAGAACCGGGAATCCAAATTTCCAGTTTTAATAACTGTCCAACCGGAATATTCCGGTTCAGAGAAGCTTTCAAGCCTTCTCGATTAAAATTCATCAACATTACTAAACCGTTCTTAGCGTCTTCAGTTTGAAAAGTACCTTCTAAAAATGCCCCCAGGCGCAGGTATCTTCTCTTTTCATTATAATCAGTCATCAAAGCCTCCATAAGAATATATGATCTTAATAATTATTTAAACAGCATATACTCCGGTTCAAACTAATCACTTATTTTATCATATCCTCAGGATAAATCAAACAGAAAGCATGAAAAAGTATACTTAGCTGACAGCTGATGGCTCATGGTTAAAAACAGAGAACAGAAAAAGCAACAAGCAGGAAAAGCTAACCGTAGGGGCGCTGCTTGCCTGCGCCCGATTATCAATTATTTAACCGATTTTAATAATTTATATTATACGGGCCGGGACAAGCACGGCCCCTACATTTCAACTTTACAAACTGCCCCTTCTCATTTTTCAGATCTCCAGGCGCTCAAGGGCTTTACAACCAGCGAATAAAAACCCAAAAATTGTGCTTAAGCCTAAAATCAGGATAAACAAAGTAACCGCTATAATCAGTTTGTCAAAAACAGTCTGACTGATCTGCTGCGTAACCAGCAAATGAAAAGGCATAGCTAAAGCAGTGACATTAACCGCGATATAAATCAAATTCAATACCAAAGCCAAGGTTCCGCCGAATCCCGATACAATCGCCGCCGGATTATCTTCTTTAAAATTAGGAAATAAAGCGCCCAGCCCGATACAGATACTGATCAAAGAAAACGACATCAGCACAACCATAATTCCCGACAATACACTTACCAAGGACGAAACCCTGAGCATATAATTAGAAATTGAAATTAAAGGCAGACTTATGCCCAAAGCAATCAAACTGTTCAGCCAAAACTTTTCCAGCAGCAGCGTTTTTTTGTCCACTGGAGCCAATCCGAGAATCCAAAACCGCTTGCCTTCCAAACTAAGCTGGGGAAAAACAAACCGCACGGACAAAGAAGCTAAAGTTAAATTAGTTGATGCCAGATTAAGAAAACTAATAATATTTTTCCAAAACGGCAGAACATTCTGATAGCCGAGATTGCGGATATTGATAAAATATATAGCCAGCAAACCAAAGAATATGCAAAATTGCGACCACTGCAGCGGATCGCGGCTAAATACCTTGATATCCTTTACAATCATTGCCCTGATCGGTAAATCGATAAATTTAAGCCGGCTGAACACTTTTTCCAGTTTACTATTTGCTCCAATATAGGTTTTACGTATTCCCTGAAACCTGGTGTTTGCCCAACTATCATAGTAAATAAACTTTGCCGCAGCCAAGGCAATGTAGCTAAAAAATAATCCATTGCTGATTAATAACAATAACCAGAATAAACTCTGGGAATAATCAGCGGATATTATTTTTAATAAACCTTCGCTGATCCAAAAATTAGGTAAAAATACGCACTGGGTAAATCCAAAATGAGGGATAAAATTAGTCAATAAAAACATCACTTCATTTTCTTTGTTTGCCGCGGCTTTACCAGTTAAGATAAGCCCAAAACAACCCGCCACAAACAAAACCACCAGCATCCAGATCAAATATTTTACCGCCTGCCTGGGAATAAATTTAATTGCCAGCATGGTAAGCAAACAACCCAGAGCTCCGGCAATAACCGCGAAAGGGATAAAAAATATGATTAAACTTAAATAAAAAATTAAGCCCAAATCCCTGACCGCGGCATAAGCGCTTAGAATCGGTAAAAGAAAACATAAAAATGTCCAGGAGCTGAGAATCATTGAATCAATTAATTTGATAAAATAAATTTCCGTATATTCCAGAGGCAAAGAAAAAAAATAAGCTGTTTCCCGCGCTTTATAAGCACTGGAATAGCTGATAATGCAATTGGAGAAAATCAGCATTAAAAACAAACCGAGAAACAGTAAGAACAAAAGCCGGTCAATAATCACCAATCCCAGACTGCCCAAAGATTCAAGGAAAAGAAAAGCTTTGTAGGGCACAAAGAAAATCAGCCAAAACAAACCAATCACCATAAGTCCCACAACAAAGATTTTTAGTTTTGAATGCTGTCCAATACTCTGGAGCTTATTGCTTAAAACCCGCAGTCTGGCTGTATAAACATTTTTAAGGATTTCCATTAATCGTCTCTTCTTGAGTTATTCTTAAAAAAACATCTTCCAGTTTGCCCTTTACCCCTGATGAATGGCTGAGCTGCTCAAGACTGCCCAGAGCCAACAGCTTTCCTTTATCAATAATCCCGATCCGGTCAGCCAGTTCTTCGGCAACACTTAAAGTATGGGTTGATAAAAAAATGGTCACACCTTGCCGCGTTTTTTGTTTTAAAATATCCTTAACCAATCTGCTGGAATGCGGATCAAGCCCGACCATGGGCTCATCAATGACCATAACCCGCGGCTCATGCAGTAAAGCGCTGGCAAATACCAGTTTCTGCCGCATACCATGAGAATAATATTCAATCAGATTATTTTGAGCGTCTGACAGGCCAAAGGCTGATAATAACTCATCCCTTAACTTCAGCTGTTTTTTTTGGTTTGACTGCGGATACAATTTGATTACAAAATCAAGAAATTCACTGCCAGTCAGCTTATCATAAAGAAACGGAAAATCCGGAATATAACTGATCAAAGCTTTGGCTTTCACATAATCTGTCTGGATATTATGTCCGCAAATATAGGCAGTACCGGTTGAGGGTTTTAACAGTCCGATCAATAGTTTAATTGTAGTTGTTTTACCAGCGGCATTTGGTCCCAGAAAAGCAAAAAACTCTCCTTGAGGAATTTCCAAATTTAAATTATCCACAGCCAGCAGATTATCAAATTGTTTACTTAAATTCTCGATCTTAATCATTGAAAATTAATCACCTCCAGCTCAATTTTTCCCAAAACCCGAATAATATCCAATTGCCGTCTAATATCACCCTCCAGCAATTTTATATGCCCGGCATCAGCAATGTTCTGGCCAAAAGTCGGATCCATATCCAGCCAAACACCGATATAAACACTAACCCAGGCATGATAATAAAACCGGCCGTGGCTATAGACCAGGCCGACATTAATTTTAGTGGGAATCCCGATTGACCGGGCCAAAGCAGCGAATAAAACACTATGTTCATTGCAATCACCTTCCCGGGTTTTTAACACATCAACTGCCGAAGGAATACTAACCACAGGAACTTTAGCGATATTTTTAAACAGCCAATCATTGATTTTCACAGCAGCCAGATAACTATTTTTTTCTTTGTTGATTATTTTCGCGGCTAGGGCTTTAATCTCTGGAGCATCCGCCTGAATAAACGCGGAAGCATGTTTTAAATCGTTAAATTCATTGATTGGTAAAGCTAAACACTGCTCTTGATTAATTTTTTCAGCTCTAATTTGCAGGGTTTTAATATTATCCTGGTCATTGAGAATCTTCTGCCGCTGGCTTTTTAGATCAAAATCATCCGGCAGATTTTTTAAATTAATATTCAGCACTTTCAAAGGTTTATTAGGCAAAGTAATATTCGCGGCAATGGAAACCATTTGCATAAGCTCAATTTCTGATTTTGCCGTTTCCGAATATACTCTGGTCGCGGCTTCCGGACTTTCCTTGATCAATACCCAGCCTAATCCGGTTTCCTGTTTCAGGATTTCTCCGTCTTGATTAACCCAGGCCGTCTGTTCAATACCGCGGTATTTGCTTTTTACCCGATAAGCCTTGACATCCTGATTATCATGAACAATAATTTCCTGATCTAGAACATTAACTTCTAAAGGTTCCAGAGCTAAACTAAAGGGATTAAACACCATCAGATTATAATTATTGCCGATTTCCAGAGAACCAAAAGAACTAAACGGGCTGATAATACTGGCAATTAAAAACCCCTGATCCTTGGGCAAAATAATTTTTTTCTCACTAATATTGCCCTGAGAGACAATCTTCACCTTTAGGGTTTGCTTATCGAGCATTTCGCCAAAAACATTGATTGTATGCGTTCCTGAGGTAAGGTCAAAATCAAAGTTTACCAATTGATAATCAGCATCGACAATTGCCTGGGCATTAAACCAGACTTTATTGCGTTTTCGCATTATAAATAAATTCATAAATGTTCGGTTAATTATTCGATAGCCGCTTTTACCTTTTTTAATCATAAAAGGCTCGATCGCGCTATGAACAAAACCTACAGGCAGGCTATTAAAATATATGCCCATCCAGGAGTCAGACAACAGCTTATCTTTGGATAAAAAAGTTTTATATCCCGCGGTTTTGTTTTTAAACACAACTTGCTGCAATATCAATAAGCTAATCATCACCAGCCAAAAGATAATGATAAAACCCGGCAGTATTTTTTTAAGAATTTTCTTATTCATCGATGAGCGGCTTTTTTAGCATAAATTCTAAAATAAATTTAAATCTCGATAAAACTCCAATAAGGCTTTATTTGAAAAGATATTTAAAGCTAAATATATTTTATGATTAAAAGTCTCCTAAATCAGATTTGTTGACTATTCTGACAAATCGGATGCCAATATCAAATTTATTATCAGCTGTTTGATCTTTTTCCTTATACCAAACTACTTCCCCGACCGCATAATAAGGACTGGAAGAACCGGTAATATTCACCTCAATATTTAATTTTGTCCCGATATTTAAAGGCGTATCCGTGGCAATCCTCAGTCCTCCGGTAGATATATCCTGAGTTTTGGAAAATTCCACAATATCGCTGTTTTCAACTTTCTTTCTGATCGGCATCTCCTGCGCTAATCTGGTAAATTTCCTTTTTTCATCCATAACCGCCTCCTCTTGTTAAAAAGTTATTAGATTACAAAGCATTATAGTAAAGTATCCGCGTTTTTGGCAAATAAGTTATTGTTACATCCTCTACAACCGGCGCTTGTTCAAAATCAGCATCATCAGGATTATCAGGCTTGTCAGGATCAGAACCATGGAGTTTTCCAAAGTCAGAAAATAAATAAACCTGATAGCAAATAGACTGACTGGCTGTTGTTCCAATAGGGCCGCCGCTGGGCAGAATTACTGGCGGAACATATGCCGGCAAAGGCGCGCTAAGAACCGCGCTGTCGGAAGCTGCCAGATAAACCAGCTCACTTCCCGCATCTGCATCATCTATTGCTGGATCAGCTGTTACCGGCAAAGTTACATGCGCTTGGATTGTGCCCCATTCTAGAAACTGGCCCGAGCCCATGCCAGCAGCCGGGCTAAACATTTGAGATGTATACACTCCCTGGCTGGGAACAATTCGAATATAATCCACATCCGGCAAATTACCCATTCCAGTAAACTGAAAAAAGCGATCTTCCCAAACCATTATCTGATGTGTTGTAATAAAAGAAGTAGTAGTGGCTGTCTTAAAATACACCTCTCCTCTAGTATGCCAACGCCCGATTCCTTTTAAATGAAATGTTTTTTCATCCTGATAAACATTTTCCACTATAAGGAAATATTCCACGCTATCATCAGTAAAATACGGGATGTCTCCATCGCTACCAGAATACTCATTACATGATACCATCACATTAGATCCTCTAATAACTGAATATGGTTTTCTGCTGGTTTGCCATACTGCCTTTTCCCAGTCAGGAGAACCATAATCAGGTGATGGCGTAAAATAGATATACCCATTACCATCATAATTAACCCAGTTTTGGTATACAGGGATCGAATCAGTAAGCTGATCTCTTTCCTGTACATTATTGCAGAAAATTGATGACATCAGCTCTTTGGGTGCTGATGGGTCAGGAAAATTTCCAAAACGAACATGAAAAGTATTTATATATTGTTGATGAATCCATGGTTTAAGACAAGGAAACGCTGGGTCAGTAGACTTCCAACATTTCGCCAAATAAGCACCAAGAATACCAGTAGTGTCCGCAGCAATATCCGGGCAATTAGTTGCATCAGGCGGCGGAGCCTCGATCCAAACCCATTCTAAAGGAATCGCCGGCCAGGGTAAATTGGGACGGTCAACAGGATATTTAGCATTATCAGAATTATTTTCATCTTTTCCGTGTACAATAATCGCAAAATCATTCACAATACAGACATCTTGATCAAGATTTATTTTAGGAAAATGATCATCCGATAAATTTGTACCCGAAATCCAGGTTCTTAGCATTCCATCATTGCCATCATTAATCGTATATGTTTCATGAACCGCTTTCCATGGCCCCTTTTGCCCTGAACCATCCGGATCCGGGCTTAAAGGATCATAATCCTCCTGAAAATTATCCCAGAATCCGAGTTTCAATGAATCAGGAATAAAATCTTTAGGATTTTGCCCATCATCTTTATCATCTTTATAATTAAATTTCTTAAGCACAGTAAAATCAACCGGACAAGTATCTTTCCAGGATATTCTGCAAGTAGCCAATAAATTAGCCTTGGCAATAAATTCTTCTCTAGTAGTTTGATTGATTTTGCGAAACACACTAACAACTTGTTTAATTCTTTTTTTCGCGCCTTGATATTTGCCAATAGCCTCAATTTCATAATAACCATTGGCATCAAAACCAATTTTTGTGGAATTAGTGGCATAAGTATTCGGATCACTTTGCAGCAAAACCGCGTCCCGGTTTGCTTCGGTTATAATCCCTACTGAACAAGCGTATTCAAGATAACGTTCAAATTCACCTCGCGCGCCTAAAAAATTAAACACTCCAGCAGTCGGATTTTGTCCGTCAAAAGGATTAGTATCTCTTCTTGCTTTAATTGCAGCAGCTAGAGCATCCGCTTGACTATTGCTAAAACTGCCCATCATTAATCTAAACACAGCTTCCAGCACTTTCAACGGTGCTGTATTAACATTTACAAATGATTTTCGGGAATGTCCGCTAACCGGAGATGTCGAGGTTTTATCCAGCTCAATAATCCCATCATCCTCATCACCCCACAAAGTAATAAAATCCTTTATTGAATTATAAGTATCTTTACCAATACCAAAAACTAATTTTATTTCTTCTTTAGTAGTAAAAACCTGTCCCGGCAAAGTCTGACGAAAAGCCACCAGGTTTTGGGCTTGATTTGCGGTTAAACCCAGCTGATCTAAAATATCTTCTAAATCAGTTACCGCGTCTGAATTCGGTAAGGGACAGTTAATATTAATCAATCCGCCGCAGTCAATTACCTTTAAACGATAAGAGCCTTTGGCATAAGAAATATCAGCACCATAGGAAGGGGTAACAGCTGTAGCCAGCTCAACCGTAGACCCGTCATAAGCCGCATTGCCGGGATAATACCAAGGATCAGAGCTAGAATCATAAGGTTCATTCATCGCCCCATAAGAGGAATCATACTTAATATCAGCAACTGCCCGGGCAATTCCTGCTTGGGCAATAAATGAAGCTTTAAGCAGATTTATCTGATTTTCCGTGGCCTGAAGTTCAAGGCGGGTAAAAGCAGAAAAACCCACGGTAATTAGCACGAGAATCGCCAAGACTCCTACACTTAAAATAAGCGCTATTGCGGAATTAGGTTTAGTTTTCATTATTATAATTATATCACATCGATAGAGCCTAAACAATAAACAAAAAAAAGGGCAGGATAATTTATCCTGCCCTTTTTAATCAATTACTTAATTTTATTCGTACTGAATATCATCTAAATAAAACACGCATCCTTCAGGATTAGCCATAGAGCTGGTTACCCAGGAAAAACCACCGCTAATATATGCCAAATCAAGATCAGTTAAGTCAATTGAATATTGCTGCCATTCAGCAGTCAGTTCAATTGGGCCAACACTAGCCGAATCAGTATCTGAATATGTTCCGGTTAATCCGCCGATTTTAAACTCCATTATCTGTTCGCCGCCATTTGCGCCGCGCGCCCAGAAAGTAAGTTTAGTCGCGCCAGTCAGATTATAACCACCATCTTTTTCACCCCAGTTGTTTGGCGGCCATTGCCAGTACATTCCAGCCCAATTAGCGCCTTGCTTGCCTTCGCCAGTATAAATAATTTTTATACAGGTTTTTCCAGAATACGGATTTTCTTTTTCGTTTTCCGAAAATTTAATATCACCATAGTCTCCCATCCATCCTGATCCAACATAATGATTTCCTTTATTACCTCTGTCATAATAAATACCAAACGGAGAGAATCCGCCTGCTGCTTCTTTCTCTGCCGTTCCCTGAGCAATAACAGGCATTACCGCAGCAAAAAATACTGCTAAAACTACCAAAATCAGTCCTAACTTTTTACTCATATTCATTTACCCCCTTTCAGGCATTCAAAAATATTGCGCTTTTCCAAGTTTAAACTACTTACAATGGTTATAAATTATACCATACTGCTTTTTCAATGTCAAATTAGAATTATTTCAAAATTACTTTATAAAACCTGGTTTTCTGGCAAATACTGTTTTAAAATTGCTTGAACAATGCGCTTAGCCGCACTGCCGTCACCATAAGGACTAGCGCTTTTAGACATTTGCAGATAGGCTGAATCGGAGCTTAACAGCAGATTTACCTGGCTTACAATATTAGCTGTATCCATGCCCACTAATTTTGCCACCCCGGCTTCTAGCCCTTCTTGACGCTCAGTAACTTCCCGCATAACTAAAATCGGCTTATTAAATGCCGGAGCCTCTTCCTGCACACCTCCGGAATCTGACAAAACTAAATAGCAATTCCTTAAAACATGAACAAAACTCTGATAATCCAATGGTTTTAGCAAGTGAACATTTTTCAGACCTTTGAGCATCTTATTTACCGGAGTCTGCACATTAGGATTTAAATGTACGGGATAAATAATTTCAACCTGGGGTAAAGCAGCAATCTGCTGAATTGCCTGACAAATCTGAGCAAAAGGCTGGCCAAAACTCTCTCTACGATGCGCTGTGACTAAAATAACTTTTTTATGCTTAAAATCAATTCTTTTAATTTCACAATTAATTATCTTTTTTTTCCGAGCAACATACTGCAAAGCATCAATAACCGGATTGCCGGTTAAAAAAATCTTGTTCGGCTCTATTTTTTCATTAAGCAGATTTTGCCGCGCTTTTTTTGTCGGCGCAAAATGCATATCAGCAATCAAAGTCATCATCTGACGATTTATTTCTTCAGGAAAAGGCCGGTATTTGTCAAAAGTGCGTAAACCAGCTTCAACATGGCCCATCGGAATTTTAAGATAAAAAGCTGCTAAACTGGCAATAAAAGCTGTGGTTGTATCCCCTTCAACCAAGATTAAATTTGGCTTCTCCTTTTCCAGAACCTTGGATAATCTGGCTAAACAGCGGCAGGAGACATCAATTAATGTCTGATTTTTCAGCATAATATCCAGATCATAATCCGGCTTAATTTTAAACAGCTGTAAAAACTGATCCACCATCTTCCGATGCTGACCAGTTAAAACAATCAAAGATTTAATCTGCTTTTTATGCTTAGCCAACTCATGCGCAACCGGCGCAAGTTTAATAACTTCCGGACGTGTGCCAAGGATAGTCATTACCTTAATTTTAGACATCTATATTATTTCCCATTATTTAAAAATTAAACATTAAATTAAATCACTTAACAATACTGCCGCTGGCAACCGGTTTATCCGGGCACAATACCGCCACGCTATTCTCATCAGAAGCAGCCAGCATCATCCCCTGACTTTCCACGCCTCTTAAAACAACCGGTGCCAGATTATCCACTACCACTACCTGCTTGCCAACCAGCTGTTCTTTTTCATATTTTAATTTTAATCCAGCAACAATTTGCTTTTCCACACCGCCAACATCGATTTTTATAATATACAGCTTATTGGCATCAGGATGATCTAAAACCTCTTTGATTGTGGCGATTTTTAGTTCCATTTTTTTAAATTCTTCAAACGTAATCATTATTTCCCCTTATCGTTAATTAAAATTATAATTTTTGATAATTATAGATTTTAATTCTGCCGGTCGCATTGACAATTGTTAAAGTATAATACTTGCCCTGCGAATTTTTTAAAAAAATGCTGGCATTGTCTTCGGCACTACCGGTTATATTAAAAATTTCAGCAGGCCGGCTGATCAGAACATGTGAATCAACCGGCAAAGTAGTGCTTTCAATTATTACTCCGGACGCGGTTTTCATTGAAGTAGTAATTAATTGCCTGGTTAATTGATCTGGTTTGGCAAAAATAAAATACTCAGAATTAGCTGGATCAAAAGCAACTCCATGCTCAATCTGATGAGTGATCGCCAAACTGCGAGCCTGATTAAGCGCGGCCATAATATTATTTGCTGAGATTTTTAGAGCAGCACCGGCTTTATAATTAAAAAAATACACCGTGGTAAGCCCCATGAGCATTGTGATAATGCCTAAGACAACCATCATTTCTATCAAACTAACTGCTTTAATTTTTTTCATAATTAATAAGTATAACACAAAATTTATTCAGATAACAAGGGATAAGAGTATAAATGTGGGGTTAGTGGGGTTAGTGGGGTTAGTGGGGTTAGTGCGTTGTCGCGTTAACTCGATAACTCATAGAGAAATAAAAAAAGCCGGTAAGGGTAAACTTACTTTCGGCAACCCAGCCGCCATTGCGCTTTCCACCCTCGACAGTTTTCATTGTATTACTTTTCCTCCACTTGGGTCATGAAGGCTGGTATAAATAACTGTCGTAAGAATAGACACTTTAGGCCTGTAGCATTGCCTCGAATACAGAGCAAAAACTCAAAACTCTGCTTTCGAGGGCACTGTTCTGAGTAAATCAAAACAAGTGCCGCCCTCGCTTTTCAGCTCCCGATTGCATCATCCAAAAATGACACAATCCCAATAAATAGCCATAAATCCCTAGCTCTGGGCTAAGCGATCAATCAAAAACAATGAATTGACCAGCAAAGTGGGATCTCAATCACAGCATATCAAATCAATGAACTTGAGAGAGTTTGCCCTTATCGACTCTAATATAGATTGTACCATACAAATTGAATTATAGCAACTCTTTATAAAAGTATTTTTTATCAATAAAAAAATTTATTGCTTAATAACTGTATTCATCTTCAAACACAACCTTAAAATCAAAAATATTTTTAAAATCTTCAATATTATCATCTTCAGTTTTACCTAAAACACCAGCATCAACCATATTAAATACAATATTGCCAAAGTCCTCAGTAACTTTAACCCCCCAATGCTCAAGCACTGTTCTGGCCATTCTGCCGTATTCACACAAAGCATAGTCCCTAATACCTTCAGACAGCTCCTTACCGCTAACATGGCCTTTGCGTTTTAAACGCTGCATTGTAAAATTCAAGGCGCCTAGAATAAATGGATAAGCATCCAGCTTATATCTTTTATCATGCTCGCAAATTACTGTCAAAACACTTATCATATCTTCTTTTGATTCCATTTTGCTATTACCTACCTCTAATTTTATTATTTTAAAATTTAAATTTTCTCAAAGCTTCTATTGCCGAATACGCGGTTAAATCAAACTGTAAAGGAGTTATGGAAACAAAATTATCTTCAATCGCCCGAATATCAGTATCATCGGTTTTTTTAATCCATTGAGCTTTTCCCGTCAACCAATAATATATCCGGCCTCGAGGATCAAGTCTTTTTACAAATTCTTCTTTGTACAAGGATTTACCTTGGCGAGTAATCTTAACTCCTTTAATTTTACTTTTTGCCGCGCTGGGGATATTCACATTAAGTAATACTCCGTCCTCAATGCCTTTTTTCTCAAATTTTTTAGCCAGAGTGCCGGCAAAATCAGCGGCAAAAGAAAAATCATGTTTCTCATATGTTGCTAAAGAAATCGCGATTGAAGGAATGCCAAGAATAGTTCCCTCGGTTGCCGCGGAAACAGTTCCTGAATACATAATATCTGAACCTAAATTAGGCCCGTGATTTATTCCGGAAATAATCATATGCGGCTTTTGCTTTAAAACACAGCGCACCGCAATCTTTACACAATCCGCGGGTGTGCCATTAACCGCATAGCCAAAGAATTTCTTATTTTTAATTATTTCCTTTATCCGCAAAGGCTTGCTCAGGGTTATGGCATGACCAATCGCGCTCTGTTCTGCTTCCGGGGCGCATACAGTTACATCATATTTTTTACTCAAACTCAGATAAAGCGCGTACAATCCATCTGAATTTATTCCATCATCATTGGTCAATAGTATCCGCATCCCGCAAACTCCCTGATTTAAATCTTTAATTAAACAGCTTTTGATAATCCGCGAAAATTAATTTTAGAAAATAATAATCCTTATAAAGAAAATCTACCGAATATCAGCGATTTGCAATTCGAACAATGCCCATTTTTAAGGTTTAATTCAACTTCATCATATTCTTTTCTTTTAATTATAATTTTTTTGCATTTCTGGCAATATGTATTTGCCGATAAATGCCCCGGGATATTGCCAATATACACATAATTCAGCCCTTCTTTCATCGCCAGCAGCCGAGACTTTTCCAATAAACCCACAGGAGTAGGCACAACATCCTTAAATTCGCCATATGGAAAGAATCTGGTTAAGTGTAAAGGTGTGTCTTTGCCCAGTTCGGCAAACATCCAGGAAGCAATTTCTTTTATTTCCTTTTCACTGGAATTATATCCGGGAATAATATTAGTCACAACCTCAACATGCATCGCGTGCTTGCGTTTCGCGTCACTGGCATTACTGAATATAGTATTAATATCCGTTACAGCGGCAATCCGGGTATAACTCTCCATAAAAGAGCCTTTAACATCAATACAAAGCCCGTCTGTATATTCCGCGATTGCATCAAAAGCTTTAGAGCCCAGATAACCATTAGTCACTAAACATGTAGACAATCCCTCGGATTTCGCTAATTTAAATACATCCAAAACAAATTCAAGCCACATAGTTGGCTCATTATGGGAAAAGGCAATGCCTTTACAGCCGTTTCGCAATGCTTTTTTAACAACTATTTCCGGACTTAAATCATGGATTTTATTCACAACTTCTTTTACATCACAATGCGATAATCCCCATGACTGGCAGCCATGACATTGAAAGTTGCAGCCCAAACCGCCCAACGAAAGCCATAAGCTGCCGGGAAAAAAATTATACATATGCTTTGTTTCTATCGGAGAAATACTGGATAAAGCAACTTTACCGTATGTAACAGTAATCAGCTGTCCATCTTGATTGTAACGCGTCTGACACCATCCCCACTGACCTTTATCAATAATACATTTACGCATACATAAAAAACAGCGTACCGAGTCTTTCATATACGGTTCCCAAAATAAAGCATTTTTCAGCATATAATTATTTCCTTCCCTGCAAATTAAACATTTGCTTAATTTCTTCTACGGTAGTAGCATCTTTGGCTGCCTTATCAATGCGGATAAAACCTACTGTACGCGGGAAGCGCAAAGCATAACCAGTATCATCCTTACTATCTTTACCGCATGTATGCACCGGACTTTGAGTGATTTCATCAGCCTGGACTTCCACTACATAGAGCGGATCAACCCACACATCAGGCACAATTAAGGACTCAACATTTTTCGGCATAAAATTTATTTTGATTTTATCAAGAGTTTCCTTAAACCGGACTAATTCATCGTCACTTAATCCAGTACCTATTTTAGCAATTGTTTTAAACCTGCCTACCGTTGGATCATAAACAGCAGCTAATAGGGATCCAATGCCAAATGCCGCTCTCAATCCTTTGCCAAAAAAATAGCCGATAATAACACAATCAATCGTATCATTTAAATTGTCGGAATACGACTGTTTTAATTTTATCCAATTAAAATTTCTTCCTCCGGCCTTATATTCACCATCCAGGCGTTTGGCAACAATGCCTTCCCGGCCCTGGGCAATAGCATCTTCAAATATTTCAGTTAAACGCTGGGCTGTTTTTACTTCTTCAACCGGAGATAATTCCAAAACCTTGCCTTTTTTGATCAACTCTGACATAATCTGCCGTCTTTGACTAAAAGCATACTGAGTTAAATCTTTATCCGCGTACAAAAGATCAAACACAAAAATCTTCAAAGGAAATTTTTCCCGAATGGATTCAATGCCATGCTTGCGCTTTCGCTGTACAGTTGTCTGAAAAGGCAAACACTGTCCGGTAGCTGGATCATAAGCCAAAGCTTCACCCTCGAAAATCACATTGCTTTCTTTTATCTGATCAAGAGTCCCCTGAATAATCTCCGGAAACATATGAGTTGTATTTTCCAGATTACGCGAAAAAATCTGAACTTTGTTGCCCATTTTATGCACTTGACAGCGGAACCCGTCATATTTTTCTTCCACAGCGCAAGTTCCGATTTTTTCAATAATCTCTTCTGGTCCGGATAATCGCGCTGCCAAGGCAACCCGAATCGGACAGCCGACCATTACTTTAAAATCAATAATACTGCTAATCCCCTTGGTAAATAATATTTTCGCCACCAAGCCAAGATCAGAACAAAGATTATAAGCCCGCTCCAAATCCGGGCGTAAAAGTTTATCCTGATTATAGGCAAGGGAAAGACTGTCTAAAACAGTAGGATCACCTACCCCCAATCTCAGCTTGCCTAAAATTATCCGAATAATATATTTTGCCTCAAGCGGACTGGCATTTTTTAATAAATCAGCAAGAAATTCGATTTTACGAGCCACTGATCCATCACCGGAAAACTCAGCGAGTTTTTCTAAATTCGCGTAAACCTGACTAATACTTAAAACTTCTAAATGATCTAAACAAACCTTTTCCGCGACTAATCCATAATCCCCAAGCTGATGAACCATTGCTTCAATATCATTTGATATCCCGCCGGTTGCCTGAACAATAGCGCGATGAATAAGTTTTTCACTGATTCCAAACTCAATATTGCGAAATGAAGGCAACAGCTGCCCCTGCGTAAGATAGATAATTTCATCTATTTTTTCTTTTTCTACTGGATCAAGATTAGTAAAAAGCTCAGCTAAAATATCAGTCATCTCCAGCCGTTTAGCGGTATTTTCCAGCTTTTGAAAATAAGCAGCCAGTTGTTTAAATTTCATAAATCACTCGTATCCTTGTTTCCTAATCAGCTGCAGCGCTTTTTCCACAACCCCGCGCTCAGACTCAAAACTCAGTTTTTCTAAAGCTTTATCTATTGGCAGCCATTCTACAGCATCAACTTCTCGATCATATTCCCGCGAAACCGTAGCCAGTTTTTTCATTAAAAAAAAGCGTACTGTTTTATCAAGCTCTAATTGGCGTTTTGGGTCAGTGTATTTATAATAAATGTCTTTAATATGTTCAATTATTATCGCTTTTACCCCTGTCTCTTCCGCTACTTCCCGGATTGCTGCCTGCTCAGAAGTTTCCCCGGATTCAAGCTTTCCCTTGGGCAAACACCACTCTGTCGCGTTTTTCCGGCTATATATTACAATCATCGGCAGCTGCTTGATAAAATTAAATACAACCGCGCCGGCGGAAATTTCCTGTTTAGTTTTATACATAAACACACTCATTATTATTCTTCAGGCAAAACCACTTGATTTTTTTCCTGAGATAAATATTGCTCTAAGGCCTGTTTCCAAAGACAAAGCTTTTTACCTGTAATTTTCTCAAACCGGCTTTTATCCATCACGGAAAACTTCGGTCTTTTCGCGGCACGCGCTATATAATCAGAATCAACCGGCTCAAGCTTTGCCTTTATTCCGGTTAATTCCAGGATTGCCTGCGCGAATTCAAACCAGCTGCATTGTCCGGAATTACTCACATGGTAAATCCCATAGCTAGATTGCTCTGATTCAGATTGAAAAACCGATTTAGTCAGCCAAAACAAAGCTTGGGCTAAACTCAAGGTATATGTAGGCGATCCGATTTGATCATTTACAACTTTAAGATCTCCATCAGCTCGCGCCTTATTAACAATTGCTTTAACAAAATTTTTCCCCTTAGTTCCAAACAGCCAGCTGGTTCTTACAATAATATACTCCGTCAAGCAAGCAGCAACGCGCTGTTCTGCTGCTAATTTGGAACATCCATAATAATTAAGCGGATAGGGTTTATCGGTTTCAATATAAGCAGTTTTTTTATTTCCATCAAACACATAATCAGTACTGATAAAAATCAGTTTCGCGTTATACTGCTGACATAAAAAAGCAATGTTCTCTGTTCCCAGAACATTCACTGCTTTTGCCTGTTCCTGCTCTGACTCAGCGAGATCAACATTAGTAAAAGCCGCGCCATGAATTACCATCCACGGTTTTATCTGTAAAAATAAAGCCTCCAGATCTTTTCGCTGAGTTATATCAGCTAAAAAAACTCTCGGTTTATCAGTGTCCGGATTTATATCAATACCGTAGACTTCATAATCAGAATCAAATACTTGGCTTAAGTCCTGGCCAAGCATGCCCTGAATCCCTGTAATTAAGATCTTTTTTTTAATTTTTCCCATCATTTTGAATTATTTTTCATACCATTCTAAAACCTGATCAAAATCAAATACAGGTTTAAATCCTAATTTTTTGAATATCCAAACTATATTTTCGGTCATGCCCTAATCTGTCGGGAACATAAACATACCTTTAACTTAGATTTCAAGAGGACATAGACCCAAATTTTAGCACAGAAAGCACTGAGTGTCAAATAATCATCTCTGCGGAAAAAATGAATTTTTCGCCAAATTTTCCCGCTTTTCCCGCTTTTCCCGCTTTTCCCCTTGCTAATCCGCAGATTTTCAAGTATACTATGCCTTTGTTTAATAAATATTTAATTATCCAGCTATTATTATTTGATTTATAAAAATAGAGTATTATGAAAAATCAATTATGGCAATTTACAAATCGTAACGGAGATTTTACTTTTCCGGATGCGCATAAGATCAGCCGCCTATACTTCCCGCTGGCTAATGAAGCGGAATTTATGTCTTCAATCACTCCTCTGCTGAGAGGCGATATTAAAATCGGGCAAAACAACTTTTTAATGCAGCCGATCACCAGCGAGGATCTGAGCAGCTCTTTTTCCGGAAGAAATTTCTGGGTTTATCTTAATCCCCATACTTACTGGTCAATAAGCGGCGCCCCTTACTCCTGTAGTCCTGAAGAAAGCGTAAATTTAAAAGCCGGGATTCTCTGGCATGGAATAAAACGTTCGAATGAAAAGATCGGGCTCAGCGCTGAAGTAACTAATTTTATTCCCGCAAAAGGTGAGCATGTAGAATTAATGACCATAAAAATCACTAATATTTCGGCGCGGGCAATTACTTTTACTCCGACAAGCGCGATTCCGATATTCGGCCGTTCTGCTGACAATTTACGCGATCACCGGCATGTTACCAGTTTGCTGCACCGCACCGCTTTGACCAAAAACGGAATTATCATTAAGCCGGAAATGTCTTTTGATGAACGCGGACATGAAATAAATTATTTTTCCTATTTTGTTATTGGCTGCGATGAAAACAGTAATTTACCTGTGGGGCAATTCCCGTCTATTGAATCTTTTATTGGTGAAGGCGGCAATCTAATCGCTCCCAGAGCAATCATGGAAAACCTAACTCCGTTTAAAAAAATCGAAAACCGTCATCATGGAAAAGAATCAATCGGAGCTTTACGCTTTCAAACTAAAACCTTGATTCCTGATGAATCAATTACGTATATTCTTATGCTCGGAATCGCCCAGAATAAAAATGAGTTCAATAAGATATTTAAACGCTTTAACGGAAAAGAAAAAGTTAAAAACGCTTTAACGGAAAATATAGATTATTGGAAAAAAAGGATTGACGCGATTAGTTTTTGCACTGGAGAAATCACTAATGATAATTGGCTGCGCTGGGTCACCCTGCAGCCTATTTTAAGAAAGATCTTCGGCTGTTCATTTTTGCCTGATTTTGATTATGGCCGCGGCGGAAAAGGCTGGCGGGATTTATGGCAGGACTGCTTAACCCTTATTCTCGCCCATCCGCAGCAGACCCGGGATATTCTGGCAGCAAACTTTTCAGGCATTAGGATTGATGGAACCAATGCCACGATCATTACCAAAAAGCTAGGTGTATTTATATCAGACCGCAATAAGATCAGCCGAGTATGGATGGATCATGGTGTTTGGCCTTTATTTACTTTAGAGTTATATATTCACCAAACCGGTGATTTTGATATACTGTTTGAACATTGCTCTTATTTTTATGATTCTCAGCTTTCCCGGGCTAAGGACATTGATTTAAACTGGAATCCGAAACTTAAACACAGCAAACAACTGCATACCAAAGACGGACATGTTTATAGCGGCACTATTCTTGAACATACTTTAGTCCAGCATTTGGTGCAATTTTTTAATGTAGGCAAACACAATAATATCCGATTAGAAGACGCTGATTGGAATGACGGTTTGGACATGGCTAGTGAAAAAGGTGAAAGCGTTGCCTTTACCTGTTTTTATGCTCGAAATATCTATGAGATTTCCATGCTTTTGATTGAACTGAAAAAAAAGAGAAAAAAGAAAAACATCGTGATTTCCAAAGAGCTGTATCTCCTGCTGGATACTTTGCATAAGAATCCTGTGAATTACAATAGCGTTGAGAAAAAAACCGCTTTATTACATCAATATTTCAAGGCAGTTAAATACCGGGTCTCCGGGAAAAAAGTTTCAGTTAAAATTGATGATCTTATTTCCGACTTATCACAAAAATGGCAATGGTTATTTGCCCATGTCCGCAAAAAAGAATGGATTAACATCAACAACCAAATCGGCTTTTTTAATGGATATTACAATAATAAGAGCAAACGGGTCGAAGGCAAAATAAACGGTCAAATGCGCATGACTCTCACCGGACAGGTATTCCCAATTATGAGCGGCGCGGCTTCAAAAAAACAAATAAAACATATTTATTCCGCGGCCAACAAATACCTTAAAGATAAAAAACTAAATGCTTTTCGCCTGAACACAAACTTTAAGAACCCGCAGTTTGATTTAGGACGCGCTTTTGCTTTTTCCTATGGGGATAAGGAAAATGGGGCGATATTCAGCCATATGTGCGTTATGTTTGCTTATGCGCTTTATCAACGCAACTTTGTAAAAGAAGGTTATACTGTTTTAAACAGTTTATTCGAGCTAGCGACTAACACCAATGTCAGCAAAATTTATCCTTGTCTGCCGGAATATTTTAATCTTGAAGGAAAAGGTCTTTACTCTTATTTAACTGGATCAGCCAGCTGGTATATTTTAACCATGCTCACTGAAGTTTTTGGAATTAAAGGACATTTTGGGGATCTGGTAATTGAACCAAAGCTTACCCGCGAACAATTCAGCAATACTGATACAGTATCTACTTCCTGCTATTTTGCCGATAGACGGATAAGCATTATTATTCAAAACCCCACTAAATTAGAATACGCTGATTACAAAATAATCAGTTTAAAGATAAAACCAACGCAGGTTGATTATAAAAAAGTTTCTGCGAATAAAATAAAAATTCTTCGCAAGAATATTACTGAATTCCCCAAGAATACGCATATTACCATTGAAGTACTCCTGGGATAAACTTCACCCAGGTCACCTGGGTCACAAGTTAAAAGCATTAAGTAAACAATTACGAGTTATGAGTGACGAATTAAAAAGCCTAAAACTTAAAACTCATAATTCATCACTCGTAATTCATAACTATTTTTAAGTTAGAGCGGAATAAAAAAAGACATGATTGTCACAAAAAGCGGTACAGTAATAATCCCGCAAACATGGGTTAAAAACACGGCCTGAGTTATATAACCGCATGATTCACTTTGCTTAAACGAAACAACGCTAAGATTAATTGCTGCCGGCATAGCAGCTTCAATCAGGAGTAATATAGACATATATTTCGGCAGTTTCAAAAAAACAACTATAAACAAAACAATCGCCGGAACAACTACTAATTTCAGGATAACTGTTTTTAGCAATAAACCGGAATTTAATTTATAAACCTTACCACCGTCACAAGCCGCTAAAATAGCTCCCAAAACAATCAAAGCAACCGGCAAAGTACATCCCCCGACCAAATCAGTGGCTTGTAAAAATAGTTTAGGGATATAGATTTTAAGATTTAAGCAAAGAATCAGCCCTGCAAAAATTAATGCTAAAAAAGGCGGATTTAATATTTTCTTAAATTCGAATTTTATTTTTTTCTCACTGTTTAAAAACTGAATGCCCAAGCTCCAGAATATAAGATTATACCCCTGGATAAAAAGAAATATATAGGTAAACAAGACACTGGTTTGTTTTTCCGAAAATATAGACATCACAAGGATTAAGGGCAAATAACCGCAGTTCTGAAATGAAACAATACTCGCTAATTCATTTTTCTGAACAATGCTTTTATCAAATTGGAGAAAAACCTTAGCTGCAATAAAGCCAATCAGACAAATAATCATTCCTAAAAACGGATAAAGCCACCAGTCCTTAGGATCAGTAAAACTAAACTTTTTAATTAAATGACTGAAAATCATTGCCGGTAAAAAAAGATTTATGATTAGATTGGATAAGCCGCTGATCGCCGTTTTATCCAGTAATTTCCATCTAAAAAATAAAAAACCGCAAAGCGCGATTGTGAAAATCTGGAGCATTGCCGTAAAAACAGTGTAAAATGTAAGTAAAAATTCCATGAGATTAGTTTTGGTTAAATTTATTTTTTGATTTTTCTTAAAAGAGAATCACTATAAAGGATTCCGCGTAAAGTCAACAAGAATATCAGCAGATGGCTTATTCAGAATTAAATAGTAATTACCTTACCAAGCAGATACACATCTATAGCTCCTCCAAGCAGTTGCGAAGGAATACTCGTTGAATTACCAACGCAGATATTCACCATTTCTTTAATGATGTCTGCTTCTTCAGCTGTGAGTGTAGAGTTTTTTCTTTTATAACTTTCTAAATCATAACATGTTAGCATATATTTGTAAAGAATTTATTCGATAAAAAGAAATAAAAAGAAATAATTACATTGTTTTATCTCTTGATTTAGCCTATAATTAAGTGATTATGATATACGACGCGTTTCAAAAACGAGCAATTAATAGTACTGACAGCGGCAATTCAGTAATTGTCTGTGCCCCAACAGGCGCGGGAAAAACAGCTATTGCCGAATATGTTATTGAAAAATGCATAGCTGAAAACAAGGGGATTGTTTATACTGCTCCGATCAAAGCACTCTCCAATCAGAAATTTCGCGATTTTTCCCGAAAATACGGTAATCATATTGGAATACTCACTGGTGATGTCAGCTTAAACGCTAATGCCCCGATATTGATCATGACTACTGAGATCTTCCGCAATACCTTACTGGAAGACCCCTTGCGCTTAAAAAACATATCCTGGGTTATTTTTGATGAAATCCATTATCTTGACGATCCGGAACGAGGCACGGTTTGGGAAGAATCAATTATTTTTTGTCCGGAACACATAAAAATCCTAGCCTTGAGCGCAACGATTCCCAATGCGATCCAATTATCTTCCTGGATTAGAAATATCCATAAACATCCGGTTGAAACCATTATCGAAAAAAAACGGCCAGTTCCCTTGCATCATTGTTTTCAGGCGCATAACCGGGTTCTTGATAATTTTGAACAGCTTAAAAAAAATATTTACGAACAGGTAAAAAGAACTCATCCCCGTTCCAAAAAACACCATTCTTTTCAAAATTTTCGCCATGAAGAAAAAACTGCTTCGGCAAA
This sequence comes from Candidatus Omnitrophota bacterium, assembly GCA_018817585.1. Taxonomy (GTDB): domain Bacteria; phylum Omnitrophota; class Gorgyraeia; order B26-G9; family B26-G9; genus JAHITE01. The sequence goes on from JAHITE010000081.1 coordinate 48,077, forward strand.
TAAGATATCCTCGCTTCTTCATCATTTACAGGAAAATGACAAGATGCCGGCAATCTACTTTGCTTTTAGCCGCAAACGCTGCGAAAAACTGGCTTTTGAAAGCAGAAATTTTAATTTTCTTGAAGATCAGGAACAAGCGGAATTAAAAGATATATTTGCTAATTTACTTAAAAAATACGGGTTAACGCAGGAGCCATCGGCAATTAGAATGCGCGGTTTAATTGAAAACGGAGTTGCTTATCATCATGCCGGATTATTGCCAAGTTTAAAAGAAGTTGTTGAACAATTATTTACCAGCCGGCTGATTAAACTTATCTTCACTACCGAGACTTTTGCTTTGGGAATTAACATGCCGGCAAGAACAGTAATTTTTGATGAACTCCGCAAGTTTTACGGTCAGTTCTTCGCTAATCTGCGTACCCGGGATTATTATCAAATGGCTGGCCGTGCCGGACGCCGCGGCATTGACACTGAAGGTTTTGTATACTCAAGGATAAATCCTCTGCGCATTGAACTAGACCAAATAAATAAAATGATCTTTGCTCAGCCGGAACCAGTACTCAGTCAATTCAATTTATCTTATGCCAGTTTACTGCATCTTTATGGAACGTGGCAGGACCGCTTATATGAGGTCTATCCGCAAACTCTGCATTTTTATCAAGCGAATAAGCGCTCGCGGAAAAAAGCTTTGGAAATTTTACATACAAAGATAAGACTGCTTAAAGAAATGGACTATATCCGGGATCACAAGCTGACTGATAAAGGAAAGTTCGCCTCTTCTATTTATGGATATGAACTGCTTTTAACTGAGCTTTTCTTTTGCAGGGTGCTGGAAGAGTTGTCGAGCATTGATCTTAATATTGTGCTTACATCTTTAGTTTTTGAACCAAGAAAAAATCAATTAAACATTAAACTCCCTCACCAGATTATTAAAATTAATAAAAAATTATCTCCGGTTGTTGAAGATATTTTAAAAATTGAAAAAAAACACAAGATCCGGCCGCTGACTAAAAAACCGTTCTTTAATCTTTCGGAAGCAGTAGAAAAATGGTCAACTAATGAATCGCTGGCTGTAATCACCGACGGAACGAATGCTGATCCCGGTGAAATAGTCAGATATTTTAGAATGGTAATCCAAATCCTCCGCCAATTGCGCGCTATCCCCTTTATCAGCAGTAATTTTAAGCAGAATATTTCCCGATCATTAGAAATGATCAATCGGGATGAAGTTGATGCTGAAAAACAATTAAGAGAAGGCCTCTAGATATTTACTCTTGATTCAGAGTAATGTCCTGTTGCGGTAAATTCCCAACCACAAATATTCTCATCGCCGGCAAACTAAGCGGATTCTTATATCCGTTATATTTTATATTAATATCGTAATTACCCGGAGTTTCTGGTAAAAATTTGGCTGTAAATTTAATTCTTTTCTTGGGATAAAGCCGGATGTTTTCTAATTTTAAGCCGTAAATACTCAGCATCTTATCTTTTTTACCATCAGGAGCAACGATTTCAAACATAAATGATGATTTATCAATAGCCGGTTCAACAATATCAATCGGTTCTGCTGTCTTATTTTTAAGATAAACCGTAATCATTACTTCCTGGTCTAGTTTATAAATCATCTTGTCGATTTTTGCCTGCATAGACAGACCACTATTATTACCAAATAGCTCCTGATCATTTAAAGAAAAACACTGATTTGTTAATCCCGCAAAAATTAAGAAACTTAAAACAATCAACAATCCTCTTCTTAACACTATCTGGCTCATTCATCCCCCTGCTATTTTTTTATGCAACTATCAACAAAGATTTTTATACATTTAATTGCTTCCTGCAGTTTTGAATAATTTGTCGCGTATGATATCCGGATATGCTGATCATAATCTTTACCAAAAGCAACTCCCGGGACAACTGCGACTTTTTGCTGTTTTAAAAGCTTATTGGCAAAATCAAGAGAACTAAGTCCGGTTTTTTTAATTGAAGGAAAAATATAAAAAGCGCCCTGCGGCATATCGCAGGAAAGGCCGATTTCATTTAATCCCTGATGCATGAGATCTCTTCGGCGATTGTACTCCTTTTTCATATCTTCTAAACTTTTTTTACCAGTTTGTAAAGCTTCGCAGGCAGCCATTTGGCTGAGGATCGGAGCGCAAAGAATCGTATATTGGTGGATTTTAGTCATTGCCGCGATTATTGATTTTGGACCACAGGCATACCCCACTCTCCATCCGGTCATAGCATAAGCTTTAGAAAAACCATTAAGATATAATGTATTTGCTTGAGCGCCGCTTAAACAGGGAAAAGGAATATGCTTTCCCGTATAAGTCAAATCACCATAAACCTCGTCGCTAATAACTACTAAATTATGTTTCAGGCAAACCCGGCTGATCGATTCCAGCTCTTTTTTATTATAAGTAACCCCGGTAGGATTAGAAGGATAATTTAAGATTATTCCTTTTGTTTTATTATTACAAGCTTTTTCCAGCTTGGCCGCGGTTATTTTAAAACCTTCTTTTGCCGTAGTTGGTAAATACACCGGAACGCCGCCGGCCAACTCAACTACCGGCCCATAAGAAACATAACATGGCTCAGGAATAATAACCTGATCCCCTGGGTTTAAAATCGCCCGCACAGCCAAATCCAGCGCTTCGCTTACCCCGACAGTAATCAGAATATCATCATCCGGAGAATAATTTAAACCATAAAGCTGTTTTAGCGATCTTTGAATCAATAATCTGAGTTTATATAAACCTTTATTTGAAGTATATGAGGTATAGCCCTGCTCCAGAGAAAAAATTCCAGTTTCTCGGATATTCCAGGGAGTTACAAAATCCGGTTCCCCCACACCCAGACTAATAACATCCTTCATTCCCAGCACAAGATCAAAAAAAGCTCTGATTCCCGAAGGAGCTAATTTTTCAACTTTATCTGCTACAAAATTTTTATTCTTCACGAAATTCTCCGCTTGCTGCTGTTAATTTAATATGAAATCGCGATACGTTTATTTTCTTCTTTGCGTTTTAAAATCACTCCGTCTTCTTTATATTTTTTCAGCAGAAAATGAGTAACTGTTCCGCGAACATTTTCCATCGGAGAAAGTTTTTCCGCCACAAAATTTGATATTGTCTGCATGTCTTTGCCTTCTACGATTAAAAGTAAATCATATGTTCCTGAAAGCAGAGAACAACTAGCAACTTCCGGAAACTGGTAAATCCGTTCGGCAATATGATCAAAACCCAGATTTTTTTGCGGCAGGATATTTACTTCGATCAAAGCTCTTAATTCATTATTTTTTTTCACAACTAGTTCTTTATTTACAATTGTTTTATATTTAAGAATAACCCCGTCTTTTTCAAATTTATTAATTTGTTTTTTTACGGTTTTCACATCCTGCTTAATTAACCGGGCAATTTCCTCAGGAGTGGTTCTCGCGTCTTTTTCTAGAATTTCTAGGATTCTATCCATTTCAATTCTCCTCTTCCATCCGGGCTAAAACTTCGCCAACCGCGACTGATTCTCCTTCTAAAGAAATAATCTCTGTTATAACCCCGGCACATGGCGCTGCCACATTAAAAGTGCTTTTTTCAGTAGTAACTTCTACAATATCAGCACCTTTCTCCACATGTTCCCCTGCTTCCACATGCCAAAATGATATAGTCGCCTCTTCAATATCCTCTCCCAAACTCGGCATTACTACTTCCTGCATTTTAATTCCTCCTGTTTATCTTAAATTTTTTTATCAAAATTAATAGGCTTAACATTATTAATCCTAACATGATAACGTTTTTTTTTCAAGCTGCATTTTTATTAGATCAAACTTTTTATTGTTCTTATCTTATCAAGTGAATCGCCTGACCATCTGAATCCAAAGCAGCTTCCATGATTGATTCCGAAACCGTAGGATGCGCGTAGATAATCCCAGCCAACTGTTTTACAGTTAAATCCGCGTTCATCGCCACCGCGATTTCATGCACAATTTCAGTCGCCATCGGTCCAGATAAACAAGCCCCGATTATTCGATCATCACTAGCTTGAACAATAATTTTTATCATCCCTTTTGAATCATCTTCAATTAAAGCCCGACCTGAGGCAAGTAAAGGAAATTTGCCTATTTTAATTTTTAAGCCTTGTTTTTCCGCCTGTTCCTGAGATATACCAATACTGGCAATCTCCGGATGAGAATAAACACAGCGCGGAATATTAGCGTAATTCATCCGCGACGCGTTTCCCGCAATATTTTCCGCGACAATAATCCCCTGATGACTGGCAACATGCGCTAAAAAGTTTTTGCCCACAGCATCCCCAATCGCATATATCGTACTGATACTTGTCTGCATCTGCTCGTTTACCTTAATTCTTCCGTCAAGCATATCTAATCCCAGATTTTCCAAACCGCAGTTATCAATATTCGGAATCCTGCCCACGCTTAAAAGAACTTTTTCCGCGCTTAGTTCCTGTCCCTGCGAAAGTTTTATTAAAAGCTCCTGGCTATTTGATGATTTGCTGACTGATTCAACTTTGCCTTGGGTAAATATTTTGATTTTTCGTTTTTTAAAATCATTGGTCAAAACCCGGACAATATCTTTATCTTCATTAGGTAAAAGCCGCTCAGCGACTTCGATAATCGTTACTTCACTACCCAAAGCCGCGTAAATATCCGCAAATTCACAACCAATAACCCCGCCGCCGATAATCAGCAGACTTTTCGGAACATGGGTAAAGCTCAGTCCCCCGCGATTAGAAACAATGCCCAGAGCATCATCAAATTTAATATTTTTTAATTCCGCGGGATAAGAACCTGTAGCAATAACGCATTTATCAAAATTAATCACTTCACCCTGAACATCAATCCGGTTTTTGTCCAAAAACCTGCCTTGGCCCTTAACTATCCGCACCTTACGTTTTTGCAGTAGAAACTCAATCCCTTTTGTCAGCTTATCCACTATTTCTTTTTTTCTTTGCTGCACAGCCGAAAAATCAAGTTCAATACTGCCGGGTTTTATTTTAACACCAAATATCTCGGATTTTTTAAGAGAATCAAAAAAATGCGCGCTTTTTAATAAACTTTTGGTAGGAATACAGCCCCAATTAAGACATACTCCGCCAATTTTTTCTTTTTCAATCAAACAAACTGATTGACCCAAAGCCGCGGCGCGCAAAGCCGCGGTATATCCTCCGGGACCAGAACCTAAGACTACTAAACCATATTTATTTTCCATACAATCACCGCCAGTAGATTACATTTTATCCGGAGCACTTACACCCAAAAGCTTTAAGCCAATAGCAATAACCTGCCGAACACAGCCAATTAAAACTAAACGGGCTCGGCTAAGCTCCCCTTTACTCTCATCAAAAACCCGATGTTTACTGTAAAACCCGTGAAAATCCGCGGCAAGCTGTCTTAAATAAGTTGTCAAAGCCTGGGGATCTAAAGTTAACGCGCAAAGCTCAAGAACATCAGAAAAAGCATTCATCCGGCGGATTAGATCCAGGCATTCCTGTTCAGCAAGCAAATCAAAATTAATTTCAATATTTTCCAGCTCAGATTTAAACTGATTAGCAGATTCAAAAATACTGCAAATCCTGGCATGAGCGTACTGAACATAATAAACCGGGTTATCCATACTATGTTTTTTAGCCAGTTCCAGATCAAAATCCAGTTGGGAGTCACAGCGGCGCATTAAAAAGAAAAACCGGGCAGCATCACAGCCGACTTCCTCGATTAATTCCTCAAGAGTAATGTATTCACCAGCCCGCGTGGACATTTTCACCGGCTTACCAGCCCGCGATAAAGTTGCCAGCTGAATAATTAGAACCTCTAAATCAGCTTTATTATGCCCTAAAGCACAGGCAGCGGCTTTAATCCGGTTTATATAACCATGATGATCCGGACCTAAAATATCAATCAGTTTGTCAAAGCCTCGATCAAATTTCATTTTATGATACGCGATATCCGGGGTCAGATAAGTAAACAGCCCATCGCTTTTAATCACTACCCGGTCTTTATCATCACCAAACTCTGTTGATTTAAACCAGGTTGCTCCATCGAGTTCATAAATTAAATTTTTATTTTTCAACTCAGTTAACACCTGATTTATTTTATCATTAGTCACATGGTCTTTCTGACTAAACCATTGATCAAATTCAACCCCAAAATCTTTTAGTTCCTGCTCTATTCCCTGAAGAATTGAGTTTGCCGCGAACTCCGCAAACTTTTTTACTGTCTGCTCACTGTTATCATTTAAAAAATTAGAGCCCTCAGCATCAATCATCTTCTGAGCTAATTCAATTAAATAATCCCCCTTATATCCCTGCTCGGGAAAATCAATATCTTTTTTTCCTAATTTTTCCTGATAGCGAAACAGTAAGCTCAATCCGAGATTTCTAATTTGATTACCATAATCATTGATATAATACTCTTTAGACACAGTCTGTCCGCGAAAAGCAAGAATGCTGGCCAAACTCTCACCCACGGCTGCTTGACGGGCATGCGCGATGCTCAAAGGTCCAGTAGGATTGGCACTGACAAATTCAATCAGGATTCGCTGTTTATTTTTTAAATTGGTTTTGCCAAAATCATTAGCTTGTTCCAAAATCATCCTAAGCACATCATGCATCGCGTTAGCGGAAAGGAAAATATTAATAAATCCCGGAGATTTTATTTCTATTTTAGCGATTTTACTTTCCATTTTTTTTTGCTTGAGTTTTTCCGCTAATTTTTCATTAAGAAACTTAGCAATTTCCAGCGGCGGTTTTTTGCAATCTTTTACCAGCTTCATTGCCGTATTAACCGACCAATCGCCAAATTGAGGTTCTTTAGGATTTTCGATTTCAATCAAAACATCTTTATTAGTAAGCGCATGTTCCTGAATAATTTCCTTAATTGATTGAATAATTATATTTTTTAAGTCATAAGACATCAGAAGCCTCTCCCGCGATTTCAAACAAATCATTTCCCTTTTTCATTAATTTAACAAAAACTTCGACAACCTTTGGATCAAATTGAGTGCCGCTAAAATTCTCCAGTTCAGCCAAGGCTTCTTCCTTACTTATCGGATCCCGATAAGGACGCTTACCGGTCATCGCGTCAAAGCTATCGGCTACAGCCATTATTCTTGCTCCGATATCAATCTTGTCGCCTTTTATTCCATCAGGATATCCAGTACCATCATAGCGTTCATGATGCTGTCTGACAATCAAAACTACTTTATCTAAAAAATGAAATGGCTTTAAAATTACTGCTCCGGCCAAAGCATGCAATTTCATTTCTTTAAATTCCTGCTCAGTGAGTTTGCCGGGTTTGGTCAGGATATTATCATGCACTCCGATTTTACCCAGATCATGAACCTGGCAGGCTTCTTTTATCGTATCTATCTGCGCCTTAGACAAACCCATTTCTTTGGCAATCGCTAAGGCGTAATGTTTAACATTATCCGAATGATTTCTCGTCAGTTTGTCTTTAAAATCAATTGCCGAAACCAGGGAATTGATCGTACGCATAACATTTCTCCGCTCAAGACGGCTCCATACCAGGCGGTGTCTAAGTCTTTCTTCTTTACGATATATCCGATATCCAATAAAACTACCGATAAAAAAAGTCACAATGGGTAAAATATACGTCAATAAATCCATTTACTTTTTCTTCGGCTCCCTTTTCTTTACTTCTTTTTTCTTTATTACCGGTTTTTCTATCGCTGTTTGCTTTAAATTAACTTTTTTACCCTTGCTCCATAAATTTTCTAAAGCGTAAAAATCACGCGCGTCCTGATCAAAAATATGCACCAGCACACTGGCATAATCCAATACTATCCAGCGTGATTCTTGATAACCTTCCCGGGATTGCGCTTTAAATCCGTAATCTCTTAATGTTGAATTTATCTGGTCAGCAATCGCTTTAATATGGGTTGAAGAAGTCCCGGTACAAATAATAAAATAATCACAAAAAGTACATATTTTACGTAAATCTAAAACAACAATATCTTCGGCTTTTACAGCTTCGGCCAGTTCAATAATTTTTTTTACTTTATCCATGATAATTCGATCTCCTTTTTATTTTTTTAAACATACTCAATCAGCTGACATCGCCTTCAATTTCCCCGACAATTTCCTCAATAAGATCCTCGAGAGTTGCCAGCCCCTGGGTCAGGCCTTTTTCATCTTTAACAATCGCCATATAAATATGAATTCTTTGAAATTCATGTAAAAGCTGACTAACCCGCATTCTGGTATTTACCACAAAAGGCTTATGCAATAAATCACGGATTATAATCAAATCTTTATTTCGCCAAATGGTCAACAATTCTCGGGCGTATATTACTCCGACAATATTATTAATATCTCCATCATATACCGGAATCCGGGAATGACCTTCTTCTACAATTATATCGAGAATCGCGTCAGCACTGGAATTAATATCAATCGCGACAATTTTTTCAACCGGCATCATCACTTCATAAACTAAAGTATCACCAAATTCGAAAATCCGGTGCAGCATGCTTCTTTCCCGGTCCGTTAAAACTCCTTCTTCCTTTCCCAGCTCAATCATCAACCGAATTTCTTCTTCAGTAACCAAAGGAGAGCGTTTCGGCGGTTCATCACCCAGTATTTTTAAAAACAAATTGCTAACATTTAAGAAAACCCGGACAATCGGAGAAAGAATTTTAATTATTATGTCCATTAGCCAGGCAACATGCAGCGCGACTTTCTCCGAATGTTTTACGGCAAAAATTTTCGGGGTAATTTCACCGGCAAAAAGCACTAGTAAAGTAACCGCGATCGTTGAGATCGCGATTGAGCCAAAATTATTTCCCCAAAGTTTAATAAAAATCGCTGTGCCAATAGCGGAAATAGCGATATTTACAAAATTATTACCAACCAGAATCGTGGTAATTAGTTTATCCATTTTATTTACAATTCGATAAACAGTTGAAGCATTTTTCCGGTTTTGACTGAGCAGATGCCGCAATCGCAGTTTATTCAAACTAACAAAAGCAACTTCTGACATTGCAAAAAAAGCAGAGAAAGCAACCAGAATAACTAAAACTATTGGTAATATGTACGTCAGATGTGAATCCATTTTATTTCTTCTTTTCGTTTGATTTCAATTATTTAGTAAGCAAATCATGCTAATCTATACCGCGTATAATTCATTTTGCTTAATAAATTCATTAACACTTGGCGGTACTGAATCATTAACCGCTAATCCCTGTTTAATCAATTCGCGAATATTTGTGCTCGATATATCAGGGTAAACTCCGTTTAAAATTATCGCGTTCTCCGGCAAATCAGCATTATCAAATTTTTCAAAATCAGGACGTTTGGCCACGACAAAACAACAAAGTTTAAAAATTTCATTGATCAAGCGCCAGGTTTTGAGTTCCGGGACTGAATCTGAACCAATAATAAAAAACACTTCCGCCTGCGGATAAATCCTTTTAATCCTATTTAATGTATCTACTGAATACGAAACAGTTTGTTTTTTGATTTCGATATCGCTGACTGTATAGTTTTTATTATTCTTTACAGCCAACTGAATCATTTTATAGCGCAGTTTTGAATCAATTATATTCTGGAGATTCTTATGCGGCGGAACATGCGCTGGAATAAAAATTACCAGATCAAGTCCCACCTGTTCCTGAGCCGCGGCAGCAATTGCCAAATGGCCAAAATGAACAGGATTAAAGGTTCCCCCGAAAATTCCGATACGCTTTTTAGGTCCTGATTTGTCCATTACCGATTATAACATATTTATAGGTTGTCAATTCTACTAATCCCATTGGTCCACGCGCGTGCAGCTTATCAGTACTTACCCCGATCTCCGCGCCCAAACCAAATTGATTACCGTCAGTAAACCGGGTAGAAGCATTCAGATAAACACATGCCGCGTCAACTGATTTTAAAAAACTCGTGCCATTACGCAGGTTCTCAGTAATAATTGCCTCAGAATGTTTGCTTCCATATTTAGCAATATGATCAACCGCCTGTTTTAAGGAACTGACAATTTTCACACTTAGGATTAAGTCCAGATATTCCGTAGCATAATCCTGATTGCTGGCCAGTTTTATCCCGGGAATAAGCTTTGCGGTTTTAGCACAGCCTCTGATTTCCACCCCTGATTTTCGCAAATGCTTTACCATCTCCGGCAAAAAATCCAAGGCGATATCCGCATGCACCAGCAAACATTCCATGGCATTGCAAGTCGAAGGTCTTTGCACTTTGGCATTAAAAGCCACTGCCTGCGCCATGGCAAAATCAGCATATTTATCAACATAAATATGACAAATACCTTTATAATGCTTGATCACTGGGATCAGGGAATTCTCCACAACACCGCGAATTAATGATTCTCCTCCCCGGGGAATAATCAAATCAATATAATCATTAAGTTTAAGCAGTTCATTTACTGCCTGACGATCCGTTGTCTGAATCAAGCTGATACACCCCTGGGGAAAACCTGTTTTGCGCAATGCCAGGGAAATTACTTTATAAATAGCCTGATTAGAATGAATTGATTCTTTACCGCCGCGCAGAATAACCGCATTGCCGGTTTTCAAACATAGTCCCGCGCAATCGCTGGTAACATTTGGCCTTGATTCATAAATAATCCCGATCACGCCCAAAGGCACTCTGACTTTGCTCAGCACTAAGCCATTGGGTCTTTGCCAGGTTTTGATTACTTCTGATACCGGATCAGCTAAATCAGCTACCGCGATCAGATCATCACTCATTTTTTTAATACCAGAGAGGTCAAGGCTGAGCCGGTCAATAAAAGCAGAATTTCGCTTTTCTTTTTTTGCGGATTGAACATCTAATTTATTAGCAGCAATGATTGCTTTGCTGTGTTTAAGCAATTCTTTGGCCATGGTCTTGATTGCTTTATTTTTTTCTTCGGTACTAACAACACTTAAAAATCGAGCTGCCTTTTGCGCCTGTTTAGCGGTTGTTAAAAGCTCAGACTGTAAAGACATTAAATCCTCCTAAATTTTCAGTAATTAATTGATTATCTAACTATAACCAGATTATCTCTATCAATAACTTCATCATAAGACTTATAACCTAAGACCTGCTCAATATCCGCGGTCTTAACTTTCTTAATTTTAGAAAGCTCATCACAGGAATAATTAGTCAACCCTCTGGCGATCTCATTATTGTTTTGATCATAAATCACAACCAAATCACCAAAAGTAAACTTACCTACGATATCCACAATCCCGATCGCCAATAAACTTGTTTTCTTTTCCAATAAAGCTTTTTTTGCTCCATCATCAACAATAATTTTTCCGGAATTTTTACAGCTAAAAGCAATCCATTTTTTCTTACCGGAAATTTTATCTTTTTTCGGAATAAACCAGGTGCCCACCTGCTTAGCATCCACAATATTCTGAACCAGACTCACATCTCGTCCATTACCAATTACCATTAAGATCCCGGCATTAGCAGTGATTTTAGCTGCTTCAAGCTTAGTAATCATCCCCCCGGTACTGGTCTGCCGCGATGTATCACCAGCTAACTTTTCCACACAAGCATCAATTTCCGCGATCTGATCAATCACTTTGCCATTAGCATCATATACCCCATCAACATCCGAAAGAATTACTAAAAGCTGCGCGTCAATCAAAACCGCGACTTGTGCTGAAAGCTTATCATTATCACCAAAGCGGATTTCATCAGTAACCACCGCGTCATTTTCATTTACAATCGGAACAACATTGCCTTTTTCCAAAAGATGCAGTATCGTCGTCCTCGCGTTTAAATAACGGTCCCGTTTATCTAAACAGTCCGCGGTCAGCAATAACTGGGCGCAGATAAGTCCGGATTTGCGAAATAACTGTTCATAATCAAACATTAGCAAACTTTGGCCAATTGCCGCGGCACAAGAAGATTCCGCTATGGTTTTCGGTCTATGCAAAAGCCCGAGTTTTTCCATTCCGCAGGCAATCGCACCAGAAGAAACCAAGACAACCTTATAACCATTTTTTTTCAATCCGCTGACCATGGTAGTAATTGATTCTAGTTTAGCCATATCCAGCTTGCCGGAATCATTAACCAAAATACTTGATCCGACTTTAATCACAATTATTGAGTTCTTGTCTAGCTTAATCACTGTGTTCCTGCTTGAATTTTCCCAGTTTTTTAAATAAAGCTTCTTTTATTTTCTCAATTCCCAGAGACTCAACACAGGAAACCTGATAAATTATTTTTCTTACGCTTTTTTTAAAATTAATTAAATTTTCTTTTGCCTGAGCCAGGTCCATTTTATTAGCAATGATCAATTGCGGTTTTTTTAACAGCATATGATCATATGACTGCAATTCATTTAATAAATCAGAATAATCATTGATCGGATCGCGGCCGTCAATTCCTGCCATATCAATTACAAACAATAATATTTTAGTACGTTCAATATGCCGCAGAAATTCAATGCCCAAACCTTTACCCTGGTGCGCGTCTTTAATAATCCCCGGGATATCAGCAATAACCATTCGGGATTCCGATAGAGAAGAGTTTACAACCCCGAGTACCGGACTTAATGTTGTAAACGGAAATTGAGCAACTTTTGAATTAGCCTTGGAAATTTTATTTATAAAGGAAGATTTTCCAGCATTAGGGTACCCGATTAAACCAATATCAGCGATCAATTTCAGTTCGAAAGTTATTCTGACCTGCTCACCAGGATCACCCGGAGTTGATTCATGGCGTTTAAAGTTTCCGATCCCGCCTCTGCCGCCCCGGACGACAATAACCTGTTCCTCAGCCTTATTTAAATCCCGGATCAAACAACCAGTATCAGCATCCCGGATAATCGTACCCGGAGGAACAAGAATAATCGAATCCAAAGCATCAGCTCCGCGTTTATTATTGCTGCCGCCAAGTTTTCCGGACTGAGCTTTAAAATGCTGCCGATAGCGGTAATCAAGCAGCGTATGAACATTCACATCTGCTTTTACTATGATTGATCCGCCATTACCTCCGTCTCCGCCATCTCTCCGAGCATGACGCCAACCTCTTTTGTAATATTGGCTTTCACAGCCTTTTCCACCGTCACCAGCCTGAACATAAATTTTCGCTCGGTCAACAAACATGACCATTCAACCAATCTTAATTTGTGTCAATACTGATGACTTTTGGTTTAGGAAAACAGACTTTTCCAGCAACCTCAGCATACAAAGTATAATCTCTGCCCATACCTACATTTTTCCCAGGCTTAAATTTTTGACCGCATTGTCTAACTAAAATTGAGCCAGCGGTAACAGTTTGTCCGCCAGAACGTTTTAATCCCAAACGTTTTGAGTTACTGTCTCTTCCGTTACGACTCGCGCCTTGCCCTTTTTTCGTACTCATTGCTCTATCTCCTCTATTCCTTCAGGATTTAATTATAAATCTTGTTTTTCAATTTTTATCTGGTTAGTAAATTAACTTTTTTTAGGTTAATTATTAATTTTCTTAATCAATAACTTTGTTAATTTCTGACGATGTCCGGTTTTTTTGTGTGAATCTTTTCTTCTTAAATATTTATAAACAACTACCTTAGCCGCTTTGGTCTGCGCTAAAACCTCAGCTTCCACACTTGCCCCTTCAACATAAGGCTGTCCAACTTTAATGTCTTGTCCATTAGCAACCAAAAGAACTTTATCTAAAGTAACAGAGCTATTATCTTCCTGCTCGATTTTGTTAACTTCAATAATATCTTCCTGGGCAACTTTATACTGCTTACCACCAATTTCTAATATTGCGTACACGTTATCCACCTCCAAATTACTATTTTTTAGTTTTCTCCATTTTAAAAACAATAAATGAGTATATCATAAAAAAACTATATCTTCAATACCTAATTGTTCATCAGTAAATATAGATATTTTTACCCATAATTTCTTTTCCAGATTAATTATCGCCAGTCTATCCTCATTTAAAAACCTTAATGCTATTTTGGGATTAACTTTAACTTCAATATAGCGTTTTTTATGGGCTATAAGATGATTTTTAATTTGCCTTATTACTTTAATCGCAACAGATTGCGTTGATTTTATCCGGCCAGTGCCTTCGCATACAGCACATTTTTGAAAAATCACACTTTCAATATTTTTCCGAATTCTTTGTCTGGCAATCTGAACTAAACCCAAAGGAGAAAACGGGTAAATTGTTGAACGGGCCTTATCTTTTTCCAAAGCTTTTGTCAAAACCTGCAATATTTTTTCTGGTGTGAATTTTTTTGCATATCAATAAAGTCAATAACAATAATCCCGGCTAAATCCTTGAGCATGGCCTGCCGGGCAATTTCCTTAGCAGCCTCCAAATTAGTTAAAAATGCTGTTTCTTCCAGCCGGCCCCGATTAACAAAACTACCGCTATTAACATCAATTGAGACTAATGCTTCAGTGCGTTCAATAACAATATATCCGCCTTTTTTTAAAGAAATCTTCTGGTCATAAATCTGATCAATCTGACGCTCAACATCAAATTTTTCAAACAAATGCATTTTATCTTTGTGTAAGATTATCCGATTACGTAATTGCGGAGCTAAAGCTTTGATAAAACTCATTACCCGTTTATAATCATCTTTAGTATCAATAATCAGACTTTTCGCGTCTTCGCTGAAAATGTCGCGGGCAATTCTTAAAACAATATCATATTCTTCATGAATCAAAGCCGGAGCTTTGCTTTTATTTGATTTACTTTGAATCGTTTGCCACAACCTTAGTAAATATTTTAATTCCCGCTTAAATTCATTTTTCCCCATACCCACGGCCTGGGTGCGCACTATACAACCCATTTCTTTGGGTAATCCAATATCCTTTAACAGCTGCTTCAGCCTGGCTCGTTCTTTTTCATTGGTGACTTTTTTAGAAATACCAATATTCTGGCTATAAGGCATAAGCACGAGAAATCTTCCCGGCAGGCTGATATGACTGGTTAATCTGCAGCCCTTAGTACCAAAGGGTTCTTTGACCACCTGAACTAATACTTCTTGTCCCTTGGTTAATAAATTTTCAATTCTTACTCTTTCTTCGCTTACCTTTGGCTCTGGCGCTGTAACTGGTTCAACAACACCGTCTTCAATCTCAAGCGCGTATTCATCCGGCCTAAGCGTTTCCGGCAGTAATTCCTGCACATATAAAAAGCCGTTTTTCGCCAACCCAATATCTACAAAGGCAGCTTCCATGCCCTTAACTATTTGCGCGACCTTACCTTTATAAATATTTCCGGCTAAATGCTGAATAGCCGTTCTTTCAAGAAAAAATTCTTCCAACTTATTTTCTTCTAGAATAGCAACCCGCTTTTCCTGTTCATCTACACTAATTAAAATCTCTTTACTTTCCATAACTAATTTCTAGTATCCTTATATCTGCTGTTAACTGCTGTTCTAATTTAGCTTTAAACGCGTCTAAAGCAATTTGTGTTTTTAAAAAAAACTCTACCTCCATAACTCCGGCAACTCCCAATTTTAAAGCCTGCCCAAATTTAATTTTCGGCCGGGGATTAAAACCTTCGCTTAACATAAACGGCAATTCCGCGCGTCTTAATGCCCGATAAATCAATCTAATAAAATCAAGATGAGAAATATATTTAAGCATTCCCTTTTTGCTAAAGCTAATATTTATTTTGCATATCTGCATGCTTATCCGATCAAACACACCTAAGAGTAATCCTATTTTTTATTTTTTAAAGAAAAAGCCTTTATTGCCGTCTTTTTTATCCGCTTTTTCTTCAACTGTTTTTTCTTTTACTGGTTTAGCAGCAACCGGAGTAGTTACCTGTGTTTGTTTTTTAGTTACAGGCTGTGCTTCGGCAGCAGGCTTATTAATTTCTGCTGCTGATTCCGGACTAAATGCTGCTTCGTCAATCACCATTACACTTTCCGGTAATACCGCAGGTAATGTCATTGCCGGAGAAACCGCTGGAATAATTGCTTCTTTATTCGGCTGTTCAACAAACATCTCTCCTTCAATAAAACTATCTTCTTTTGCTTTTGCCTTAGTGCTGGCTTCGACCAAATTATCATCATCCCCCAGGTTAACCAGTCTTTGCACATCCAAAGCTTTGGTTATTTCCTGGCGCTTAGCTAAAGTTTCCTCTTTTACAATATGCGGAGTAATGAAAATCAAAAGATCATTTTTAATTATTTCCTCAGATTTATGGGTAAACAATAATCCTAATATCGGAAGATCTCCCAGCAAAGGTACTTTGGTTTTTGTGGTTACTACTTTGTCTTTTATTAATCCGCCGATAACCAAAGTATTTCCATCTTTAATCATTACAGTACAATCTGTTGATTGGGTGGTTAAAACCGGGACACGCGCGCCTTGAAAATCAATTTCTTCCTGTTTATCGCTGATCTCTGGATGCAGTTTTAAAGTAACATAGCCGTTCTGGTTAATCGTTGGTGTGACTTTCAGCAAAATCCCGTAACTTTTATATTCCCAGCCGCTGATTACAAATCTGTCTGTCTGTTCATTATATGTATAGTTAGCAATCGGCCAATCTGTTCCCACATGAATTTCTGCAGGCTCATTATCCAGGGTTGTAATTCTTGGATTGGAAAGTATTTTAGTTTTACCTCTGCTCTGAATAGCTTCAAGTAAAACATTGAATGCGCTGCCGTCTAAAATTCCATAAGAAAATTGCGAGGCTTCAGCTAAAGGAAATGAACTGGCTCCGGGATGAAAAGTCGCGGCATCGTCCCCATTAGGGAGAACATTACTATATGTTTCGCCAGCACTATTAGACGGCCAAGGAAATGTCGTTGGACGACTGGACATGCCCGCGCTGTATGAAGCATTCCATTTTATTCCTAAATCCTGGGAATTAGTCATATTAGTTTCCACAATCTTAGCTTCGATTGAAACCTGAGGAGTCATGGAATCAAGTCTTTTAATTACCTGAGCGATTTTATAAATATTTGTGGGGATATCTGTAACAATTATTAAATTTGCCCGATCATCTGCTTTTATTTTTCCTCTGTCAGAGCGCATTTCGGCAATCGCTTCGGCAACGCTTGCTGCTTTAGCATAATTTAGGGGAAAAACATCAGTTACCAGATTTTCCTGTCCCTGTTTGTCTAAAGTAGTAACCCGGATAATATTCGCTTCCCGCTCATAGGCATAGGCATATGTACGGCAAATTACATCCAAGGCCTTTTCCCAAGGGATATCAGTTATCTGAACTGTAACCAAACCTTTTACTTCCGGATCAGACACAATGCTTACATTTCCCTTTAATGCCAACACTCTAAAAACATCATGAATATCCGCGTCTTTAAACTCAACACTGATATTCCCTTCCCCAGCATCTTCAACCTGCATTTCATTAACACCATTAGCCGCGATAAAAGATGCCACTCCTAAAATCAAGATAAATACTACTGCCGCCAGCTTAACCTTAAACATTAAATTTTTATCAGTCCCCATTTTTATCTCCCCCTCCTTTTTTTAAGTAAATCACAATAACTTTCCCCTCTTTTTGCAAAAGCACACTGTCTTTTTTTATTTTTAAAACCTGCAGATTCATAATTCGCTGCTGTTCTTTAACTGGTTTCCCATTAATGATCGCCAGCGAATTACCATTAGGATCCCAAATAACTCCTTCGAGTTCAACATTCGTTGATTCGGTAATTTCTCTGGCTCCGGGCAGGATCCGGCCATCACTGGTTACCAAAGAAATAAACGGATCACGCGTCTGTTTATCTTTATAGACAAAATCGCGATCAGCCTTAGCAAAAGCCGATGCGCTCAAGAGCAACAGAATAACAATAATCAATATTTTTTTAAACACTATTATCCTCACTCAAGCAAAAAGCATAGATAGAAATAAACACTTGAATCTTATCTGTGTCTGGATCGTCTTTTCTAATTTTCAGATTACCAATCCGCATAAATTTATCAGCGGATTCAATGTCATTTATAAACTTTCCTAATTCATGATACCCGCAATAGGCATCAATAAAAACCGGAATATTGATGAAAAATAAACCTTGCGCTTCAGTTATTTTCTGGGGTTCAATAGCAACAATTTTCACATCATTATTTTTCGCTAATTTTGAAATTAATTCCAGAAAAACCGGAAAATCTTTTTGCGCGGGCAGACCGGCTAAAAAATCATTATAGGCTTGACTTAAAGATGCTTCCTCTTTTTCTACAAAAGCAAAGTTTTTAATCCCAGTATCAAGCTCATTCAAAATCGCCCGTTTATCCGCGATTTCTTTGGATACTTTCTGCATATTCATCACCTGGGGCACAGTTAAGAACAAACAAACTCCGGCAATACACCCCAGAATAATCTGGAATATGGGAATTTTTATTTTTTTCAAAAAAGAAATATCTAAACTCATAAATTAACATCCGGTTTAAACAAACAAAGTAAAGTAAAGTCCATAACTTCGATTGAAGCAATACTCCGGCTCACCACTCCCTCTAGCTCAATATTACTAAATTCATTTATAAACTCATCGCTGGTTTTAAGCCTTCTGATTAACTTACCGATAATCCCCATTTCATCGCGGGTGATTGAAACAACACTTGCTCCAATCTTTAAATGATTAATTGAATTACCGGGATAATTAGGATCAAGCATTGGATTAATTATTTTTCGTTCTAAAGATATATTTCTCAGCCAAATCCCCGGCAAGATCAATTCATCTAAAAAGTAAAGTTTTTTTGACCATAAAAACCGATTATTCACAAAAGGACTGAACAAAGCATTTGTTGATTTTAAACTCTGCATTCTCCGCTGCAAAGCAATGATCTTCTGTTGTTCCGGGGCTAATCCTTCTAATCTTGTATTAATCGCGTTAAGCGTAAGTGTCCGGGAAAGATTCATCCCTGTAACAATCAATAAAACTACAAGCAAAACAGCGTTACTACTAATCAGAATTAAATTTACCGGCACATTTTTGGATGTTGATTTCCGCAATACCTTATATTCAGCTGGAAGTAAATTTATTTCTATCATTATTTAGCCTCTTAAAGCCAATCCCACGGCAACAGTTAAAAGCGGGCCGGTTTCCACTAATTTTTCTCTGGGTAAAGCTTCATTGACCATTAATATCCGGGTTGGATCCCAAATTTCCACATCAACTCCCAGGATACCGCTTAAGACTTTACCAATTCCCTTAAATTTAGCCATCCCCCCGGTGAGAAAAATTTTCTGCACTGAACCACCGAGCTGACTTTCGCAATAATTAAACGATAATTGCATTTCATCAGCCAAAGAATCTATAACCGGACGAATCGCGGTGATTAAATCTCCATATCGAGTCTGAGGATTATGCTTAAGCTCATCCGCTTCTTCAACCGTCATCTCAAATTCCTCAATTATCGCTCTGGTAAAATTATTGCCGCCAATCGACACATCGCGATTAAAATACGGAACATTATCCTTTAAAATCGTAGTACTGGTAATATCCGCGCCAATATCTAAAACAGCAATAATTCCTTTATTTTCCTGGCTGACTAATTGAAACGAATTCACAATGGCAAAAGAATCAACGTCAATAACATTAGCCTTCAGCCCGGCTTTAGAAAGAACAGCAATCCGTTCCTTGATAATATCTTTTTTAACCGCAACCAGCATAACTCGCATCATTTTAGATCTTTTATCTGAATCATCGAGTATTTGACAATCAGAGTTTACTTCATCGACCCCAAAAGGAATATATTTTCCAATACCAAGTTTAAGCGCTTTATCTAACTCATCTTTCGTCATTTTAGGCATTTGAATATACCGGACAATCACTGCCTGTCCGGAAACCGAAGTATTGACAGAGGTGACATTGATATTGGCGTTTTTCATCGCTGTTTTTATGGTTGCGGCAATTGTATCATTGTTGACCGGATAAGTAAAGCGCTGGACATCAAAACTAACCAGTTCTTTGAGTTTGCTATTGGGTTTTGAACACAATTGCACAACCTTAACACTGGAATTGCCAATATCCAGTCCGACTTCAAATTTTGGCTTCTGTTTTATAAATTTATTTAATATAGTCTTTATTTTTTCCATAGTTTTCAACTAATTCAAATTTTTTCAAAAGGAGCTTTTTAAATTTTTTTATTGTTGATTTAGTTTAACATAGATCAACAAGCGATTCAAGACATATTTAAGTGCTCACTGATAAACATCTTAGCTATAAAATTCCGGAATAATAAAGTATTTAGCTCAAGCTATATTTTTGCTTATGCGCAAATAGCAATAGTATTCTCCATCGTAACCTGGGATATTATTACCGGAAGGATTAAATTCTTAAGGTTTTTCGCTGATTTTAATTTAATCTGAACATAGTTATCAGCATACCCCATCCAATATCCATCTTTGCTTAATTCCTCAAAAAGCACCCAGTTTTTTTTATTAAGCAGTTTTTTTCTCGATTCAAAACTAATCAGATTAGCAAAATCAGCCAGCTTTTTTTTACGCAGATCTTTAACCTTGGAATCAATCTGATTGGGCATTGTTGCTGCCGGAGTGCCCGGCCGAGGACTATAAGGGAAAACATGCACTTTTAAAAAACCGGCTTTTCTCACAAAATCCAGCGTATTCTGGAAGTTTTCCTCGCTTTCTCCGGGAAAACCAACCATAACATCAGTAGTAAAACATATATCAGGAATACATTGCCTAACCTTTTGGATTTTTTTTAAAAACAAGTCTTGAGTATAGCGTCTGTTCATTTTCTTCAAAATCTGATCATCTCCGCTTTGTAAAGGAATATGCAGATGCGCGCATAATTTATCTGAATTTATTATTTGTTCAATTAATAAATCGTTAACATGAATTAATTCCACAGAACTTAATCTTAAACGCGGCAATTGTTTTATGCCCAGCAGCTGATTAAGCAGCGCTGATAATCCGCCATTTGATTTTGCTGATTCACAGCCCCACATCCCCAGATTTATCCCAGTCAGAACAATTTCCTTAAATCCTTTTTCTGCCAGCCCGGCTGCTTCTTGGGTGATAATTTCCAAATTTTTGCTTGTCGGCAAACCACGCATATAAGGCACAATACAATAACTGCAAAAATTATCACAGCCATCCTGAATTTTCACAAAAGCCCGGCTATGGCCCTGAAAATCATTAATCAGCGTTTTTCTACTTATGTTTTTACTTTTCTCAAGTGTTACTTTAGATTCAATGATATTTTGACTATTCCCGGGATTTATCGAGATTTGCTCAATAATTGATAATTTATCATCTTGGCTAACAACATGATCAATCCCGGGCTGAAGACTAATATCCGGATTGTTTTTCGCGAAACAGCCAGTAACAATAATTTTGGTCAAAGGGTTTTTTTTACGCAGAGAACGCAGAAGATATCGACATTTACGATCAGCAGCAGCTGTTACTGTACAGCCATTAATAATAAGATAATCCGGATCTTGGTTGGTTTCGCTAAAACCCTGAGCCAAAAACTGCTCTCTGATCAATTGAGTTTCATACTGATTTACTTTACAGCCAAAGGTGTAAAACTGGCAGGTTTTCCCATTATTTTTTTTTTGATTCAAACTCATCTAAACAGCCGATTTCTTTTACAGTTATTTATAAGCCCAGGTAACTTCATCTATATCCCGATTATAAACAGCAGTGCCGTATACAATATTTTCTAAATCCCGAAAACAAATCACTTTAATATTTATATCTTCCAGTTCCGGATATTCCTGCTCAAGTCCCAGGATCATTTCCATGGCTAATTTTTTAACAATTAACATTGATTTTGTTTTTAATTTTAAATTAATCGTAAATGCCAGAAATTTCTCACCAAAACGTAGATCCTCAATATCAAAATTTTGCTGATAATCTCTCCATCCATTTATGAATTCCATCAAATATAACTGACTTATTTGCTGCTTAGCTTGCGGCTTAACCGGCGCTTTGGAAGCAACATGATACATAATTATCACAAAAAAATATAAAAAAATTACCAGCAGAAATATCAAAAGCTTCCGCTGTTCTTTTAGAAAAAAGTTCTTAGCTTTATCCAATAGGCCGTCGATTATTATTTTTATTGAAGTTTTAGGTTTTCCATTCATAATTTAATATTGATAATACCATAGTTGAAGCAGTTTCGCACCTTAAAACATTTTTTCCCAATGATACAGCAATCGCGCCGGAATCACAGGCAAATTTCACTTCCTGCTGAGTAAAATCGCCCTCTGGCCCAATTAAAACCAGAACAGACTCAGGTTTTTCTTTTTTAAAAACATCTTTTATGAAAACCACCTGAGCAGACAAAGCCGCGATTATTGCTAAATCAAATTTAACCGCGTTTTTCGCTATTTGATTAAAGCTATGGATTGGCGCGATTCGCGGCACATATAAACAGCCGCATTGTTTAGCCGCTTCAATCGCGATTTTCTGCCAGCGAATTATTTTATCATTTTGTTTAAGTAAATCAGGTTTTACGATTGTCCGCTCGCTGATCAACGGAATCAGCATATCCACTCCCAGCTGAGTAGCTTTATCAACAATCGCGTCAAACTTAGATTGCTTGGGAATTGCCGCAGCCAAGGTAATTTTCGGTAATGGAGGCTCAAAGTGCGATAATTTCTCAATTGCGATTACTGCTGAATTAGAATTGATTGTTTCTAAAGCCCCTCTATATTGATTACCTTTACCGTCAAAAGCAGTAACTTGATCCCCTATTTTGAGTCTTAGCACTTTATGCGCGTGCTTTGCCTGTTCAGCAGATATAAACACTTTATGGGCCTTTAGATCCACTTTATCAATGTAAAAACAATGCATTTTTACCCCGATTTTTTATTTAGTTAAGCTGCATAATATTAAAGTGGACGGCAATTAATATTACCGTCCACTTTAATATATCATCCTACAAACTTATGATTAAGGCCAGAGATGCTCTGCATAAGTACCAACCTGCGGACATGTAGCATGATCAGGCGTACTTGGAACTTCTGTACCTACAACAAGTGTATATGAAGTTTGTGTCTCAGCTTCATATGGGCAAAACGGCTCAGCCGCGATATAACCCCAATCCACTAGATCGTCCGGAGCATAAGTCGCCCAGGCAATACTCTTATTTTCCTTTGCTTCATAAGTTGCCATTGCTGAAGCTAAACCGCGTAAGTTTGCAATACAAACCTTTGTATTGGCATCCTCACGTACATCCGCGAATCTAGGTAATATCAGAGCTACCAAAATACCTAGAATAGCAATAACGATCAAAAGTTCAATTAATGTAAAACCTTTTCTATTCATCACCATCCACCCCCTTTTATTTTTACTGCTTTTAAATTAAGGCCATACATGATCTGCATAGCTACCCACATTTGGACAAGTAACCCGGTCAGTCAATCCGCCGCCGCTGGCTACTAATGTATAACTAACCGGAGAACTTTCACCATCTTCATAAGGACAGCGCGGTTCAGTAGCTATATAACCCCAATCAACTAAACTAGCTACAGTATAAGGTACGCTTCCCCAATTGGCATCAGTATTCTGCCGGGTTTCATATATTGCCATCGCGGAAACTAATCCGCGCATATTAGCCACACAAACTTTTGAATTCGCGTCTTCCCGCACATCAGCAAAGCGCGGCAGAATAAGGGAAACCAGAATACCTAAAATGGCGATAACAATCAGCAGCTCAATCAACGTAAAGCCTTTTGTTTTCACCCCTTCCCTCCTTTTTTATATAATATTCGCGTGTTTTTGTCAAGCAATTTATTGTGGAACACTTAAAGTTAAGCAAATAACATGCCAATTTTTTATTTTTCTTCAGTCGATAATGCGCCGCACAGAATAATTAAATCCGCAGCCGCGGAGTAGATCCTTACTCATTCAAATATATCTGAGTAAGCTTTTACCCAATACAGCAAGGCTAATGCTTTAATGAATAACCTTAACCAAATTAAACATCGGCAAAAATAAAGAAAGCGCGATCATGCCAACTATGCCTCCGATAAAAATCAATAAAACCGGTTCAATAATCGAGCTTAATCTTTTTACAGTACTGTCAACTTCGCTATCATAAAAATCCGCGATTTTATTTAAAATCGTATCTAAAGTTCCTGATTCTTCGCCAATCGAAACCATATGCCCGACCATTGGAGGAAAAATTTTATTATCGCGCAAAGGACTGGACATGCTTTCTCCGCGGTTAACATTATCGGCCACAATATTGACGATTTTAGCAATTGCCGCGTTGCCCACAGTAGTTTCCACGATTCTTAATGATTGAAGAATCGGCACCCCACTGTTAATCAAGGTTCCCAAAGTTCTGGCAAAACGGGAAATACCCGCTTTTTTAATAATTGTGCCGAATACAGGAATTCTCAGGATAAACAACTCAATATTGTATTTACCCGCCGGAGTTTTTCGATATCTTAAAAAAAACACAATAAGCCCAACCAGCACAGCCGCAATAGCATACCATTTCTCTCTCAACCAATGACTAATCGTTAGTAAAATTTGCGTGGGCAAAGGCAAAGCAACATCCATTGATTTAAATAGTATTTCAAATTTAGGAAAAACTCCCATAACTAAAAACAGGACAACCCCGGTTGTGACCATAATAATCAAAACCGGATAAGTCAATGCGGTTTTAACATTCATACTTATTTCTTCGCTCTGCTCAGCAAACATAGCTAATCGACGCAGGATTTCTTCCAAAGCACCGCCGGTTTCTCCGGCGTTTATCATATTCACGAATAAAGTAGAAAATACTTTAGGATGCTTTTCCAATGCCGATGAAAAAGATATTCCCGACTCAACATCATCACGCACTTTAATAATAACTTCCTGAAGCTTTTTATTTTCAACCTGCTGTGAAAGCACATTTAAACTTGTAACCAAGGTCAAGCCTGAGCCAATCATTGTTGCCAGCTGATTATTAAAAATAACCAGATCACGCGGTTTAACCCGAGCGAATTTTTCAAAAATATCCACATCCAAAGCACTTTGCTGCGCACGATCTTCTTTAATCGAAACTACAAAGTATCCCATCTGTCTAAGCTTATCAGCAACAATACTCCGATTAGGAGCATCTAATTTACCGCTAAGCAGTTTTCCTGATGCTTCCCGCGCTTTATAATCAAATACCGGCATTATTTATTCCTCTTCTTCCAACAAATTGCATCTTTTCATTTTATTAAATAAACTTTTTCTGCTTATTTTCAAAAGCCGCGAAGCCTCGGTGCGGTTCCAATTAGTTTTTTTCAAAGCTTTGATAATTATTTGTTTTTCCACATCATCAACAATATCTTTTACTGTGTCCAGCAATGATTTGGAAAAATCTACTGACTCAGTGGGAATTTTTATCTCATTATCCAGACACTGGATATAAAACGGCAGATCCTGCTTAGTAAGCATATCTTTTTCCGCTAAAACAATCGCCCTCTGGAGCACATTTTCCAATTCCCGGATATTACCCGGCCAGGAATATTTCATTAAAAGCTCCATTGCCTCCAAAGAAATATGTTTAATCGCTTTATTAAATTCCTGATTGAATTTATGCATAAAATACTCAAACAATAAAGGAATATCCTCCCGCCGTTGGCGCAAAGCCGGCAATTGGAGATTGACTACATTGATCCGATAATAAAGATCTTCTCTGAATTCACTTTCCTTTACTCCCCGGAATAAATCCTTATTTGTCGCGGCAATAATCCGGACATCAACCTTAATCAGCTG
The DNA here is from genome assembly GCA_018817585.1 of Candidatus Omnitrophota bacterium. Lineage (GTDB taxonomy): Bacteria > Omnitrophota > Gorgyraeia > B26-G9 > B26-G9 > JAHITE01. The sequence goes on from JAHITE010000081.1 coordinate 73,709, forward strand.
AGTTGAGCCGACTCTTTCAAATTCTTTTTCCTGCAAAGCTCTTAATACTTTGGCCTGGGTGGACAAACTCATATCTCCAATTTCATCAAGAAAAATCGTCCCGGTATTCGCGGCTTCAAATCTACCGATTTTCTTGGCTGAGGCATCAGTGAACGCCCCTTTTTCATGACCGAATAATTCGCTTTCCAAAAGACCATCGGGAATTGCCGCGCAGTTTATTTTTACAAACGGATTGCTTTTTCGCGCGCTGTTGAAATGAATCGCCCGGGCAGCCAGTTCTTTGCCAGTACCGCTTTCCCCTTGGATTAAAACAGTCACCTCGCTATTTACTACTTTTTTCATTATTTCAAAAACTTCCCGCATTTTACCGCTATTGCCGATTATCTCGTCAAAATCATAACGTTTATGCAATTCGTCTTTTAGCTGTCTATTTTCGCGATTAAGCCTTGAACATTCCAGCGAGCGGCTGATGATCAAACGTAATTCATCAATATCAAAAGGCTTGGTAAAATAGTCATACGCTCCCTTTTTTACAGCCTCAATAGCGATTTTCTGCGCGCCATAAGCAGTAATAATTACAATTTGCTGCTGCGGACTTATTTGCTTTATCCGGGAAAGAACTTCAAACCCGTCAATCCCCGGCATCTTAACATCCAAAGTAATTAAATCAAACTTATCCGGCTGATAAAGTTCCAGCGCTTGTTCTCCGGAAACAGCCGAACTAACGTCATATCCTTCTTTTTTTAAAGCTTCTTCCAGCAAAAAACGAAAGCTTTGATCATCATCCACAACTAAAATTTTTGCCGCCATACTTATCCCTTTAACTGTTTAATCGGAAAACTAATGATGAATTTTGTGCCTTTATCAATTTTACTTTCCACATCAATCTTACCCTTATGCGTTGATATGATTTGATGGGTTATCGTTAAACCCAATCCTGTGCCGCCTGGTTTAGCTGTAAAAAACGGATCGAATATTTTCGCCAGATTATTCGCGTCAATTCCTGAACCGGTGTCGGCAAAAATAACTTTTGCTGTTTTTATATCCGGCTTATATTCGGTTTTAATTGTCAGGTTTCCCACATTTTCCATTGCCGAAAACGCGTTCATAATCAAATTCAAAAACGCCTGCTGGAGTTTTTTTGAATCCGCGGAAATTAAGGGCAAATCCAGAGCATAATCTTTAATAATTTTAATCTTTTCCTTTTTGCTGTCATGCGCTGCCAAAAGCAGAGTTTGCTCAATAACTTCATTTAGATTTAATTCAGCAAAATTCACTTCCAATTCAGAATCATCCGGGCGGGCAAAACTTAAAAGTTCTTCAACAACTTTATTCAAACGATCAACTTCTTTGACAATCACTGTGGCGTAGGAAATTTTAGGATCATCTGCCTTTAAATCCTCGGCCAGCAACTGAACCAATCCTTTAATTGAGCCTAACGGATTTCTGATTTCATGCGCTATGCCCGCGGCCAGACTGCCCACAGCCGCCAGACGGTCGGCGCGGCGCATCTGCTCTTCCAGATGCTTAATATGCTCCAAATCTTTAAACGTAACAACTATGCCAAGAAAAGTATTTTTTTTATCTCTTAATAAAGATGTTGTTATTCCTATGGGGATTTTTTTCCCGCTTAAAGAAAATATATTTATTTCCCGCGATGAACTTGTTTGCTTTTGTTCAAGTGTATCTCGGATAATTTTAGTTAAATCAGAATTATTACCCTCCAAAGGAAAAACCTCAAATACAGATTTACCAACAATTTCTTCAGCTTCATATCCTAGTATTAACTCTGCCGAACGATTAAAGGTAGCAATCATCCCTTTCATATTAATCGTTATAACCCCGCCAGTCATACTGTCGATTATATGTTCATTCAAGGAAGAGACCATGGCATTAAACGATTTGCCCAAAGCCCCGATTTCATCTTCAGTATTAACCTGGACAGTCCTCGATAAATCACCGGTTGCCACCTGCTGAGCACTTGAAGTAAGTCTTTTAATCGGAAGGGTAATCGCATAGGCCAGAATTATTCCAAAGATACCGGAGGCAATAGAAGAAAACCAAACCTGTTTGCCCAGAATAAACATAACTTTATTAAAAATATCCGCGTCCAGGGAATCATAAACTAAGTTTTTCACATTACCCTGAACAATATAATAAGAGAAAATTTGCGCACCGAAAACAAGAATAACAATCAAAAGCGGAATGGCAATCATCAGGTTTGTTCTCACTCTTTTTTTAAGTGAGCTGGGTCTTAGCATATCAGTATCCTATCCTTTTGATTCTTCCGCGGTTGCCCGTAAAACTTCTTCCACAGTAGTAACACCATTTAATACTTTTTGAAAACCATCTTCTCTTAAGGTTTTCATACCATGTTTTTTTGCAACCTGAGTTAACTCTGAGGTGGAAGCATGCTTTAAGATTAATTCCCGAATCGCATTATTTACAATCATCAACTCATAAATCCCGATTCTACCTTTATATCCAGTGCCGCCGCAGCTATCACATCCCGCGCCTTTATAAAAAGTATAGCCTTCTGCTTTGTGTTCCAGATTTAAGCCACGCAAAACATCTTCATCCGGCTTAAACCCCTGCTTACAGGCAGGACAAATGGTTCGAATCAAGCGCTGGGCAAGAATTCCGGTTACTGCTGAGGCAACAAGAAACGCGTCAATTTTCATATCAATCAACCGGGTTATTGTTGACGGAGCATTATTAGTATGGATTGTACTTAAAACCAGATGTCCGGTAAGCGCTGACTGAACAGCGATTTCGGCTGTTTCCAGATCGCGAATTTCTCCAATCATAATCACATTAGGATCCTGACGCAAAAAACTGCGCAAACCAGCGGCAAAAGTTAGTCCAGCCCGCGGATTGATCTGAACCTGATTAATCATTTTCAACCGATACTCAACCGGATCCTCAACAGTAAGAATATTTTTCTCAATGGTATTTATCGTATTTAATGCTGAATATAAAGTTGTTGTCTTTCCGCTTGATGTCGGACCAGTTACCAATAACATACCATACGGGCGATGAATTAAATTCTGCAGCTGGGCAAGGTTTTCCGGTAAAAACCCCAGTTTGTCCATTTCGACAACTACCATGGATTTATCCAAAACACGCAGAACAATTTTTTCCCCTAAAACCGTAGGTAATGTGGAAACCCGCAAATCAATTTCTCGGCCTTCAAAAACAAATTTAAACCGGCCATCCTGGGGAATCCTTTTTTCAGAAATATCTAAACCCGATACAACTTTTATCCGTGAGATAATCGGCAGCTGAACTTCCTTAGGATAAGTTTTCATTTCCATGAGAAATCCATCAATTCGGCAGCGGATCCTTATCTCTTGCTCATCAGGCTCAATATGAATATCTGTGGCTCTTGCTTTAACCGACATCTGGAGAATTTCATTAACCAGATCAATGATTTCCGCCCCGCCTAAGACAGCGGCTTCCTTGTCTTCAGCCTGATGCCGGGTATATTTATCAGTTGAAACAATACTCTCTTCAGGATCAGAAGCCGCGGCTTGATTGTAAGCTTTATCAAATATTTTAAGCAATTTAGTTCTGGAACAAATCACCGGATCTATCCGCGAGCGGGTTAACTGCGAAACTTCATCAATCGCAAAAACATTCAAAGGATCAGCCATGGCAATAGTCAGACTGTCGCCCATTTTATCAATAGCAATCAATTCATACCTGCGGGCGATTTTTTCCGGGATAAGATTAACCACTTCTAGTTTTAAATTATAACTTGAAATATCAATATGGGCAAGGTCAAGCTGACGGGCTAAAGCAATGATCATTTTCTCTTCACTGAGATAACCTAAATCAATCAAAGTCTGGCCTAAACGCGAGCCGGCTTTTTTTTGTTCTTCCAAGGCCAGCTGAATCTGCTCTTCGGAAACCAGGCCTTGATCAACCAGATATTCTCCCAGCAGCTTTTTTCTTACTTTATCAGCTGCCATGGCCAGAATTCTCCTTTAATTTTATCAGACGCCGCTTTAAGCCTTCGGGATCGCGCGCTTTGATAAAAGCGTCTTCTTCATTAACCAAACCTTTATGCACAACTTCCGCCAGCGCCATATCCACACTCTGCATACCGATTTTCAAACCAGTTTCTAAAGAAGAATAAATCTGAAAAGTCTTAGCATCGCGAATAAGATTTCTGATTGCCGGAGTAACCACCATTGTTTCAATAATCGGAATCCGGCTTTGTTTATCTTTGCTGATAATCAACTGCTGACAGATAACTCCCTGCAAAGCCAGCGAAACCTGAATCCGCACCTGCTGCTGCTGAAACGGCGGAAAAACATCAATCAACCGGTCTACGGTCTGCACAGCATCGGTTGTATGCAAAGTCGCTAATACTAAATGACCTGTTTCCGCGGCGGTAATCGCGTGAGAAATTGTTTCCAGATCTCTAAGTTCGCCAACCAGAATAACATTAGGATCCTGCCTTAATACATATTTTAAAGCGCTGCTGAATGACTTGGTATCAGACGATACTTCTCTTTGCTCAATAATGCTGGTTTTATGTGAATAAAGATATTCAATCGGATCTTCGATGGTTATAATGTGCGCTTTTCTTTTGGTATTAATCAAATCAATCATTGCCGCGATTGTCGTTGATTTGCCGGAACCAGCAGCCCCGGTAACTAAAACCAGACCTTTTTCCAGCAGAGCCAATTCATTAACAATATTCGGTAAACCTAATTCCTCGGCATTCTTAATTTCCGAAGCCAGACGACGAAAAGCAATACCAATGCTGCCGCGCTGCATATGCAGATTAACCCGAAATCTTCCAATGCCGGCAATGCCGTAAGAAAAATCAAGATCATTTTCTTTTTCAAATTCCTTGATCTGATCTTGATTAAGCATTTGATAAGCATAGTCCTTGGCAGTCTGGGGCATGATTTTACCAGCTTGTTCAAAAATATTAAGTTCTCCGTTTATCCGAAATACCGGAGCAACACCGCAGACAATATGCAGATCAGAAGCATTGCGCTCAGTGGTTAATTGTAAAAGCTCTTTTAATCCCATAATTATAACAGCATCCTTTTTAAAAGTTCCGGTTTATTAGAATAAGTAATCGCGTCTCCGATTCTGATTAATCTGGCTTTACACAAATCCGCCAAAGACTGATTCATGCTCAGCATTCCTTCTTTTGCTCCGGTTTCAATCATTGAATAAATCTGATGAGTTTTCTTCTCCCGGATAAGATTAGCTACGGCTGGAGTTACACTCATAGCTTCAATCGCCGCCACGCGTCCTTTGCCATCAGCAGTGGGAATCAACCGCTGAGAAATAACTCCCTGCAAAGCCAAAGAAGTCTGCAAGCGAATCTGCGACTGCTGGCCTTCGGGAAAAACATCAATAATTCGATCAATGGTCTGTACCGCATCATTTGTATGCAATGTAGCAAACACCAGATGCCCGGTTTCCGCGGCAGTTATCGCGGTAGATATTGTTTCCAAATCACGCATTTCACCAACCAAAATCACATCCGGATCTTCACGCAGAGCATCGCGCAAAGCCAGAGAACATGACGGAGTATCAGAATAAACTTCCCTTTGATTAACAATACTTTTTTTATGCGGATGCAAATACTCGATCGGATCTTCAATCGTAATAATATGACAGGCTTGTTCAGAATTTACCAGATCAATCATTGCCGCGAGAGTTGTTGATTTTCCTGAACCAGTTGGCCCGGTAACTAAAATTAGACCCCTTTGTTTTCGGGCTAATTCACTGACAATAAACGGTACTCCCAGTTTTTCCAATGAAGGAATTTCAAAAGGAATAAAACGCAGGGCCGCGGCCAAATAACCCTTTTCATAAAACACATTCACCCTGAACCGGGCAATATAGCTATAAGTAAAATCAATGCTTCTGGCTTGCTCGAGTTTTGCCCGATGCTCATCAGTAAGCATTTTATTAATCAGATTCTCAACATCACTAGCAGTTAATCTCTCTGATTCTGTAGAGATTAAGCGGCCGTGGATCCGGAGCATCGGAGGCAGTCCAACCGTAAGATGCAGATCTGACGCGTTTTTCTCAATTGCCATGCGAATGAGTTCAAGAATTTCCATACTCTTAACTCTTTTCTATCTTATACTGCATAATCAAAGTTTTTAGCTCGCCGACTAGATCATTTAATTTTCTGATCAAAACCAGCGCTTCTTCCTGACTGATCTTATTATCTTTAAGATTACTATATAATGTATCAGTTATTGCCGACAGATCAGTGATTAACTTCCGGTCCTTGGCAACCAATAAATGCATATTATCAACAACTGAATTAAACGCGGATGAAAGATTTTTCAGTTCATCATCTCTGCGCAAATGAACATTGCTGGTCAGATCACCGCGGACAACCTGCATTGCTGCCTGCTGCAGACGATAAACCGGGCCAGCGACTTTATGAGAAAAAATAATCGCGGCAAAAATTGAAATGATCAGAACAAGGGGAATTTCAAACATAAACAGGACATTCATATTATGCAAAATCTGGTCAACAACCGCTTGAACTTGCGGGCTTACGCCTTTTTCCAACGCGGCCCAAATTGATAAATTCACCGTCAGTACAACCAGAATACTAATTGCCAGTATGGTCAGGATTAAAAACCCTACATACTTTAATTGAAACTCTTTTTGAATTAAAAATTTTCTACGCACAAAAATTTCTTTGAGCGCCATTTGCCCCTCCTTTGGTCACATTAAGCTATTAGCTAAATATACTTATCCTTAAGTATTTATAAACCTTGACACTATTTACAGTTGAGACTTTTGTTTGACTTAGAAACAGGTTAACATATCACAGTTAGCTTGTCAATATAACTCTACATTAAAATAATTTAAAGCAATGCCGCTAAACATCAATAAATTCCCGGGCCCAAAGCTCAAACATCAACAGCGTCCATATTTTATACCCATTATCCATCAATCCAGCAGCATGCTCCGCGAGAATTTGCTTAAGATAATCTGCTTGAAAATAGCCTCGATTAATCGAGGTTTTATCCATCAAAATATCCCGCGCATAATCTTTGAGCTCTTCACGAAACCATTGGCCCAGCGGAATAGCAAAACCCTGTTTTTTGCGTTTGATTATTTTTTCAGGCAATGAATCAGCCAGAGCTTTTTTCAGAATAAATTTATTTTGAAGATTATGCAGCCTTAAATCAGAGGGAATCTGAGCGGCATATTCCATAAATTTATGATCTAAAAAAGGCGCGCGAGTTTCTAAGGAATTAGCCATGGAAGCAATATCCATTTTTACCAGTAAATCATTGGGCAAATAGGTATCAATATCTACCTGCCGGGTAATATCGCTAAAATCAGCGGATTTTTTGCCGGCATACAGCTTTTCCAAATACTCGAGATCATTGTTTAAATTTAATTTTTCTAAAATATTTTTATTCAGCAGCTGCTTTTTCTGCTCAGGATTAAAACAGGATATCCAGTTTAGATTACGCTGCACCGCCGGATATTCAAGACCTTGGAAAAACCGTTTTATCTGCCAGGCATTGCTCCGAATATCCTTACCCTGCGGCAGCAGATTGAGCACTGCCTGCGATAAAAGTCCGCGAATAACCCGCGGCATTAAATCAAACCACTGCCCGGCTTTAGCCGCTGTATAACGATAATAACCGCTAAATGATTCATCGCCTCCATCACCGCAAAGGGCAACTTTTACATGCCGCGCGGCAAACTGGGAAATATAATATGTGGGAATGCAGGAATAATCAGCATAGGGCTCTCCATAATGTTTGATTAATTTGGGCATAATTTCAATGGCTTTGGGCTGAACAATCAGCTGATGATGTTCTGTGGAAAATTTATCGGCAATTATTTTGGCATATTCCAGCTCATTATAATCTTTATTTTCAAAGCCAACAGAAAATGTTTTTATATCAGCTGTATGCTTACGCATCTGGCTGACAATCGCGCTAGAATCTATCCCGCCGCTTAAAAACACACCCACAGGCACATCACTGGCCAAATGCAGTTTAACTGATTGATCCAGCTGTTCGCGAACTCCCTGCGCATACTGTTTTAGAGTTTTCCGCGGGCTAATACAAGGATTTAAACTCCAGTATTTTTTAATTTCCAGTTTATTGTCCTGAACAATCAGATAATGCGCCGGCAATAATTTTTTAATATTTTTAAACATTGTCCTCGGCGCCGGAACGTAAAAAAAACTCAAATATAAATTCAGGGAATCCGGATCAACTTGCCGGTTTATAAACGGCGCGGCTAAAAGCGCCTGCAATTCTGAAGCAAAAACAAACCGCTGATCATCCTGCCAGTAAACTAATGGCTTTTGACCGGTATGATCGCGGGCGATAAATAATTTATTGTTCGGCTTATCCCAAAGCGCGAAAGCAAACATCCCTCTTAAATAATCCAAAGCAGCTTCCTGGTATTCTTCATAAAGATGAACAATAACTTCTGAATCTGTATTTGACAGAAAAACATGCCCTTTTTTTTCCAGCAAATCGCGGAGTTCTAAATAATTGTATATTTCTCCATTTACAATCAGCCAGATTGTTTTAGTTTCATTACTGATCGGCTGCTGGCCGCTTTTCAAATCAATAATCGAAAGCCGTCTGTGGCCCAATCCGATTTTTTGATCAATATATTTACCAAATGAATCAGGACCGCGATGCGCCAGTTTATCAGACATTGCCTTGATTAAACTCTCATCAGTTTTTTGGCCTTTATAATTAAGAACTCCGCATATCCCGCACACAATCAGATCTCCAGACACTCTGGTCTTTGATAATTATAAGATTAATTAACTTTCTATATTAATAATCCCTACTATTTTAAAACAAATTAAACATTTTGAAGATTATTTTTATAATCAAGTCCTACTAACAACTTCTTTTTTTACTTACAATTCTACTTCCTATATTAGCTCCTACTAACTCTTAAGATGCAAATTCTTATATATTGATTCTATTTTTTTAGTCATAACTTTAATATCAAATCTTTCTTTTACTGAATTTTGTCCATTAACACTTAATCTATTCCTTAAGTTCTTATCAGACAATACCTGAATAATTCTATCTGCTAAAACCTCTGAATTAGCCGGCGGCACTAATATGCCTGTTTCCCCATCCTCTATAACTTCTTTTATCCCATCTATGTCACTGGCTATGACTGCAACTTCCGCTGCCTGCGCCTCCAATAAAACCAAGCCAAATCCTTCCCATACGGACGGCAAGACAAATAGGTCTAATGAATGCAGAACATCAGAAACATTATCTATTGCATTAAAAAATTTTACATTATTTTCAATATTAAGCATCTTTACTCTATTTTCTATTTGTTGCCGCAACACGCCCTCTCCAACAAAAAGGAAATAAACATTATTTATTTTATCTAATATTCTGGGGATAGCCTCGACTAAATAAATATGCCCCTTTTGCTCATCAAATCGAGCAACTGTGCCTACAATAAAAGCCTGCGAATTTAAATTTAATTTTTCTCTTATTTTTGATTTATCATTTCCAGATAAGAATTTTTTAAAATCTATACCGTTACGAACAACTGTTATTTTACTGGGACTTATTTTTTGATACTTAACCATAAAATCCCGAACGGAATTAGAAACGGCAATAATTCTATTGGATAAATTCGCAATCAGAGAATCAAGAAAAACTGCTAGTGATTTAGTCTTTCTAAAATTATCAGTATTATGCTTTGTAGACAATACTACAGGCACTCCAGCCAATCTTGCTGCGAAAAAACCAAAAATATCTGCATCGATTAAATGTGTGTGAATAATGTCAAACCGGTTTTTCTTAATAAATTTAGTTATTTTCATTAAAACTAATAAATCGTATCTTGAACGCATTCCAAAACAATATGCTTTAATCCCCTTTGCCTCAATTACCCGGGCAAGAGTTCCCTTCCCGCGTAAATAGCCTACACTTACTTCAAATTTATCTTTTGAAAGAAGAGGTAAAAACTCTGTTAATAGAATTTCCGCACCTCCGCGTTCAAGTCCTGTGATCAGATGGAATATTTTAATTTTAGACATAACAGTAAATTTTTCACCCTTGCCAATTTATAATTTTAGTGAGAAAAATAAAAAAAATACAGTCGAATTTTACATATAATTTTAGAATTTTTTTAGGCAATCGTCTTCTAAGTGCCGAAGAAAAACGCATATACTTTCTCAGAAAATCATACTGTTTAATCAAATTATCCCGGGGCTGTTCCGTATACAAAGGCACAGTTGGTAAGCCTGGCATCCCCTGATCATAGAACTCATACCAAGAAAATTTCTCGGATAAAATTTTCTTCTGCCTAGCTATACGTTCTAGTTCTGTCCCGGGATAGATTCTTAATACCTGAATAGCCAGCAATGTCGCTTGCGTTGACAATAAATCTACAACTGTCTTCTTAAGACCTTGAGGATCATCTCCGGGCAAACCAATCAATATGTATAATTGTACATTTTCTATGCCAGCATCAATAGAGTCTTTTACTGCTTCTTTGACCTCATTAAGCAAAGCTTTTCTTCCTATATATTTACATACATTGTTATTCAGTGTTTCCACGCCATAGTTTATTTGCACACATCCAGCATCGCTCATTAAGACTAATAAATCCTTATTTATCGCGTCAATACGCGTACTTGTCCCCCATTTAATATTAAGTTTTTTTTCTATAAAAAGATTACAGATTTTTTCAGCTCTTTTTTTATTAGCAGTAAACATATCATCATAGAAATAAAATAAATTTATACCATAATCAGATAATAGCATCTCAACTTCTTCAACTACTTTTTTTGCAGAGATACTTCGTGAATTCATACCCCATAATTTTGAAGCCGAACAATAAATACAACCAAAAGGACAACCACGATTTGTATTAATATGAGTATTCTTTTGTTTTCGAACTGAAAATCCAGGGTATTTATCAAGATCAATTAAATGACGCGCAGGAAAAGGTAATTTACCTAAATCATCAATCCTTTTTCTCAGAGGATTTGTTTTAATATTTTCTTCATCGCGATATACAATGCCTTCAATATCAGCAAAAGGCTTGCCGCTTATAAGTTCAGCTATCGTGTTATCACCTTCACCTAGAACAACAAGATCAGCTTTGGTAGATAATAATGTTTCCTCAGGACAAAAAGTTACATGTGCGCCACCTACAACAATAAATAAATCCGGTATTTTTTTACGAATAAGTTCGGTAAGTTCCTTCATCTCAAAACGCGTTTCAGTAGTACACGTAATCCCAATAAGATCAGGCTTTTCCTCTTGTATATTTTTAACGATCTCAGCATAACTCATTTTTTTTATAGCTGCATCTAAAACATTGACTTTACAACCATTATTTTCTAATGAAGCCGCTATATACAGGATACCTAAGGGAGGAAAATAACTAAAGAAAGTAGGATTATAAATATTTGGCGCAACAATTAACAAAACTGAACGAATACTTTTTAACTGCAACTGTTTATCTCCTTTTTCAACCGACTACGGAGTAAATTTCCAGTTAGTAAATCCAAATATACATCCTCTGTTCTTTTAGCCATACCTTCTAAACAAAAACGTGCTTTGACAACTTCTTTTGCTGCCATACCCATTTTTAAAGCTTTTTCTTTATTTTCAAGCAATTTAACAACTGCTTTAGCAATCTCAGAAGAATCCTCAGGCTTAATCAATAATCCACTATAATTATGATTAAGAGCTTCAGCAGTCCCATCCACATTTGTAGCAACAATCGGTTTACCGATTGCCATTGCTTCTAATAAAGCATTAGAGAGCGGTTCCCAAATAGAAGGCAGCACAAAAATATCCATGATTTCAAGTAGGTTTGCGATGTCATTACGAAAGCCAGTGAAAATCACATTATTATCAATCCCTGCTTTTTTTACAAAAGATTTCAAGTCTTTTTCAAGCGGCCCATTACCGACAATTAAAAATTTAGCTTTTGGAAATTTTTCTAAAATTGATACTGCTGCTTCAATAAAATATTTATGTCCTTTTTGTTTAACTAAACGACCTATCACCCCGATTACAATATCATCATCAGAAAGAGAAAGTTCTCTCTTTGTTTTAATTATTTCAGAAGGTTCGGTTAACTCATTCCAGTCTATTCCATTGTAAATCGTTAAAAGTTTTCTTTTCGATATTTTTCGTTTGATCATATCTCGTTTTAAAGCCTCAGAAACAATGATAAATCTATCGACAAAACAGCTCATCAACCGATCAATAAAAACAAATTTACTAAAAGACCAAATATATTTATGACGGGTCATATTAATACGCTCAACTACAGGAATCCTTAATAATTTTGCAATAATCGCATGCACTCTAGTACTATGAAGATGCACTAAATCAATATTCTCTCTTTTTAATATTTGGACCAAATTATATAGAGTCGACAATCCGAATCTACTTTTTTGAATATTAACCAAAACCCTGACATTCTCTTTTCTTAATCTTTTAATCAATGGCCCCTGTGCAGGACACATAACAATGGGATTGAATTTCTTTCTATTTAATCGCCTTAGCAATAATATTAATGCTTTTTCTGAGCCAGCGATCTCAGCTGAATTCATTGTATATAAGATATTATAGCAACACCCAAAAGAGAAATTATTTTTTTTTCTTAGCTTATTTTTATTTTGTAATAAAAATAAATTCAGAAACCACCTATTCATATATCTGCCTGACACACAACGGGCTTGTTGAATCATCTTTCTTTTTAAAAAAAATCTGGGACATAACTTGATCACATTCTTACCTGCTTTTATCCAAGCAAATATTGAGAAATTTTCCTTAAAAAAAACACAATAGAATTCAGCAATAAAAATCATTAAGGAATTTTTTATAACTCTAAGAGGCAAATCATTCTTTAGAGCCATAAGATATCGATTTTTCAGATAATGAACTTGTATTGCCGGATTCTTCTTAGCATTGGTCATACCTCTTGCATGATATGCAACTGCATTTGGGACATACACACACTTCCAACCGCATAACTGAAGCCGCCAATCCAGATCAGCATCTTCAAAATATGAGAAAAAATCCTCATCAAAATATTCATTTTGAAATTTTACTGCATCTAATGCTTCCTTCTTATATATTGCTGCTGCTGCACAAGCTCCAAAAACCGCCTCCAAGACATTAAACTGTCCATTATCAATTTCTTCTGCACCTCGATTATGAACATACCAATTAGAAGTAAGAAAATGGCCTGTAGAATCAATTATTTTTGTTTGCTTACCATTCAACATTCTCAGAAGCTTACCTGTAGCCCATCCTAATGTTTGATCATCTTCCAGAACGTTTACTATTTCTTTGATATAATCTTGATCTAATACAGCATCACTATTGAGCGATAGAATATAATCGCCGCTTGAATTATCTATCCCAATATTTTGTCCACAGGCAAATCCGACATTTTTATCGTTTTTAATGAGTTTACACTTTTTTTTAAAAGTACTCTCAATTAAGGGCCATGATCCGTCTCGTGAATTATTATCTATTATGATTATTTCAATATTTTTATAGGTCTGATCTATAACCGACTGTATACAGTCAATTATAGTTTCTTTACTATTCCAATTTAATATAATTACAGAAACCATGACCTTTTACCCATTTTCCATATTAAACTTCAAAGTTATTATTTTTTTAAGCTCGTAAAAAAATTTAAACCCAAAGGGTGCAAATCTAGACATTAAAAAAGCAAGTAAAAATTTAATACGAAACGGACATACTAAAAACGCTTGAGAAATATACTGTTTCCCTCTATCCCTATCTTTCCTCTTATGAAACTCACTGCCGAGTATATATGCGTGATATGCCAATAGCTTTTTATCTTCTTTTATCTCTAAAAAATGCTTTTTAAAAATCAACTCCCGAGCATCGACTAAGGCATCTTTTGATGAAGAAATGCTCCCTTTTGTAAAATGCACTAAAGTAAGTGCTTCACTTATATATTTAAAGTCATAGTGCTTTGATATTCTTATCCATAATTCCCAATCCACAAGGTGAAATAATCTTTCATCAAAAAACCCAACTTTTTCAAAACATTCTTTCTTTATTACTGTTGTAGGAGTTCCTATAAAATTTACTTTTAAAAGCTCATTATGAACATGTCCTTCTTTTTTTTTGATTCCTCCCGAAGGAATATAATTTTTTTTATCACCTTTTATTTTCCATAAACCACTATAAACTACCCCCAGATTTGACGGGGAGTTTTCAAAAACCTTCATTTGCTTTTCTAATTTTTCCCGAACCCATTCATCATCACTATCTTGTGAAGCAATATACTTTCCCTCAGCAAGTTTAATCCCGGTATTTCTTGAAGCAGCTTCACCTCTATTATTTTTATGACGAATGTATCTTATTCTTTTATCGTCAAATGATCGCACCACATTCATTGTATCATCGACAGAACAATCATCGACAACAATTAATTCAAGATTTCTATAGGTCTGTTCTAAAACACTGGCTATTGATCTCTTTAATAGTCTAGCACGATTATATGTGGGCAAAACGACACTTACTTTGAGATTATTTCCCAAATTAAACTCCTATTTTTTACAGTATTTTATTTTAAAAAGAAGTGCTTTCATAATTGCTTTTCCAAAAAGTTGATTTACCGTATTTACGACATTGATCAGTAAGAAAAAACTGTATTCTTAATGCATCACTTTGCTAATAATTCTTATATGGTTCATAAAATATTACATTTGAAAAATTGTGCAAATCGTTAACCCCTTTTATGTTCGGATCAATAGCAAGATGAAATTCAACATTCGGATGCTTCAAAATAAGTTTCCTTATAATATAAGGTTCCTGAGAAAACAGATGATGGGTTTTCGTAGGAGTTTTTTTACTCTTATCAAAATAATGTGATTTATCTGACGTAAAGAAATCAAAACCAGTAATGATTATTTTCTTAGGCTGCAAATCAAGAGCCAACATTATGGACATAAGGCCAGTACTTGCAACAGGCCATTTGTAGCCCAGGATTTTAAATATACGGCTTCCAACGATAGTATAGGTAAAAAATTTTATAAAGCTTAATATCTCGTTTGCGGAGGTTACGTTAAAAAAATAATAGCTATTGGGTATGAATATTTTATACGAGTGGAAATATTTACTGCCATCAAAAATATCTTGCCGCCAATTGCTTCCATAGTTTATATTGGGGATTGAAGACCATATTATTTTGATGCCATTGTTTATTAAATATTCGGGGGTTTTCATGAGATCTTTTTTATGAAAATTCGTCACAAATACATCAGTTTTCGTACCAATAAATGATGTATACTCTTTTTTGATTTGAAAATTATTCATTCTGAGCACGCAAGAATAATTATCGATCAGAGTACCGATTCTATAGTAAAGCGCAGATGGAGCATTCCCAATAACTGCTATAGTATCAGTTTTGCACTCTTCCTTTATTTTATTCCAACAATTAATCATTAACATATTATATTTTCAATTGTAGTTATACTTATTTTGAGAATTTAATTCATTGACTAAGCATGTAATTGACTTCGCTTTTACCCATTACGGGTTGAGAAAATAAAAATTCTTGAAATTCTTTAAAAACAGTAGGATTAGACAATGACCATTTTATGCTTCTTTCTATTTGTCTTTTGGTACTGCATATTTTTATCGGCAATTTACTCCATTCAATTAGCGATTCTATTTTATTTGAATTGCTAATTAAAGGTACCACTGGTATTCCTGCTAATCCAGCAGCATATAGACCATGATGTTGACCCGTAACGTATAACTTACATTTTTTTAAGGTCGCTATCACATCTTCAAAAGGTAAATCTAAATAAAGTTTTGGATAAGGAAAGCGCAATAGCAATTTTTTCATGCTGATCATCTTAGGAAACGAAAATTTTCTTGTGTCCCAATGAGCTCCACCTATGACTATTTCTTCTTCAAATTTGGCTACACCACTATTTCTAAACATAGGATCAGCACATAAATCCAAAAATAATTTAGGTTTCCCTCTACATTTTCTAGCATTCTCTAAACTAATAATGTCTCTAACTGAAAAATAATTCAATTTTTCTAAAACATCATTATAATATGGTGCTTTCTCTTGGAACAAAGCATTAATAAGAAATGTTTTTTTGTTCATTTGTTGAGCTGTTCTTAAAGTTGCCATTAAAAAATTTCCTGCATTTGACCTATGATGGATTGTCCCTTCTCCATTCACTAAAACTGCATCGCAATCTTTAAATAATCCTACGTCGTATCGAAATTCATTAACCTTATGAATACCTAATATCTCATGACCTCTTAATTTATCATAGATAGATCGCATAACAGCGTCACTACCAGAGTGAACGATATTCATAGTGTCATTAAATATATATATTTTCATATCTCTAAAGTCTTCTATTCCTTATTTCAATAATTATATCGATTCTATATTCACATCACTCTCAGCAATAATTATTCCGTTTTCGCCTAAATTGATTCCGTTCATCCCCTCTGAATTATCTTTCACAAATAAATCGACAATACGACCATTAATCCCATAAGTACAAAGAGGATTTAAACGATCCCTTAATCTTACACTAACATGATAGTGCCCATAAGATAGCGATAAATTACCGACATTAAACTTGACTTTATATCTTCCTGACCTTAAAGATGATAAAGTATCTCCTGAAACAATATTACAAACCCTTACATCACCTTTCCATAAAATCGCAACAATATTAGGATTTTTGATGGATATTGTTGTTTGAAATTCTAATTCTAAGTCTATTTGAGAATTTGTTCTTTTTATATTTCCTTTAGTAAAAATTATCGGGTTTTCTTTATCGATTGTACTTGTTGGCTCGCTGTTACAACTTTCAATATTACCTATATATTTTCTAATAACTTCCATTGTTTCCCCTTCATCTTTCAACCTTCCATTTGAAAGATGCATAGTCTTTTTACAAACTCTTTCAATTGCTATCATAGAATGAGATACTAAAATCACTGTTGTCCCAGAATCAAGAAGCTCATTCATACGTCGGAAACATTTTATTTGAAAACCCTGATCCCCTACACTTAATATTTCATCTATTAAAAGAATATCCGGTCTGCAATGCACTGCCACAGCAAAACCCAAGCGTACAAACATACCGCTTGAATAAAATTTAACCGGTGAATCAATAAAATCACCGATATTTGCAAAATCAATTATTGAATCAAACTTTTTATCCACTTCATTTTTAGACATTCCCAATATTGCTGCATTAAGATATATATTTTCTCTGCCAGTCAACATAGGATGAAATCCAGCACCTACTTGAATAAGTGCCCCGACTCTGCCACAGACAGTTATTTTTCCTTTATCCGGCCAAAAAATACCATTAAGCATTTTTAATAAAGTTGTTTTACCTGATCCATTTGGACCGATAATTCCCAGCGTTTCTCCCCTTTTCAACTCAAAAGATATATCATTTAAGGCCCAGAATTCTTCTTTGCGCAATACTCCCGAGTGAGAACTAAAGCCCAAACTATTTCTTGCAATATCAGTTATTCCATGCATCATTGAACGTTTCAGAGATTTACAATATTTTTTTGATACATGTTCTACTTTTATCGCCAAATCACCCATTTTATACCCTCTCGGCAATTCTTGTTTCCGTTAAATGAAAAATCACTAAACAACTGGTAAAAAAAACTAACGATAGTACTACGGATATAAAAAAACCAGTCCAATCCGACTTTGAATTCATAATACCCATCAATAGAATATTTCTAGGCACACAAATAAGATAATATAGTATATTATAATTTGTCAGATCGGCGAATGTACCTGATACAGGTTTAGCATATAAAACAGGGGTCAAAAGCATACAAAAAGTCATAAGGAGTGAAAGAGCATTACCAATATCGCGAAATATCCCATTAAGTAGAGACAAAATAAAGCCCAACCCCAGAGAAAATAATATGATCGGTAATACAAGTACTGGTAAAAACAAAATTATAATACTAGGCATATGCTGATAATAAATAAATAATATTCCCAAAAAGACAATCTGGATTATAAAAGAAACTATTGCCTGTCCGAAAGAAGCAATAACCAAGGATTTTTTTGAGAAATTGATCTTTACTATCATCGGGCCAGCTTTTACAAGAGAATTGGAAGTAGCAATTAAACCCGTAGCGAATAGCTGCCAAAAAGCTATTCCCAAAATAGCATATAATGGATATGGGACTTGGATATTACCAAAAGTAAATATTCCTGAACCTTTTAGAATCAAAAATGTCCCCACACTCACTAAAGGAAAAATAAACACCCATACAATTCCAAAGAATGATTGTTTATAAAGAGTCAAAAAATCCCTTTTGAATAACTGATAACAAAGCCATTGGTTACTTTTAAGTTCATTGAATATTTCTTTAAAAATAGATAAATATCCTTTTTTGATCGAATTATCCGGCTCATAAGTAACCATCGTCTCTTTGCTTTGCACCAAATTCATAAATACCCCTTATTTGTGAAGCGGAAAAAGCTCAAGCCTACCTAAAACATTGCTTACTTTTTTATGCATCTTCTCAACATCCTTTAAAAGAAAAGAATTGGATATTTTCAATAAGCTCATTATCTTTTATTTACAAAACCGATGAGCCAGACATAAAACATATATTTAAGATCAAAAGGAGATAAATCTAAAGCCATTTCCAAATATTTCCGGCTTTTTGCTTTATTGTTATTTTTGTAAAAACCCCGGCCTAAAATATAATAATATTTGGCCAGCAGTTTAGGATAAAGCAAAAACTCTTTTGAGAATTTTTTAATAATTCTTTCCAGAGCTTCATTAAAATCATTAGATTTTTCGGATATCGCGTCTGGCGTTCTATAAACCAGGACTAATGGCTGATTAATATAAAAAACCTTGTACTTTTTAGCTAAGCGCAGCCAAAGTTCCCAATCCTGTAAGCAAGGCAGTTTTTCATCAAACATTCCTAATCGTCGCAAACAGGTACTGCGAAGCAGAACATGAATCGTCAGAAAATTTCCAAATAAAAGATTTTTATAAATATCTCCGCTGCGTTTAAGCCCAAGACTCCTATCTGGGAAAAAAACTTTTCTTTTTGATTGAACCTTCCAAACCGCGGAATAAACCACGCCCAGATCATCTGGAGCATTCTTTAAAACCTTAACCTGCTTTTCCAATTTTTCCTTTAACCAGACATCATCGCTGTCAGCAAAAGCAATAAACTCACCAAAAGCGATTTTCAGGCCTTCATTGCGGGCAAAGGCAGCTCCATTGTGCTTACTTAAAAAAATATACTTAATTCGCGGATCATTAAACCCGGATATAATCGGTGCTGTCGCGTCTGTTGAACAGTCATCAATCACAATTAATTCAAAATCTGAATAAGTTTGTTCCAAAATGCTTTTAACTGCGCGGGAAATCAATCCCGCGCGATTATATGTGGGAAGGACAATACTAACCTTAGGAGCTTTGATTTCAACATTCATTTTTAAAAATATCCTATATAGGTAAAGCCTGCTCTTTAAGCATCACGGGGATATCATCCTTTATCGGAAAAGCCAGCTTACACTGCTGACAGATAAGCTTATCTTGTTTTAATTCAACTGACTGTTTACAAACCGGACAAGCCAGTATTTCCAACAATTCTTTACTAATCATCAGATACCTCCTTTATTATTTCCGCGCCATTGAATAAAACAAAGCCCCGGCACTGACAAAAAACACTGAAGCCGCAAACTGGATACAAAAACAAGCGGCAGAACAAGCAATATTGAACAAAAAAACAATGGAACATTCACTTTTTGAATAACTTGAAGCAAATCAGTCTTAAACTTAAATATAGCAAACTATATATTTAAGTTTAATTATATCATAGCATTGAGGAATCTTATAGATTTTTATCGTTGCAAACCCAAACAATTTCCAGAGTTTAAAAGAAATTTAAAGGATTTTATGACTGTTTAAAGTAGGCAGCGAACCATCTATTGTGAAAAAGATGTTTTCAGAATCCAATAAAAAATTCTTATTTCCGCTTTGGCCTGGATTCAGGGGAAAAGCTAATACCTGATAATTCTCCACAGTTTTTTTATAGCGAATATTGTATATTTTTTTAATTTTCGCGTAAAATTCAGGCTCGATATTTGCCTGACTGTTTAAAATCAGCGTGTTTAAATCCTGAGGATAAGTTTGCTTATTTTGATTTTCTATCCTGCAGGCATCGCGAATCTGTTTTAAAAATAAAACAACATTCTGTTCATTAAGATTAATTATCTTTTTATTTTTTTCTAATAAAAAATCATTCCATTCTGTTTCCAGTTTACGCTCAATCCCAACCTGATCGATTTCCTTACCTTCCGCTCTTTGCGCGTCCTTCCATTTTTCTATTTCTTTTTGCCGTATTTTCCTTAAATTATCCGGATCTTTTAAAATCAATTCTTCCCATCGCTGCATTTGGCCTTGGGACATTTCCGCGTTCTTTTCTACTAAAACTTGCAGCTTTTCCATTTCATATCGCTCAGCTTCCGTCAAACCAGCAAAAACATTTGCCGTAAAAACAAAACCAAAAAAAACTGTAATCCAGCAGTTTTTGATAATCCGCGTACTCAGTCTCATGAAAAACTCCTTTTAATAAACCTTGCTCTTCGAAAATTTAGCCCAAGAGGTAAACAATTCAATATTTTCTTTAATCAATACATTTTTAATTAACTTAATATTGCTTGCTCCGTTTTTTTTCATTTTAAGGTTGGAAATTGCCAGCTCATTAAAACCGGCTTTTTTCGCGTCTTTAATTCCCGCTCCATAAACAATTGTCTTAATCCCTGCCCAATGCGCGGCGGAAAAGCACATGGGACAAGGCTCACAGGTAGAATACAGCGTTGCGCCTGCCAGGCTGATTGATTTATTTCTTTTACAAGCCAAGCGGATAGCCACAATCTCAGCATGCGCGGTAATGTCTGTGGATACCCATACTTTATTATGGGCCAAGGCAATAATCAGATTGTTTTTTACAATACACGCCCCGAAAGGAGTCTGACCTTTCCTGATCCCTTTTTGGGCACAGTTTATTGCTTTATTCATAAAATATTCATTTTTAGTAGATTCCGGCATTTTTCCTTTTTAAAACCAGGTTTTAGATTATTCAGATCGAATTTTGTTTATAAATAATGCTTATTTGTAGACATCACAGCCAGGACATCTCCAATCAGTTCCTTCAATCCGCTGCGGATGCTGCTCACATTTAAGATTAATCGCGCCAAAGTCATGATAACTAATACACTCTTTTACAAAAGCCTCATAAGAATTTTTAGTAAAAGCATATTTAAAAAACATACAATCGCTTTTTCTAAACACCCAGTCTTTAAGAGTTTCGTTTAAATTTTTATCCGAACGCCCGACATAAACCACAACAAAATTAACATCCGCAATATAGCCTAAAGCAAAAGCGCCTGGCTGCATCGAGGTTACAACTTCGTCAATTTTATCGGGTATGAGCAGATAAGGCCCTTCCATATTAAGTGACGCCATTTATTTCCTCCTGGCAATTTTTTTAAATAAATATTTTTTAGCTTCTTCCACACTACTGCAAGTTTTAATCTCAACATGCTTAGAATAGTGAAATAATGACATTTAAACCACCTAATTCCTCTCCCTGCTTAGCATCAAATATCCCGGAGAAATGCAGAGAGATCATATTAGCCAAACTGTCAACTTCAATTCTGAACATAAACATCTCCGATTTTATCTATTGAATTATCCCATCATTATCTTACTGCTCGAATAAGCATTTATCAAGTCAAAACTTTGTTTAGCCTGATTATCCGCGGAAAAAGCTTAATTTACTTGCCATATTTTTAAATCTGCCATATAATAAATTTTATGAAAAATACTATCCGCGGATTCATTGCTCTGGAATTAAGCCCAAAGCTACGAGAAGAGCTTGAAAAAATTCAAAAAAAACTAAAACATCTTTCCGGTGAAATTTCCTGGACTATCCCGAATAATCTGCATCTTAGTGTATATTTTCTAGGAAATATTTCTCAGGAACAAATCAGCATTGTTAAGGCAATTAAAGAAAACATTGCTAAAAAAATAAAAAGTTTTCCCATTGCTTTAGGGGTATTAGGTGTTTTCCCATTTAAACAAGAACATCAGGTTCTTTGGGCTGGAATAAGCAGCGGCTACAGCCAAATAACTCAAATCAACACCTTATTTTCAAAAGAATTAAAAGCAATAAACATCAAAGCCGGTGATAAACACTTTCATCCTCATATTACCCTGGCTCGAATAAAATCACTTCAGAATAAAACCGAACTTACTGAAATCATTGACAATATGAAACTAAGCATTGCTAATGAAGAACTGCACAAATTAGTTTTATATAAAAGTGAATTAAACAGTAGTGGCGCTATTTATTCTAAGATTTCAGAAGTGGAATTGGGATAGCTTGAAATAACCTTAAGTTTTGACTATTAGAATCTAACTCTAAATTAATCATCCATTTTTTAACCAAATAATTTAATCAAATGATTTATTACTTTTAAAAAAATAATCGCGTAGCCAGCGGCAGCAAGATCATCAAGCATTATCCCGGCACTGCCTTTAATCTTTTCTAACCGCTTTATCTGAAATGGTTTAATAATGTCAAACAGCCTAAACAAAACAAATCCGGCAATTACATTAAATAAGCTGATTTTCACAAAACAATAACATAAAAGCATGCCGCTTACTTCATCAATCACAATACAAGACGGATCTTTTTGGGAAAATACTTTCTCCGCTAAGCCGCAAAAAACAAACCCCAACAGCGTAATAATAATTGTCGCCAGAATAACCGCAAGGCTGCTCTTGCCTAAGCAAAGAAAGATAATAACCCCGGCTAATGATCCAAATGTCCCTGGCATATACGGAACATATCCCAGGTAAAAAAAAGTCACAATCAGTTTAGTGAGTTTTTCAGTTTTTAAATTCATTTTTATTTTTCAAAAAATATGAAATCCCCGATACAAGCGTAAGGCCAATAGTAATATACATCACAAAGTTTATAATGTTTATTGAACTGATTTGCCAAGCCTGACTCCAGAAGTCATATTTATTAGTCCCGGCTTCTTTTATCACAATAAAGCTTAAAATAATAAAAATCGCGATCATCTGTCCAACGGTTTTATATTTACCCCAGATTGATGCGGCAATAACTTTACCTTTACGCGCTAAAACCAGCCGAATTCCGGTAATTAACAATTCCCGGAATATTATTATCACTAGCATCCAGACAGGAATAATCCGCATATACACAAACGCGGAAAAAGCGGCTAATACCAGAATTTTATCGGCAATCGGGTCAAGCAATTTGCCTAAATCCGTAATTAAATTATATTTACGCGCGATATAACCATCAAAAAAATCAGTTAACGAAGCAATCAAAAAAACAGCAAAAGCCAATGTTTTAGCTAAAAACCCCTGCGAAAAAATAAAAATAATAAATATAAAACTCAGGATAATGCGCGTAACAGTTAGTTTATTGGGCAGATTCATTGTTTATCTCCCATTAAATCATAGACCATACTGTCTGTTATTTTCACTCTAATCATCTCTCCGACTTTTAGCTTATCTCCATTGACATAAATCAGACCATCTACATCCGGAGCATCAAATTGACTGCGGCCAGCAGCCAGATTTTTTTCTGGAACCTCTTCAATCAAAACATCGATTACTCTGCCAATAAGTTTATTATGTTTTTTTGTAATAATTTTCTGCTGTAAAGTCATAATTTTTTTAAGTCTGCTTTGCTTTATTTTTTCCGGAATCTGGCCTTTTAACTCCGCGGCCAAAGTATTTTCTTCCTGAGAATAAGCAAAAACACCCAATCTTTCAAATTCCGCGGTTTTAATAAAATCAGACAATTCCTTAAAGTCAGCTTCGCTTTCCTGAGGAAAGCCGACAATCAATGAAGTCCGCAGAGCAGCATCCGGCAATTCCGCCCGAATTTGTTTTATTAAATCTTTTATCCGCTGTTTGCTGACTTTCCGCCCCATTAATTTTAGGATTTTATTGTTTATATGCTGTATCGGCAAATCAATATACTTGCAGATTTTTGGTTCGGTTTTTATCGTATCCAGCAATGCTTTATTAAAATGTAATGGATGAGAATACAAAATTCTTATCCAAAAATCACCTTTTATTTTAACCAGCTGCTTTAACAATAAATCTAAGCTGAATTTTTGATAAATATCCTGACCGTAAAAAGTCGAATCCTGGCTGATTAAATTAATTTCTTTTACCCCTTTTTTAACCAATGCTTTAACTTCCGCGGTTATTGACTCGATTGTTCGGGAACGATAAGCCCCGCGAATCTGAGGAATAACGCAGTAGCTGCAGCGATTATCGCAGCCATCAGCGATTTTAACATACGTGTAATGCGACGGCGTAAGCGATTGGCGGGGAGTCGTATGTTTATACAAATAATGATTTTTCGGGGTAATTAGTTTATATTCATTATTATCGGCTTTTTTAATCACGCTAATAATTTTATCAATACTTCCCGGACCAACAAAACCATCAACTTCTTTTAACAATTCCGGCAAATCCTGACTATATCTTTGCGGCAAACAACCGGCGACAATAATCTTCTTAAGCTTGTTTTTCTTTTTTAATTCAACCAGATTAAAGATCTCGTCAATCGCTTCCTGCTTTGCCTCTTTTATAAAAGCGCAAGTATTGATAATCGCGACATCAGCGCCATTAGCATCTTCTTTGATCTCAAATCCGGCTTTTTTTAAAAACCCCAGCATGATCTCAGAGTCAACCAGATTTTTAGAACATCCCAAACTAATCAATGATACTTTCATTTTAAACCTTTTAGCAATAAAACTAGCCTCTCGGTCATTTAAAAACAGCTTGAGCTCAATCCTAAATCATTTACTCTTCTGATTCCCGCGTGTTCAAAGCAACCTCATCCCAGCTATCAACTAAAATCTCCCGGGCCTTGGAGCCGCGAAAAGCGCCAACAATCCCTTCTTCTTCCATCATATCAATCAAACGCGCGGCTCTGGAATAACCTAGGCGCAGCCTACGCTGGAGCATAGAAACCGAAGCTTGCTGCGAATTAATCACTAATTTTGCCGCTTCTTCAAACAAAGCATCTTTTTTATGTTTAGTCCCGCTGGCAAACATTTTAACCGGATCTTTAAGAATTTCATCAGAATAAACAGCCAACCGCTGTTGTTTACAGAAGTTCACGGTTTTTTCAATTTCATCGTCATTAACTAATGCGGACTGAGCGCGGACTAATTTAAAATTTCCCGGTTTCAGGAACAGCATATCGCCTTTACCTAAAAGTTTATCCGCGCCGTTCATATCCAAAACAGTTCGGGAATCTATTTTACTAGCTACGCGGAATGAAATTCGCGCTGGGAAGTTAGCTTTAATTAAACCGGTAATAACATCCACAGAAGGACGCTGCGTTGCCAATACTAAATGAATGCCGATTGCCCGGGAAAGCTGCGCTAAACGGGTAATCGAGCCTTCGACTTCTTTGGGACTAAGCAGCATCATATCCGCTAATTCATCAATAACTATAACAATATAGGGCATTAGTTCAAGAGGAATTTTCTTATCACCATCCTCAATCTCTTTAAGCCCTTCTTTTATTTTTTGATTATAACCGGCAATATTTCTCACTCCCACTTTGGCCAGCAATTTATAGCGGTCTTCCATTTCTGAAACCGCCCATTCTAATGCCCCGGCTGCTTTTTTCACATCATTAATGACCGGACAAATCAAATGCGGCAAACCGTTGTACATTGTCATTTCCACCATTTTAGGGTCAACTAAAATTAATTTCACTTCTTCAGGACTGGCTTGAAATAACAAGCTCATGATCAAAATATTCACGCATACTGTTTTTCCCGCGCCAGTGGTTCCGGCAATTAGTAAATGCGGCATGGCCGCTAAATCCGCGACCAAAGTATTTCCGGAAATATCTTTTCCCAAAGCTAAAGTAACTTTAGAAACTGAGTCCTGAAAATCCGGAGTTTCCAGCAGTTCTTTAAGAAAAACCAATGTTGCTTTGATATTCGGCACATCCACGCCGACTGTTCCCTTGCCGGGAATCGGAGCGACAATATGCACGCTGGGCGCTTTTAAATTTAAAGCAATATCATCGCCCAAATTCATAATTTGATTAATTTTTACCCCCGGAGCAGGCTGCAATTCATATCTGGTTAATACCGGGCCTTGCTCAACAGCCGTGACTTTTACTTCAATATTAAAATCACGTAAAGTTTCTTCAAGTATCCGGGAATTACCATCAAGATCATCTTTAATCAATCGCTGTTCTACCGGCGGCGGATCGGTTAATAAATCAAGCGGCGGAAGTTTATAATCACCGACAAATTTCTGGGCAAACACCCGCGCGGGAGTTTCTTTTTTAGCTTTAGCTTTTATTTTTGGCTGTGGCTTTTTCATCACTAATTTTAAGAATTTGCTGACCATGGCTTCTTCTTTTTCCGGAACATTTTTCTTTTTCTGGCGTTTGTTAGACTTAACCGGCTGATCCAAGCCATCGGTATCATAATCTTCTTCAGCTTCCTCTTCCTGATAATCATCCGTAACAACTTTTCTTATCCGCGCCGATCTTGACTGCCTGGCTGCCTTGGTTTTATCATTTTTGATAAAACCAGGCAATTTCAATAACTGAAGTAAACCTTTTGAAGACTGTAAAACAATCGGCACAATCAAAAACTCTGTGGCTAATAATAAGGAAAGAATAAAAATAGTACCGAGAATGATCATGCTCCCGATTTCACCAAAATATTTTGTCAGCATTAAGGAAGTATAAAAACCTAAAATTCCTCCGGTAGCCATCCGACTGACATTATAAGAAGAAGTAAGCGTACTCATCATTGCGGAAAAGGACCAGATCACAAAAAAAAAGCCAAAGAATTTGGCATAAAAATTCGCGGTAATCCTGCCCATTATTTTACCGATTGCCCATAAGCAGAAAAGCGCGGGAATAAAATAAGCGCCCCAGCCGATAGCCAGCAATAAGCCCCAAACAAGATATGCTCCAACATAACCAGTAAAATTCTTGAGATGAATATTAGGACTTGAAGTATTAAAGAGAATATCTGCTGGATCATAAGAAAAGAAGCTGATTAATAAAAAAGTACACATTCCAAAAAGGATAACCGCCCACATTACCCTAACTTGTTTTTCACTCATTGATTATACTCCGGTATGGCCGAATCCCCCTGTATTGCGGACAGTTCGATCAAGTTCATTCACTACTTCAAATTCCGCCTGTGTAACCTTATTTATTACCATTTGCGCGATCCGGCTGGCTCTTTTAATTTTATAAGATTCCGCGCCGAAATTTATCATAATAATATTTATTAAGCCGCGATAATCAGCATCTATCGTTCCAGGACTATTTACAATTCCAATCCCATGTTTTACAGCCAGACCGCTGCGCGGTCTGATTTGAGCCTCATAACCTTCAGGCAGACTAATATAAATCCCCGCGGATATCAGCTTAATCTGCCCTGGGTCAAGAGTAATCTCACCATCAACATCAGCATAAAGATCCATGCCGGCTGAGCCGCTGCTCATATAAGCAGGCAGCGGCAAGTCAGCACAGTTTTCTTTTTGTTTTATTTTAACTAAAATGGTATCCATACAGTTAACTTATCCTTACTCAGATTTCACTGAGTTTTCTTTTTTCGGCATCGCCTGTTTAACACTCAGGTTAATCCGTTTCATTTTATCAATTTCAATGACTTTAACTTTTACAATGTCTCCGACTTTTACCACATCTTCAACATTTTTCACAAAGCTGTCAGCCAATTCAGATACATGAATCAATCCTTCTTTATTCGGAAGGATCTCGCAAAAAGCCCCGAAATTCATCAAGCGGGTTATTTTGCCTTCATATACTTGACCTACTTCAGCTTCCGCGATAAGTCCTCTAACAATATCAATCGCTCTTTGTGATGCTTTAGAATCAGCTGAAGCAATAGAGACTCTTCCGTCATCGTCAATATCAATTTTTACTCCAGTATCAGCAACGATCTGTTTTATGATTTTTCCACCAGGGCCGATAATATCTTTTATCTTATCCTGCGGAACAGTTATTACCGTAATCCGCGGCGCGTATTTAGATATATCCGCTCGCGGCTGAGCTAAAGTCTCTTCAATTTTATCCAGAATAAACAGTCTTGCCTGTTTTGCCTGAGCCAATGCTTTCTTCAGGATTTCAATATTAATTCCTTCGATTTTCGAATCAAGCTGAATCGCGGTAACTCCGTCACGAGTTCCAGTAACTTTAAAATCCATATCCCCCAAATGATCTTCCAATCCAAGGATGTCAGTCAGAACCGCTACCGCATCGCCTTCTTTAATCAACCCCATGGCAATTCCGGAAACAGGTTTAAGAATCGGCACCCCGGCATCCATTAAAGCCAAAGTCCCGGCACAAACAGTTGCCATACTTGAAGAACCATTTGATTCGAGAATTTCTGAAACCAAGCGAACCGTATAAGGAAATTTTTCCTTAGAAGGCATTACCGGCGCCAAGGCTCTCTCGGCCAAAGCTCCGTGACCAATCTCTCTGCGCCCTGGTCCGCGAATCGGACGAACTTCCCCAACACTGAATGATGGGAAATTATAATGCAGCATAAAAGTCTTGGTTGATTCCCCAACTAAAGCATCAATTCGCTGTTCATCAGCGCTGGTACCCAAAGTTACTACGCCTAAACTCTGAGTCTGTCCTCGGGTAAAAATCGCTGAACCGTGAGTTTGGGGTAAAGCAGATACTTCAGAAGTTATTGGTCGGATATCAGTATATCCGCGGCCATCAACTCTTTTTTTGTTTTCCAGAATCATTTTGCGCACTTGCTCTTTTTCCACTTTCCCCAGCATAGCGGCAACATCCATTCCGCTATAATCGGAATCATCGGAAACCAAGGCATCATCGAGATCACTAGCAATAATCGATAATTGCTCGATTCTTTCTTCTTTAGAACCAATTTGATAAACTTCATTTAATCTGGCTAAAGATAACTCTTTTACTTTCTCATATAATCCAGTTGGTGTCTGCTTAAATTCAATCTGAGCTTTCGGCTTGCCGCATTTTTTCGCGAACTGCTCCTGAACAGCAATAAGCCCCAGCAGCTTTTCATAACCAAACTCCATAGCCTCAAGCATAACTTCTTCACTTACCTGATAAGCACCGCTTTCAATCATATTGATCCCGTTTTTACTGCCGGCAATCACAACTTCTAAATCACTTTCTTTGACTTGATCAAAAGTAGGATTAACAATAAACTGATTATTTATCCTGCCGATTTTCACAGCACCGATTGGACCGGAAAAGGGGATATCTGATATAGTTAATGCTGTTGAAGCGCCAATCACTGACAGAATATCCGGGTCATTGACCCCATCGCAGGAAAGTACCATAGCAAAAATCTGGATTTCATTATAAAAGCCTTTGGGAAATAAAGGACGCAATGGACGATCAATAAGTCTGGACGTCAATATTTCCTTTTCCGAAGACCGGCCTTCCCGTTTAAAGAATCCTCCGGGGATTTTTCCAGCAGCATAAGTCTTTTCTTTATATTCAACCGTTAACGGTAAGAAATCTATATTTTCCTTTGCTTCTTTCGACATTACAGCAGTAACCAAAACAACAGTACCACCACAAGTAACTGTTACAGAAGCATTGGCCTGTTTTGCTAATTTACCTGATTCAAATACAATTGGATCATCACTTAATTTTATTTCAATTTTCTCTATCATTCTCTTCTCTTTTCTTTTCTCTTTTTTATTATTTATAATTTTCTCAACCCTATCGTTAATCCTTACTTTCTCAAACTGAGTTTATCAAGAATAGCTTTATATTTCTTGAAATCCTCTTTCTTTAGATAATCCAACAACCGTCTTCTTTTAGAAACCAGCTGCAATAATCCGACTCTGGAACTATAATCTTTTTTGTGCATCTTTAAATGCCCGGTCAATTCATTGATTCTTGAAGTCAGTAAAGCAATCTGCACATTAGCCGACCCAGTGTCTTTATCATGCTCTTTAAAATCATTGATTATCTTTTCTTTACTATTTGTCACCTTTGACATATTTTTCACCTCCTTTCAATTTTCCATATTCTATCATAAAGTTTTTTAAATGTAAACCCCGTAACATACTTTAAATAAACTAAGTTATAGCAAATGATTAAAGCTTACTTCCCAGTTTTATTTTTAATTTACCGCATGAATAATTAAAATAAAATACAAATTGCAACATACTGCAAAATAATAAGTTAGGATATTTGGCGTTTTAAAGCAATCCGCTTAGGCCAAGGCAGATAATCAATAATCATTCGACCATTAAGATGATCAATCTCATGCTGCAGTACCCTGGCCAATAAATCCGTGGCTTCAAATTTGACATTTTCTCCGGAGACATTCATTGCTTTTAAAACTACCTGCGCACAACGAGAGACCTTAACCGTAATGTTCGGAAGACTTAAACAGCCTTCTTCCATCGCTATTTTTTTGCCTCTTTTCTTTATAATTATTGGATTAACCAGAACAATCGGACCTTGGCCAATATCGATGGTTATTACTCGTTTTAATATCCCCACCTGAACAGCCGCCAGACCAATGCCTTTTTTTTCATACATTAAATCCAGCATTTGTTTAAAAAACTGCTTATCTTTAGCTGTTATTTTTTCCAGATTATCCGAAGTTTTACGCAAAATCGGATTTTTATTGATTAAAATTTTTAACATGATCAGCTTTCTAGATATTTATTTACTGAATAAGCGGCAATCGCTCCTTGGCCGCAAGCAGTAATAACTTGGCGCAAAGTAATATCAGTGCAGTCTCCGCAAACAAAAACTCCGGGTTGACTTGCCGCTAAATTCTTATCGCTGATGATATTGCCTGCTTTGTCTGTTTCAAGCAAATTGTTTAAAAACTCTGTCCGCGGATTCATACCCGCAAAAACAAAAACTCCCTGAATTTTCAGATCTTGCTGCCTGCCAGTATTAACATCTTTGATAATTATTTGTTCCACAATACTTGCTCCGCTGATTTTTACGCAAACAGCATTCAGGATAAATTGGATTTTTTTATTTTCCCGGGCTCGGTCTTCTAAAATCTTATCCGCTCGCAATCCCTCACGGCGATGCACAATTGTAACTTTACTCACGAACTTAGTTAGATAAATCGCTTCTTCTAAAGCTGTATTGCCTCCGCCAATAACTACCACTTCTTTATCGCGAAAAAAAGGCGCGTCGCAAACACCGCAATAAGAAACCCCTTTGCCAACAAATTCCGCTTCGCCTTCAATGCCTAGTTTCCGAGGTGATGAACCTGTGGCAATGATCAAAGTTTTTGTTATTAATTTTTCCCCGCCGTTTATTACAGTCCAAAAATCGTTTTGCTTTTCAATTTTTTCCACATCAAATTGTTTAAATTGATAAGCATATTTTTCCAATTGCTTTACCATCCGTTCCGCCAATTCAAATCCGGAAATCATTTCAAAACCCGGATAATTTTCTAATTCCAAAATTTGGCCAAGATATCCCCCAGGCATTGCTTTATCAATCAATAAAACATTTAACCGCGAACGCAGAGCATACAAACAAGCCGTCAATCCTGCCGGACCTGCTCCGATAATTATAAGATCATAAATCATGATTTCCCCCACTTTTAATGCTCAGCATATCTAAACTCAGCATAATTTTCTGTCGCAAAGTATTATTTTTCAATATATCTATTTTTAACTGATTATAGGCATTAATACAAGCCTTAATATTATTTTTACTGATTGGATGATTACTGTATCGTGACTTTTCAAATTCCCGGGTTATCTCCTGAAGCGCTGGTTCAGATAAATTGTATTTTTTAGCAACAATCGCGCTGATTTCCTGCGGAGTTAAAAACTCATGCGAAATTACCCCTATTTTCTTAAATACAAACAAAAGATTATAAAATAAATAAATACTGATTCTGTTTAATTTAAATATTAAATAATAACGCAGCTTTAAATCTCGAAAGATTTTCCTAAAAACACAGAAAATTAAATAAAAAACTGCCCAGCAAATTCCGCCACAAAATAATACGGCAAAAAATACAAATAAATGCCAAAAGAAATTATTATTTAAACTCGTGCCATCCAACTGTTTGACTAAGATCTCGGGTTCTTCCTGTTTAGTTTTTTTCTTCACTTTATGTTTATTCTGATTAGCTTGTTTAGACTGTTCATTATTAGGTAAAGTCACAAACTCTTTTTTTTGCTTATTACCTTTCGCGATTAAAGCGATTCGTTTTCTGAATTCTGATAATGGTTTGTTCTCAAATCTAAACAAATAATTGGTTATGGTTAGATTTTTTGGATCTTTTTCTGTTTTCTTTTCCTTTGCCGATTCACTTCCCCCCGGGCTATGCCCCTCCCCCCCCGCGCCAGTACCTTCCCCGGCCACTCCATCAGAGGAACCTTGCCCAGCTGATTCCTTAGCCCCGTCAGTTCCTGATTCTCCGCCACCATTACCACCCGAACCCGCTTGATTTGACTGTCCACCAGAGCTGCCTGATCCGCCTGAGCCAGAATCTCCTTTGCCTTCTCCGCTGTTGCCTCCTGAACCTGATGATTTTCCTTGAGTCCCGCTTTTTCCTCCTCCAGATCCCGATCCATCAAGATTAGTGCCCCCTCCAGCTCCTTTAGAATCACCTTTTCCATCATTGACTTCTTTTTGTTCCGAACCATTATTTTGATCTAAGTCAGGAGGAGAAGTTTTTTGTTTAGCTCCTTCATTATCTTCGCTATCTTTAAATTTATCGGATTGTTCATTAGCCTGATCCGATTCATCTCCAGATTCAAAAAATTCACTGCTTTTATTTTGAAAACTATCTGCTGAATCGTTTTTTTCATCTGACTCTGATCGCTGATCTGATGGATCATTACCGCTGTTGGCTTGATTATCATTTGCCTTATTTTCAGATTGATTATCACCAGAAAGCCCGGTTTTGCTGTCTGTTTGCCCTGTTTTGTCATCTCCGGGATACAATGGAGAATCTTGTTTTTGGCCTTGTTCGCCTTCAGCATCTTTACCTGGTTCTTGACCACTTTCCCCAATATCCTGATCATTGGTTTCACCTATTCCTTGTCCTGATTCTTCTCTGACTTCACCTTCTACACTACCAGCCTCACCTTCACCTGTACCTTTCTCTCCAAATCCCGTCCCATCACCGACTCCATCATCACCTTCACCTATTCCTTCTTTTCCCTCGCCAGCCCCCTGATCACCGGAATCATTACCTTGGCTGTTAGCTTTTTCATTATCTTTATTTTTCGCTGAACCTTGTTTTTCTAAAGTCCGCATATCCGCGGTTCGGCCTTGATTTTGCTTAAGTTCATTATTTAAGCGGCTCAGCTCCTGCAAATCTTTTTTAATTTGCTCTCCAATTTCTTTAGCCTTCCCTGCCTGCAACGGATCATCTTTTCCTAAAAAACTGATTAAATTATATAATTTTTTTTGTTTAGCAATCTTTGCTTTTAGATCTTTTATCTGGGTTTTAAGTTTAGATTCAAGGTTTTCTGCTGCTTTGCTTATTATTTCATTTTCATCTTCCGGACTAATATCCATCCCTTCGGAAACCAGGCCTTTTTGATTATTACCGTCTTTAATCTTGGTCTCAATTATTTCCTCTTTTTTCTTATCTTTGATAATTAACGGCTGCTTCCATTTATTATTTTTAAAAAGCATTAAGTTTTCAGCTTTTTCCGGCTTGATAAAAAGCGAGCGCAAATAAGGCACAACTTCAGCTTGACTAAGCTCTTTTTCTCCGCCTTGATACGGCATCATTAACCGCAAATTGCTTTTTGGTTTGAGTTTGAAATCAACTAAAGAAGCTCTGCCCCAGTCTAAATCCAGCTGAAAAGAATACTTAGGCACAATAAAAAAAACAATTGTGCCAATACCCACTATCAACAAAGAAATTATAAAAGACAAAATAAATCTTCGGGTAATGCTGACATTGCTAATCACATATTGACTAGCTTGATTTTCCGAAGAAGCGCTGATTTGAGTTATCTGCAGCAGCAAAACAGTAACAAATAAACCTAATCCAAAAAGCGCTACTTGATAACGCGGATGAATAATAAACGGCAGACAAGCGGAAAAAATTGTTATAAAAATGCATTCAAAATGAACCAAACTAAGCGCGGACGGATTTTCGATTATAAAACATCCGGCAATAATCAAGAGGATAAACACTCTGATCAGATTGGGTAATGCCGATTGCTGCAAAGTGAATTTCCAGAAAAAAACCGGCAAAGCTATCAACAATATCCAGCCAAACAGCTTGCGCAGATTTTTTTTAAGCTCAAAGCTTACCTGAGAACTAAAGGTAATCCCCAAGGCGCAAGCAATGCAAAATATTGCCAAATAAATTTTACCAATCAATGGCTCTGCTGATAATCCAGCGCAGGCGCATAAAATAAAGGTAAACAAAAAATATAAAGATTTGATTCGATTATCATTCATAATTATCTCATAAAATGCGTTTTTAAATCATCATTACAATTAATCACATAGACCTGGGAACTAATCTGATTAAATACGTTTTTAATCTGACGAGCTTTTTGGCTGAAAATTTCTTTTGCCGGCTTATCTACGGCAAAGGAAACAGAATTTAAAACTATCGGAATAATTCCAATGTTTTTTTGGATTTTTAAATAACTAAGGAATTTAAGCAAACCCTGGTCAAAATTATTTGAGGCAATAATCAAACTTGAACTGTTCGGCAGAAGCCATTGATACTTGGCCAGCAATGTATGCGAATTTATCAGCCCGTCTGAATCAATCACTGCCAGCTTATCAAGAATTTTATAATAATGATTTTTTCCTTTACTTATATTTATCCGCAAAGGAGTCTTGGTATTAGCCAGGAAGCCAAAAGACGCGTTTTTAAACATCAGATATTTTGTTAAAGAAGCAATTATCTTAATCGCGTATTCAAAAGTATTATTTTTCCCAAAGCCAACACTATTGGCTTTGCAGCAATCAAGCACCAGCATTGCCTTCCACTGCGAACTTTGTTCGAAATGTTTGACCATTAGTTCCGAGGCTCTGGCAGTCGAGCGCCAATGAATTCTCCGCCAGCCGTCTTCCTGCTGATATTCTCTAATTCCGTAAAACTCCTCATAATTCCCACTGATCCGGGTGGTTTGTTCTCCAAACCGCGGAGCTAAATGCCCAAGAATAAACGGCAAGTTATAGACTTGAAAAATACTGGGATAAACCACCAAAGAAGAATACACATAAATTTCCTTTTGCATATAAAACAAGCCCAACGGATCGAAGATCTTAGCCTTAAACGGCCCGATTTTATAGCAGCCGCGCTTATAGCAGAATTCCTGATAAGCGAATTGGATTTTGCCTTTAGAAATTCCGTTGAGATAAATTGTTTTCGGTTTATAATTAGGCCCGCCAGCGGTGAAGACATCTTCTATTTCCATTGATTGATCCAGCAAAGCAAACCGGCTGCGCAGTTTTATTCGCACGGAAATCAATTCCCCTTCATGAGCCTGAGGCGGCATTTCTCTTTGAATTTCCAAATTGAATAAAAGGAATTTTGAGAAAATAAAACTAAGGATTATCAGCCCGATACAAGCGGAAAAAGCAAAATAAAGCAGCACCAGATTACTTGCCCAGGCTCCAATCAAAAGCAGCAAAGAAAAACAGAATACAAATATTGCTCTTTTTGTCGGCATAATTATCCTTAAAGCGGAACAGCAACGCTGCGCAAAACCTCGGTAATAACTTTTTGCTTGGTAATCCCTTCTACTTGAGCTTCGGTCTTTAAAACAATCCGATGCCCTAAAGTAAAAAAAGCCATTCTCTTCACATCATCCGGAATAACAAAATCGCGGTCATTAATCAACGCGATTGCCCGACTGGCCTGCATTAGAGCCAAAGAACCGCGCGGACTCGCCCCTAATAAAATATCTGGGTGAAGCCGAGTTGCCCGAACAATTGTAGTAATAAAACTCATTATTTCCGGAGAGATATGGACTGTAGTTACTTTTTCCTGTAATAATTTAATTTGCCCTAAATCAACTACGCTTTTAATGTTTTCAATTGGGTGATTTTTAACCTGACGCTCAACAATCAGATTTTCCTCTTCGGCACTAGGATAGCCAATACTGATGCATAAAAGAAATCGATCCATCTGGGCCTCCGGCAAAGGATATGTGCCTTGAAATTCAATCGGGTTTTCCGTGGCAATAACAAAAAAAGGATCCGGTACAGGATAACTTACTCCGTCAATAGTCACCTTACCTTCCTGCATACATTCCAGCAAACCGGACTGAGTGCGGGGAGTTGTCCGGTTAATTTCATCAGCCAAAACAATATTAGCAAATATCGGCCCAGGCCGTGGTTCAAACTCCTGAGTCTTTTGATTGTAAATTGAAACTCCCGTAATATCCGAGGGTAAAATATCCGGAGTAAACTGAAGCCGTTTAAAATCAGCATTTATCGACAAGGCGATCGCCCGGGCTAACATTGTTTTACCCAGGCCAGGAACATCCTCAATTAAAATATGGCCGCGGCTGATTAAAGTTGCCAGACAAAGTTCAACTGCCTGCCTTTTTCCCACAATAACTTTTTCAATATTGGCAATCAATTTACTTATTATTTCTTTTGATTCCATTTAAACTCCTTTTTTTATTAACTCAAATTGCTTGTTTTAAACTAGCGACAACATATTCAACTTGCTGATTGTTCAGATTTGAATGCATCGGCAAACAAAGAACTCTTTCTGATACTGATTCCGCGATCGGAAAATCATTTTTTTTATGCCCCAGCGATTTATAAGCAGCTTGTAAATGCAACGGGCGATGATAAACAATTCCCGTGCCAATATTTTTTGCTGCCAGGTTTTTCTGCGCTTGATTTCGGTTTTTAAGTAAAACAGGATATATATGAAAAACATGTTTATAGTTTTCCATTTCCCAAGGGATTGTAATTTGCGAACAGTCTTTTAATAGTTGTGAATAAAGCTGAGCGCTTTTTCTTCTTGCCGCGTTCCAGATTTCTAACAGCTTTAGTTTTTCTCTAAGGATAACTGCCTGCAAAGAATCCAAACGGGAATTATAACCAATTAAAAAGTGGAGATAACGATTTTTCCCTTTTCTGCCTTGATCGCGGAGCATATGCAATTTTTCATAAATCCGTTTATCATTAGTTAAAATCAAACCGCCATCACCGCAGCCGCCAAGATTCTTAGTGGGATAAAAACTAAAACAGCCAATATCGCCGATAACCCCGACTTTTTGCCATTGATTTTTCTTATTTTTAATTGCCGCGGCATGCGCCTGGGCCGCGTCTTCAATTACTTTAAGCTTATGCGCTTTGGCAATGCGCATGATTTCCGGCATATTTGCCGGCTGGCCATAAAGATGCACGGCAATAATCGCCTTAGTTTTTTGATTTATCTTTTTTTCAATTTTAGTTGGATCAAGATTATAGGTTCTCGGGTCAATATCAACAAAAACTGGTTTCGCGCCGGTATAAGATATGCTCAGCGCTGTAGCAATATAAGTATACACTGGACAAATCACTTCATCCCCCGGGCCAATACCCAAACTTAATAAGCTTAAAAACAAAGCATCAGTTCCAGAGTTAACACCTAAAGCAAATTTCCCATTACAAAAAGCGGCAAAATCCTGCTCAAAGCCCTTAACCTCAGCTCCCAGAATAAAATCACCGGCTTGCATAACTTTTTTTAAACCAGCCAATGACTGGCGCATCAACTGAGCATTTTGCGATTTCACATCAATAAACGGCACATTCATTTCATATTCTCCTTGATTAATTATCAAACAAACCAATATTTTTCAATAAAATTTCATTAGGAACTTAGCCCAATTATTGTTTTTTCTACTATTGCTAAAACTTTTTGTTTATCCAAAGATTGCAAACAATTCATGGTTGGACACTCTGGTTTTTGGAAATTTTGATAACAAGGCCGGCAATCAATATCCGCGCAAACAATATTATGTAATTTTTCATCGCCTATCGGGCCATAAACATTTTCATCAACCGGCCCATAAATCGAAACAGTATTCCGATTCAACGCGCAGGCAATGTGCAATGGCCCGCTGTCATTAGAAATAAATAATTTGCATTTACTGATCAAAGCTGCTAACTGCCCCAAGCTTGTCTGTCCGGCACAATTTATCACCTCTGTTTTGCCTGCGATCCTATTAAAAACTTTGGTTTTGGCTAAATCTTTTTTAGTGCCAAACAAGAGAATCTTTAGCTTATGCTTTCTAATTATCTGCTCTACGACAAAAGCATATGATTCAATCGGCCATTGTTTATTTTCCGCGGCTACTCCCCAACTCAAACCGCCAAAAGGAGCAAGCCCGACGAGAACATCTAGCTTTGCGATATTATGCGCTTTTAAAAAATTAACTGCCCAGCGCTGGTCTTCTGCTGAGAGATAAAGACTCAAATCGCGCTTAAAATTTTCAACCCCAAGCTTAGTTAATAAATCAGCATAATAATCAACCACATGCTTTTCCACAAAAGTCTGAACGCTGATTTTATCAGTTAAGAATCGTCCCCTTTTTTTATAATCAAACCCATAACGCTTGGGCACACCCAAAAGCCATAATACTAAACTATACTGCATTACCATAGATAGATCAACAACCAGATCAAACTTCTGTTTACGAATTATTAAGATTGCCTGAATAAAAGCTGTTAAGTATTTTAAAAATGATTCGCGTCGTATTTTCTTAAAATCACCTCGACTAAAAAAAAATAACTTATCGATTTTTGGATTATTTTCCAGGAGCGGAGCTGCTGCCTGATTACATAAATAAGCGATAAAACTATCCGGGTATTTTCCCCTTAGAGCGGAAATAACCGGAGTGGAAAATAAAACATCCCCAATCCCAAAAGGATTGATAATTAAAATTCTCATCGCAGAAACCTATCCATAAATTAAATAATCCTAGAATAACTTTTATAAGCATCTAGCGCGGACAGTTAAACAATCTAACCCTCCCAATATACCTGCTTATAAACTCCGAACAATCGCGTTCATATCCACATATTTATTCACCAAATCAATTACTAAATTTGTTTTTGTCTTATCCTGCGGTTTTATCTTAATCCTCAGATCATGCACCCGGGAAGCAACATTATAAGTATCCTCTTTGACTAGTAATATGGGGATATCAGTGCATTTTATCAGATTTAAAACCGAAGGATGGGGAGTTATCCCTCCGGTAAGAATTAGTCCGGAAACCGATGGGCCATTAGCGCCGTGAATCAGATGCATACAGATCGCGGTCAAAATAATATCTTCTCTGTCTCCCGGGGTAATTACCAAACTTTTATCAGTTATATAATCCAGCGCGGCGTGCGGTTCCATTGCTCCGATTACAATTTTCTCAACCACATTATCCATAAAAGTAGAGCCATAAATAACATTAGCTTTTAATTCTTCCTGAATTTGCCCGATCATTGGTTTAGTTAAATCTTTTTCATAAGGAATAACGCCCAGGACTTTTAATCCTTTACGCGCTGATCCTTTGCGCACCAGCTCATTTACTTTTTTATATTTTTCCGGTAAAACTTTATTAATAATAACCCCCATTATCTCCACGCCTTCCTGATCAAACAAAGCTTTGTTTAACAGGATTTCATCAATCGGTTTACCAATCCC
Organism: Candidatus Omnitrophota bacterium; assembly: GCA_018817585.1. GTDB lineage: Bacteria > Omnitrophota > Gorgyraeia > B26-G9 > B26-G9 > JAHITE01. The sequence goes on from JAHITE010000081.1 coordinate 113,462, forward strand.
GCCGGAAGAAATAAGAATTACTTTACTCTTTAATTGTTTGGCCACAAAAGCATTGGATAAATCAAAAACACCGCCCACACCGGCATGGCCAGTGCCTTCAATGATCACCAATTCATTATGTTTGGCAATCTGCTTATAAGCGTCTTTGATTTTTTTAATCAAACCGCTTTTATGCGGGTGTTTAATATATTTTTCCGTAAAACCGCGTTCAACCGCGATCGGACTCATATCTTTAAGCACTGCCTGCATATGGCAAACATGCTCAATCAGAATAGAATCTTCATCAATTTTATAGCCTTGCTCAATAAAATAACGCTGGCCAACCGGCTTAATAAATCCAATATTTTTAAATTTTTCTTTTAAACAGTAAATCAAACCAAGACTAACAGTTGTTTTCCCGCTGTCCTGGCGGGTTGCGGCAATAAAAACTTTTTTACTCATAATCCTCTTCCGGTTTTAAGGTTTTGGCCTATAAGCTGATTCAATCGCTTTAATCAAATCAGTCAGGATCAGATTTGCCGGAGTAGCAATTCCCAGACTCTTGCCCTGACGGACAATCGCTCCGTTAATCCAATCAATTTCCGTTATTTTCCTGTTTAAAATATCCTGAAGCATTGATGAAAGATTGTTTGCCGTTGCTTTGCAAACTGATTCCACTTTTTGAATCGGATCATCATAAATCAGTTTTATTCTTTTTTTCTTGGCAATTTTAACAGCTTCAGTTACTACCTGAGATAAGATTTCTCTTGTTCCCGGAGACTCAAGCAGCTGCCCATTAGTTAAACGCGTAAGCGCGCTTAAAGCATTTATCCCCACATTAAGAATCAGCTTGCTCCAGATAATTCCATTAATATCTTTGCTCAGCCGGGTGCTGAAACCTGATTTATTAAATATTTCCCGAATGCCGCGCATCGGAACAGTCAAACGCCCGTCAATTTTTCCGATCACGGTTTCACCTTGACCGCCAAACCGAATATGCCCATCTCCCAATAAAGTCGCGCCATTAGAAGTAACTCCACCCAAAACCCGGTCTTTGCCCACAATCTCAGCAATCATTTCAATATTACCCAAACCATTCTGCAAAGTCAGAACATTAGTATCTTCCGCGAGTAAGGGTTCAATTTGTTTTATTGCCCCTTCTGTATCATAAGATTTAACGCATAAAATCACGAGATCACTTGGGGGAATATCTTTAATCTGGCTGGTAATATTTACTTTTTGGTTAAAGCTCTGCCCCAAGCCTTCAACAATAATCCCCTGATCACTGATTTTTTTTGCCCTTTTGGAATCATTGTCCAATAACCAAACTTCGGCTTGTTTTTTTTTGCTAAATAAGGAAGCAAAAAGACATCCCATTGCCCCAGGCCCAACAATAACCACTCGCATAGTTTACCTTCAATTAAATCTGATAACTTGTAGTTAACATCGCCTTTGCTCAAAAAAATAGACTTAGTTAAAGATCGTTTAATTCCTCTGGCTTGATTGTAAATGAATGCTGCTTGTCGGGAAATTTTTCCTCATTTACTTCTTGAACAAATTCCGAAATTGCCTTTTTAATAATCGCGCTCAGATCAGCATATTTTTTCACAAATTTCGGCGTAAACCGCTGATTTAAACCCAGCAAATCAGGGGTGACCAAGACTTGGCCGTCACATTTTGGACCAGCTCCGATCCCAATGGTCGGAATTGATAATCTTTGGGTTATCAAGGCTGCCAAAGCATCAGGAATGCATTCAAATACAATACTGAAACAACCGGCTTTTTCCAAAGCCAGAGCGTTTTCTAAAATTTGTTTTGCGGCATTGGCATCTTTTCCCTGGACTTTAAACCCACCCAAAGCACCCGCAGTCTGGGGAGTCAACCCAATATGCCCCATAACCGGAATCCCTGCCTCAACCACTGCTTTGACCATTTGCAGGATTCTGGAATTAGCGCCTTCGAGTTTTATTGCGTCAGCGCCAGCCTGCTTTAAAAACCTTCCGGCATTGATAATTGTCTGTTCAATGCTCACATTATAGGACATAAACGGCATATCCGCGACCAGCAAAGCTTTTTTAATTCCGTTTTTCACTGCCTGGGTATGATGCAGCATCTGCTCCATGGTCACACTGATCGTTGAATCCTGACCTAAAACCACATTGCCCAAAGAATCACCAACAAGCACAATATCAATCCCAATATCATCAAGCAAACAAGCCATAGGATAATCATAGGCAGTGAGCATGGATATTTTTTGGTTCTGCGCTTTCTTCTTTATAATATCTAAAACCGTTAGTTTGTTTTTTTTCATAACATTTTTCCTTTCAACAGTATAGCAAAAATGCGTTTTTATTTCAAATAATTAGTTCCAGCATTTTTTCCAATGCCTGCTGCCCGGTTTCGCCCAGGCTGATCCCTAATTGCTCAGCTTGTTTGGTAAGTTTAACCACTGGCTTTGCTAAAAGCTGCTCAACAGTGGAAACCCCGCTGACAATACAAGCCGCGTCTCCCAGCTTTTCCGCGACATCAATATTAAGATAACCGCACATCACAAAACCCTGAGCCGCGGAAACAATTATCAGATTAGCTTTTGCTGTGGGAATTAATACCGTATTAACCAAAGAATTTTTAATCAGAATTTGTTTATAAATCGGAGTTTTCATATCTGCCTTGGTTTAGATTATTTGCTCAAGCTTTTAGCCACGCGCACTGCTTCTACGCCGTCACCGGCATAAGCCGCGCCCAAAGAATCCGCGTATGCCCGGGTAATCACTGCTCCGCCTAAAATAAACCTACAGTCAAGCCCCTGTTCTTTAGCCAGATCAATCACTTGTTTCATATTCACCATTGTTGTGGTCATCAAGGCTGATAAACCGACAATTGGATTTTTATGCTTTTTAATTTGCTCAATGATTTTTTCTGAACTTACATCTTTGCCCAAATCAATCACCGAAAATCCATGATTTTTCAACAGCAAAGCAACAATATTTTTACCAATATCATGAATATCGCCTTTTACAGTTGCTAAAATTATTATATTTTTTTTCGCGGTTTCCGCTTGGCCTTTTTTGAGCAAAGGTTCTAAATACTCAAAACCGGTTTTCATGGTTTGGGCACTGGCAATCAGCTGCGGCAAAAAGAATTGTTTTTTATCAAATAAATCACCAACCTGATTTATCGCCGGAATCATTATCTTCCGCACCAGATCCTCAGGCTTTATCCCCGCGGCAACCGCGGCTTTAGCCAAATCCTTTATTTCTTCTTTATTACCTTCAAGTATCGCGTTCGCCACTTTTTTTTCAGGCGATAAACTTTCGCTTGTTTTTAGTTTTGGGGGTAAGCCTTTTAGCTTTAGCTCAATGTCCTGGCAGTATTTAATATATTTAGCCGCGTGCTTATCTTTAGCCAGCAAAACATTTTCCGCTTGCTTATTGTATTTCTCCGTTTCATGCAAAGGATTGCTAATAACCATAGACATGCCTTTTTTTCTTAATATCGCCATGAATGTGGAATTGATTCGCAAACGTCTGGGCATGCCAAAAGAAATATTCGATAATCCGCAAATTGAATTGGCTTTAAATACTTTGGCTGCCCATTCAATGGTTTTCATGGTTTCAATGCCGGCACCAGGATGCGAAGATATGGTCATACACAAACCGTCGATTACCACATCTTCTTTGGTAAAACCATACTTTTGCGCTTGTTTAAATATCTCCAGAGCTATTTGTTTACGCCGCGTAAATTTTTCAGGAACTTCTCGATCATTTAAAGGCAAAAGAATAAACATTGCTCCGTATTTTGCGGCAATCGGCAGTAATTTATCTAATTTATGCTGTTCCGCGGAAATTGAATTTATCAAAGCCCGGCCGGGATAAAGCCGCAAAGCGTTTTCAATTACTTCCACTGTTGATGAATCAATAACCAAAGGCAGTTCAGAATTAACACTCAGCAGATTAATCATCTGGGATAATGTCTTTTTCTCATCAATTCCCACAACTCCGGCATTAACATCCAGCATTTTTGCTGCCTGCGCTTGCTGCTGTTTAGCCAGACCGCGGACTAAACTCATTTTGCCAGCGCGTAATTCCTCCTGCAGGCTCTTTTTCCCAGTGGGATTAATGCATTCACCGACAATTGAAAATGATTTGCCCAGATCAAGCAGCAAATGACTGCGCGCGGAACTAACCGCGCTGATTGATTTACGGCTACAAGCAGTAGGCTTTATTTTATTTTTTATTATTCTGGTTTTAAGCGCCTGAATATGCTCCGGAGTTGTCCCGCAGCAGCCGCCAAGAAAACTCACGCCATTTGCGCTAAATTTCGCGGCAAAGCCGGCAAATTCTTTTGCCTGCATGCTGAACACAGTTTGCCCATCAATTAATTGCGGCATCCCGGCATTTGGTTTTGCCACCAAAGGCACTTTAGCATATGGTTTCATTGCTTTGATTATTTCCAGCATTTGTTTGGGACCGCAGGAACAATTACTACCCACGGCATCAGCGCCTAAACTCTGTAAAGTAATCAAAGCACTAACCGGATCAGTGCCGTTTAAAGTTCTGGCATCATTTTCATAAGTCATAGTCACGATTGTGAATTTATCACTTAACTCACGCGCCGCGAGCAAAGCCGCTCTGGCTTCCTGAATATCCATCATTGTTTCAATAACAAATAAATCTACTCCTCCGGCGAGCAAGCCTTTGATTTGCTGTTTAAAGATATTCACTGCTTCCTCAAATTCCAAAGGCCCGAACGGAGCGACAAATTTCCCGGTTGGCCCGATATCTCCGGCAACCAGAACATTTTCCGGAACAGCTTTACGCGCCAAATCAGCCAGAGTTTTATTTACTTTATAAACATCAGGTTCGCCATACTGCTCAAGCTTGATCTGATTTGCGCCAAAGGTGCAGGTATAAACAATATCCGCCCCGCTAGCCGCGTAATTTTTATGCACTGCTTGAATAAATTGCGGATTTTCCATTGCCCAGATCTCGGGACATACGCCCTGGGGCATGCCCAGCTTTTGCAATTGCGTGCCGGTTGCCCCGTCTAAGATCAACAGTTTTCGCTTAATCAGTTTTTTAATATCCCGATCATTAGTTTTTTTACTTTTATTTAATATTTTCATTTTATTATTCATAATCTTTCTTTAAGCAATAATCTGCCCAATACCGGCAATAGCAGTAACTGATTTTTCCGGCACAAGCAGAAAACTATCCGTAATTTCCACTCCCAACTGCTTCATGTTTAAAACATCAAAAATCAGTTTTTGGTTTTCTATACCAAAATCACCGTAGCCCGCGGAAAAGCGGCGTTTGGTCAAAGTTTTATTTTGCCTGCGCATTGTATTATTATAATAATTAACCAGCCAATCCAAAGCAGCGTCAGTCATTTCACTGGCCACAGCATCAAATACCACCGCCTGAGTCATATCCCCGTGATTTTCGGAGTTTTTGCTGATCGCCTGAGTGATTGCTTGTCCGCTGGTTGCCCCCATGAATAATGCCTGACTAGAATTTAGCAATAATTTAGCCAATGAATTGCTCTTAACCATAAGCTCATTCGAAAAGCTGATTTTTGACTGATTAATTTGTTTAATATCTAAAACCATGGCCAGGCCTTTTAACTCAATCAAGGCTTCAGCCTGAGCAATATAATCATTAATTTGTTTTTGCTGTTTATCCGATAGCCAGGTTTTATTATTCACATAACCCAAGCGGCTGTATATCTGCCGCACAGGCAGTTCAACAATAATTGGTTCAAATTTTTCAGCTAACATTACAACCTTATGATTAATCTTATATTTATATCAGGAAAAAGTTTTAAGCCGCGATTGGTTTAGCAATCAGCTGTTTTAACAGCTCTGAATTAAAATCCTGATCAATTAAATCATCTTTAACCTGACTGATATCAGTTTGCTGCTCAATCAGCTGGCTAAAAATATCACGCTCTTGCGTATTCCCCACAGCAACAAAGCCGACAATTTTTAAACCGCATAAAATAATTTTTTTATAAACATTTGTTTCTTCGTCAACAAACGACAATTCCTCAAATGCCGGATCATCTGGTTTTCGGGTAATCCCTAAACACACCGCGGCTAAATCAAATATCTGACTTTCCGCGACATTAATCCTCTGCGGCTCATAAACTGCTTTCAATTCATCTTTTTTCTCAAGAAAAGCCACAGCATTAGCTGCCGCGATCTTACCCTGAGCTTCGGCCTTAAACCAGGAATTAGCTTGATCAATTAACCCCAGGGTTTTATCTGATACTTCCAAAACATCGCCGGCAGCAAAAATATTAGGAATTTTAGTCTGCAAAAAAACATCCACAGCCAGCCCTTGTTTTATTGCCTCGGGATCAAAACCCGATTCATCGAGAAACTTGGTATTTGGCAGAAAATTTGTATTCACAATTAAAATATCACAGGCAATTACTTTACCATTATCCAGTTTAATTGCCTTTACATCACTGTCGCCAAAAATATCCACAATATTTTTTTCCGCGATTAATTCTATTTCCTGTTGCGCTAATCGGTTTTTCAAAAATTCCTCGCCGTTTTCATCCAGGATCTCCGGCATAAGCTTATCGCCTGAAATAATGACTTTAACTTCCATTCTTTTCTTTTTTAAAGCCGCTGCTGCCTGTAAACCTGCAAGTCCTCCGCCCCAAATACATACTGTATGCGAAATCGGCATCAGCTGAATAATATCATTTAAATCACTGATACTGCGAAAACCAATAACTCCGTGTTTGGCCGCGCCTTTTACGCATTTAGGCACCGACATACTCATGCCGCTGGCAACAATCAAAGCATCATAAACCAAACGGGTTTTATCAATAAACGTCACCCAGTTTTTATTCGTGTTTATTTTTTCTACTTTTTTGCCGGATATAAACTGAATATTTTTTTGTTCATAAAACTTCTCATCCGCAAATACAATATCCCTGAATTTCAGATTATTTTCCAAAACTCCGGCCAGCAGATTCCGGGAATAAGCTCCGGCTTTTTCATCACTGATCACGCTGATTTTTAATGATGAATCAAGTTCCCGGGCGGTTATCGCGGCCTTATGTCCGGCTGCTGAATTTCCAATAATAATCAAATGTTTCATTTTATTCTCCATCTAAATTTAATTGCGCTTTAGCTGCCTGGGTCACATTCTGCATCAGCAAAGCTACGGTCACTGGCCCCACACCGCCAGGAACCGGAGTGATAAAACTGGCTTTTTTCTCAGCCGGCTCAAATTCCACATCTCCGACAATTTTCTGTTCAATACAATTTATTCCCACATCAATCACAATTGCCCCGGGTTTTATCCAATCACCTTTGATTAAATTCGGTTTACCCACAGCCACAATCAGGATTTCCGCGCGTTTAACATGCTCGGCTAAAACGCCCCGTTTACCTGTAGCAATGTGACAGACCGTGGTAGTAACCAGTTCATTTAACAGCATCACGGCCAATGGCTTACCCACTATCTCACTGTGTCCGACAACAACTGCTTCTTTACCGTATAAATCAATGTTCAGGCTTTTTAATAATTCCATAACCGCGCAGGCAGTGCACGGGGCAAAGCCTTTGCGCTTTAAAATAATATTGCCTAAATTCTCCGGATGCACACCTTCCACATCTTTAGCGGGATTTAAACTGCCTCTGATTTCATTGGGATCAAGCTGCGCAGGTAATGGCAGCTGGAGAATAATTCCGTTTATTTTCGGATCATCATTCAGCTGCTTAATTAAAGCAATTAATTCCTGCTTCGTAGTTTGTTTGGGTAAACTTTTAACCAGATAACCAATATTCAATCTTTGGGCAACTTTACCCTGAAAATCCAGATAAAGTGTTGATTCTTTATCATCACCGACTTGAATCGCGCAAAGCACTGGCTGAACATTATATCTCTCACGCAGTTGAGCCACTTCCCGGCTTACCTGCTGATTAATCTGTTCAGCAATTGTTTTCCCTAGTAATAAATTTGCCATAATATTTTACAAACACCCTTCAACTTTTTTCACAATTTGTTTTTCGATTCTTAAAATATTATTCAGCATTTTTTTCATATCCGCTTTTTTCTTAGCCGCAAACTTTTTGTCTTTAATATACTTTAGATTTATTTTCACATTAAGTTCCGCGGATTTATACGCGGCAACTAACAGATAAATCGCGCCGCCGGTATCAGAAATCAAGTGCGTATTTCCAATTTTCGCGATTATCTGGGCTAATTTAACTGCCTTAAAACAAAGCTGGCAAATCTCAAACGGCACTTCTGCCGCGTCTTTAAAGCATTTCTGAGTAATATCAAATCTTTTCCCAGCTTCTTTAGGCAATTTTAAAGCATCCTGCAGCTTTAAAAACACAACCACATCCCGGTCAATCAAAACCTGAATCTTATTTTTAAGCTGTTCATTTTTAGTCAGCAGCTGCTGGAGCTGTGCTTGGAGTTTTTCATCATGGGTAAAGTTAGCAACCATTGATACTAAGGCCATGCCCAATATCCCGGTTAAGGCTGAAGCACTGCCGCCGCCTGGAACAGAGTTTTTTGAAGCTAAATCATCAATATAGTTTTTAAGATCTTTTTTTATATACATGGTTACCTTTCATTAGGTTAGGTATTTATTTTACCTGTTTTACCCTCTACAGTCAAGGCAGGAAAAAAAGCAGTTAAACAAGCGCCTTTAAGCCTAATTATTCAAGCCTTGGGCTGATACTAGTGATTGATTTAATATTCCAGGCAAAATAATTTCCGCGACTTTATCTGCCACAATCTTATAGCCTTTTGGCGTACAATGGCCGTCAGCCAAAAAATAATCTTTATAATTATCAGGAGTGATTATGGAGAAAAAACTTTCTCTAAAATCAATAAACGGAATACTCTCTGCTTCCACTGTTTTCGCGACTCTTGGATAAAACGAAAGCGGATAACTTAGAAATAGTATCTTTAATTTCCTTTGTTTCGCTGAAGCACACATTTGTTTTATCCGCTGGCTAACAATACTGCTGATTTTTGCTAATCTTTGGGCAACAAAAGCTTCATAATTAGCAGGATTTTTTCCAAAAAGAGCGGCATAGTCTTTATCTTGCGATAAGATATCTTCAACCTGCTGATCATATCTTTTTTCCCGAACATAGATACCCAAGGCAATTTCCGGGGCTTCAACCACATTATTACCAGGATCATCAGCCAGAATTTCACCCTTATCTCTATCTAAAGCAGTATTTATTTGCGCAAATAAACCTGCATTGTTATTTGGAAAAACATAATCTTTTGTCAATCCCATGTCAATAAACTCATTAGCCATTATTATTCCGTCAACTGCCTGCTGATTATTTGGATTTAATTCTAAAACTTTTTCAAAACTTGCTATAACTTGTTTATAATCTTGAACTATTTTATATTGCCGGGCTAAACGCAAGTAAATATCAATATTATTTGGGTATTTGACAGATAAAGCTTGATAAAACTCTATAGCATTTTCCGGAAAAGGCCAGGCAATAAATAATTCATCCAGCTCTTCCCATACTTCAGCGCTAAATCCATACAAATAAATAGTTTTAGTCAGCAGTAATAAATTATCTTCAAAAAGAGATATTGTTCTGCAAATTTTTGAAAGATCAATCATTTCCAGCATGAATTTATTATCATGCTCTAGTTGCTCTTTATTCAGATAAACTGAACGAATATACTCACTGATATTTGCTTTGCTCTTTTCCAATGGGTCTTTTTTAGATTCAAGATTTTCTCTTTTTGCTAATTTTTTATTATAAACCATTAATTCTTGGGTAATACGCTGACCATTAGGCTGGATTTTTAAAGCGCTATCATAATATAGTTTTGCCTCTTCAAATCTATTATTATCACGACTCTCATTGCCCATTTTTATTAAGTCATAATAATAAGCTTTATCAAAGCCTCCCAACTGATCAACTTCTTTCAATATTTTGTTGATATTATACTTTTTCAACTCATCTCTTAATACAGTTAAGGCCTTTTTATGATAGCGCAATAATTCTTTAGAAATAAGCCCATCGTCAGGATTGATTTTTAAAGCGCAATCATAGTATAGTTTTGCTTCTTCAAACTTATACATATCCCGATATTGATTACCCATCATCACCGCCTGATAATAATATGAATTGTTTAAACCTCCATTTTCCTCAATTAAGCTCAGCATTTTGCTGATATTATCTTTATTTGCTTTAATTTCCAGAAAACTCATTTCCGGGTTTTCTTTAAAAGCGGTTTTGACAATTTTAAACATCCGAGCTGTGCGCAGTGAACAAATAAATAAGTAAAGCTTATCCATGATTGTTGTCGGCTCTGATATAAATCCGCTAAAATTCCATTCATCATTAGTCCCAATCAGAACCAAAACAATATTCGGCTGATAATTATCCATAAAAGCATCAAACCGGTTAGCCAGCATAGGCGTATTCATCCCTGGCCTGCCGGCATTGATCACTTCAACCTTATCCTTGCCCAGCTTTTCTTTAAGCAATGATTCTAATTGCGCGGGGTAAGCTTGATCTCTTTCCACGCCCAAGCCATAGGTATATGAATCACCTAAGCAAAGGATTTTAAGTTTGCCATTCTTCGAAAATGACTCTTGTTTAAGATTGCGCTGCGCGATCCAAGCCGCAAACCGCAATCCTGTTTCTAGGATCACAAGTGATAAAATTAAGCCGAAGATTATTAGTAGAGGTTTTTTAAGGGGCATCAGTTCTTAGAGAAACAGTTGTTTACTATTAGTTATCTAATTGATAAATCATTATACAATTTATCAAAAATTAAAAATGTTTTTTCAAATCCCTGATCAAGACTTGTTGCTGTCTGCAACACTGAGAAAACTTCCTGTTTAAGCTCAACTATTTTTGAGTTTGCTTCTTGCGACCAGTAATTAATTTCTATTTCATGAATAATCTTACCAATTGCTCTTACCCTTGGATCAGTAATTTTATATTTATTTACTACTGTCTCAAAGGCGCAAAATACAGCTGTTCTTCTAAACTCAGCATCCGGAGTATCAAAAGCAATGCCCTCGCTAATAATCTCACCTTTGGGATAGAATTTAAACTCCGCGCTTTTGTCCACAAAATTCTTAATCAGCCAGGCAGTAGCGCAGGTATCAACTTCTAATGTATCCCAGGTTGAATATACCTGAGCTTTAGCCTGGGCAAAAACACTTGTTGCCAAAAGCAATAAACATATACAGCCAATAGTTATATTGCTAAGCAGTTTATTGATTTTAAAGTGAATCATTTTTATTTTACTCCCATAAATTTTTTCACAAACAGGTTATTGGGATTATTCCGAATTTCTATAAGGCTGCCTTTTTGTTCAATCTTACCTTGATGCAGTAAAATTACCTGCTGCGCGATTTGAGCGGCTTCCGCTTGATCATGCGTAACATAAATCATGGTTATCCACATTTTTTTCTGCAAATCAAGAATCAATTTTATTAAATTATCTTTTAATAAAGGATCAATACTGCTCAGCGGTTCATCAAGCAAAAGTATTTTAGGATTAAAAATTAAACTTCTCGCCAAAGCCAGCCTTTGCTTTTCTCCTCCGGAAAGCTGCTGAGGGTAAGCCTTTGCTTTATCCTCCAAGCCAACAGCACTAAGCATCTCAGTTATTTTAGTTTTGTTTTGCTTATTTAAGCAAAAAGCCAGATTTTCCCAAACACTCATATGCGGCCATAAAGCCAGGTCCTGAAACACCATGCTTACTCCCCGTTTTGCCGGAACCACATTGTTCATGTTTTTCTTATCAAAAAATATCTGCCCCTGATCCAAGATTTCCAAACCAGCTATCAATCTAAGAACAGTTGTCTTGCCGCTGCCGGATGGGCCGAGAATAACTAATTTGTCAGCCTTTTTAACTGAAAAAGAAATATCCCGCAGAATTTTATTTTTACCTAAAGATTTACTGATGTTCCTTAATTCAATCATATTGCTCCATTGCTTAAAAGTTTATGCTTATATTTATTATACAACAAATATACTATTAAAATCGGCAGCATGATAATTAAAACTAAAATCACGGATAAGCCGCAGACAAGTTTATGCGCGCCATAATGCATTAATGTATATATCCGGATAGGCAATGTCGCCTCACCTGCCGGGATAACCAATAATGTCACTCCCAGTTCTCCCATGCACAGGGCAAAGCACAAAACCCAGCTGGCTAAAATTCCCGGCCAGGCCAAAGGCAATAAAATAAAGCGCAGCCTTTTGCTCCATGACTGGCAGGCAAGTTCCGCTGATTCTTCTAAATTGCGATGAATCTGAGAGATATTGGCGCTGATCGCCCTGATCGCGAAAGCCGAAAACCGGGCAGTATAGCCAAAAACCAAAACTAAAAATGTATGATAAATGATTGTTGTAGAAGGTCTATTCCAGAAACGAATCATTGCCACACCAAAAATCGCTGAAGGAATAGCAAAGGGAATCATCGAACACAGATCAATAAACAAGCGAGTCTTCTTGCCTGCTCTGGCTAACGCGTATCCTAAAGGAAAGCTAATCAAACAAATAAAAGTTGCTGATACAAAAGAGAACAGCAAACTATTCCGGATCTGCGGCCAGGCTGTTTTAAATGCTATTGCATAAGTTGCCAGATTACCCGCGCCAATAATCAATATAAGCATCGGCAATCCCATTGATAAACTAAAAACCAAAGCGCAAAATAATCCTGCTGCGATTTTCCCCTTACCCAGCTTAAACAGCATTTTTTGTTTGTTTCGCGCTTTTAAACTTATATATGATTTATTGGCCATGAGATATCTCTGAACAAATACCAACAACAGGCAAACAGCAACCAAAGGCAAAGCTAATATCACTGCCTTAGCAGTATCATAAAACGCGCTGAACTGGACAAATATCTCAACCGGATAAGTATTGACTCTAAGCATATCCGGAACAGCATAATTAGACAAGCTAAAAACAAATACCAGAATCGCGCCAGAAGCAATATAAGCCGAGGCCAAAGGCAAAGTTATTTTACGAATTACATGACGCTTAGAATGAATCAAAGCCGCGGCTTCTTCTAATTTACTATCAACTGAATTTAATCCGGTTAAAGTCAAAAGCATAATAAACGGAAAATATGCTAATCCCAATACAAAGCCGACGCCGATCCAGCTGTAGAAAAAAATATTGCCGGCAAAGCCGCAGATATTTAGCAGTTTTATCCAGCCAATGGCAGTTATATGCGCGGGCATAAACAAAGGGATTAATCCGGAAAAAATGAAGAATTTTTGCAATGGAATATCAGTGCGGCTGATTAAAAACCCATACCCCACACCCAAGAGCAAAGCAAAACAAACTGTACTCACTCCCACCAGCATACTGTTTTTAAACAAGCTTATCTGCCGGCTGTTTAATAAAAAAACCTGGGCAAGATTATCCATTGAAGTAAAGGTCTCAGCCAATATCAGCAATAATGGGCCTAGCACAATAATAATAAATAAAATCGCGCAGAGAATAATTATTGGTTTGGGGATAAAACTCACCTTAGAAATAGTCCTGTTAGAAATTCACCTGATTGGTTTAATTTATGCGCTACTGTTTCAAAGTCAATATCCATTACTGATAGCGCGTCATAATCCGGCACATAATCTGGTTTTTTCACTTCTTTACGCAAAGGTATCTGCATACTCGAAGAAAAAGCCAGTTTTTCTTCGACTTTTCGGCTTAAGATATAATCAATCAGCTGTTTTGCCTGTTCAGGATGCGGCGCGTTTTTAATCAGACAAACCGTATTGGGAATAAGCAAAGTTCCCAGTCCTCGATTATCAGGATATATCATATTCACATTCTTACCTTCACTTATTGCCACCCAGGCATCATCTGTATCAGTAAAGCCGACGGCTAATTCTCCGTCCACAACCCGGTCACGGGATTCAGAGTTGCCGGAAACCATGACAATCTGATTATCGGCTAAAGCCTGAAAATAGGCTTTGGCTTTTTCATCACCCAAAGCCACAAACAAAGCCGCGCAATGCGTGGCTGTTGTGCCAAATAAGGGATTAGCTAAAGCAACTTTTTTACTCCACTTTGGAGCAGTTAAATCAAAGATTGATCGCGGAAGCTCTGGATCTTTAACCAGATCTTTATTATAGATTAGGACTCTGGCACGGGCGGCAAAGCCTGTCCAGAAACCCTGATTGTCTTTAAATTGGCTGGGAATATCTTTTGCCTGAGCCGATATATAGGAAGCTAATATACCTTTATCTTTGAGCAAAATACTCCGGGCAATCTCATTATTCCAGAACACATCAGCATTGGGATTATCTTTTTCCGCGATTAAGCGGTTTACCAATCCTGTTGTCTTTGCGGCTTCGGTATCATAAACCACTTTTACCTTTATCCCGGTTTCCTGCTCAAAATCCTGAATAATCGGTTCTGAAAATATCTGATCCAAAGCAGTGTATAATACAACTTGTTTTTTACTTTGCGCATATAGCGGCAAACAGGAAATAAACAAATACGCGCAGCCAAACAGCAATATCAGCAGTTTCTTCAATCCAGACTCCTAGTTTAATCAGTAAATAATATACCTAAAATTTTAAACTCTTTAATAAGGTTGTTTGACAACTTCTATAACTTGCTAAGAGTTTTAAATAATCAATATTATCTTCTTTGAGTTTTTCATTCAGCCATTTTGTAAATAGCTGCATCGCAATGCATCTATTGGTTGAGGAGTTTTTCTTTAAGCAATCTGATCTCTTTCTTAAGTTCAAGCATTTTCAATTCTCTGTCAACTGCTATTTTATTAAATCTAGTAAGTTTAATGTTCTGCTGATCAAGTTCTATGGTTCTTTCTTCTACTATCTTATTAAATTTAGTAAGTTCTAGATTCTTACGATTAAGTTCTGCTGTTCTTTCTTCTACTATCTTCTCAATTTTTTCTCTTTCATTTCGCGATTCAAGCATCAAACTGCTGTATAATAAAGAATTTTTCATAAAAACACCCACGCTTTTACCAACTCCACTCAGGAATCTTAAATCATAATCACCATATAATTTAAGATTTTCTTTTTTCCCCATGCAAAGAAATCCAAGTACTTCATTTTTAACTATTATCGGAACTAATAATTCAATATCATTATCCAACATCCAATTCTCTAAGTTTCTATCATTTTCATTTCTGCCTTTTATGATTATCTCCTTATTCTCAAGAAAAATCCGGAATAATTCATCGTTCATATCAAACAAAACATCGCCTTCCTTTAATTTGCTAAGATTCTTACTGCCAGAAACAATGAACGCGCCATTTGTAATAATTAGCAAACCCAAACCTTTTGGGTATAATGTATTATTAATACAAATAAGCAGGGGATGACTAATTTCTTTTAACTCAATTTTGGATGAAACCGTTTCTACTAAAGATATAATCGCTTTATCATAATCATAGGCTCTTTTGTGAAAAAAATGGTCAATCTTCGGCTGGATTTTTTCCTTTATCCAAGAGAACAGGTAAAAACACCCTAAAGCCAATAATGTTATATTAACCAGACTCAATGACCTTAACCAGTCCCTTATCAAAAAGATACTAATAAGAAAAGGAATCATCAGGCAAACTGAGACTATTACCCAAGCAATAGTCTTATGCGCGATTGTCTCAATACCCATAAATCCATAGTTAATGATAACGTAACCATAGAAAGCAGTCCAAAAAGGAATAATCATCCATGCGCCATGCAATGGAATATTAAACGCTACTAACCACTCCAACATCCCAAAAATTACTAATCCATATAATATGGTCAGGATTTTTAATTGTTCTTTTTTTAAAGCAACTGTTTCTTTTTTATATTCACGATAAAAGAGTACCACGACATATCCTGTAATTATTAGAAACTTAAGCATCCCAAATAGCAGAAAATAGGAAAATAACGGCATGCCTTTCCACACTATCCCCACATTTTGGATAGCAGTCGCGCCTTTTCCTATCCCGTCATACAGCCAGACAAAAACAACTTCCGTAATGCTGATCGCGTACAGCCCAAGCAATAAATTAATTTTCTTTCTAAACATACGCACGAAATAATGATAAAACGCTACAGAAGTAAACGGCACACTTATATAGGCAATCCTAAACCATAATAAAGACACTGTAAAATCCTCAAAGAAGTACATTGAAAACGCGTTTGCCCCAAACCAAAACCCCAGAACAAAATTCATAAAAAAAAATATCCTAAAGAGTTTTGATTTTGGATTTTTTAAAAATACAAAAAATCCAATTAAAAAACAAAGAACCGCCGCGGTGATCGAACCATAAAAATGAATTTGTGCAATCATATATTTAATAATCCTTTTTTATAACCAGTTGATCGGGGTGTTTTCTTTTTCAACCACTGATCCTCTTTCAATAACTCCGCTACTCTATTGACTCAATGAGTTCCTGTTCTTAAAAAAAATATTTTATTACCTTATACTGGCCCACTGCCAATGGATAGTAGGGCTGAAGGAAAAAAGCGAAAAAAAGGGATAGTTGTTCTAATTTTTTAAGGGTATACTCTTCTTCAACCGAGTATTAATTACATCAAAAAATCCCCAAATAATAAATGCCAAAATCTTCTTCATAATGAAATATCCACTGCTTATTATTTCCTCTTGTCAGTACTTGGAATATTCCATAATCAGTACATATACTTGCTGCGCTGGGCATAAAAAAATCTTCTTGAATTTCTTTTCTTTCAAGAAGATTATATCAACTTCTCTTTCCTCTGTCAATTGAATCGGTAGCAGGACATACTCTAACTATTCCCCGTCCCTTTTTTTCCACACCTTCTTTGTTATATAACCAATTGCAATGAATTATATTGCCTGGCTAATAATCATTAACAAGTTAACATCAGTCGCCAGCATCCCTTTTTCGATTATTACAAGATGATTACTTCTATTTATTCTATCTATTGCGCTGTCTCCCCTTTTTATTTTAGAAGCCTTCAACTGATTAGACTGAGGTACTTTCCAAACATATGGTCCACTATCTTTCAAAAGGCTATAAACCGGGTGTAAATAACCTGATTTTGGATACACATCAGGATAGGGTTTACGGCTGTTCTCATCACCATTATTTTCTGGAGTTTCTTTTAATGAAAATGCATACGCGATTAAGAGCAACATGAAACATATAGCCGATATAATAAACATAAAAACAGAAACAGTCTTAGGGAATTTAAATTGAACAGCGTAAAAATTAGCTTTAAAACCTCCAATTTCAAATAAAGCATCCCCCACTGATTCCAATCTATAATAATCATAGTCCCTGTTTGCCATCAAGACTTTACCTCTCGCGATCAACGGCTCTACTGCCCGAGCATCCCCGATCTCGCCTAAAAGCACAGTAGCCCAATAACGAATATTCCCATTCGCATGTCGCAATGCCTCAATACCTAATTCTACCGCGTTATCTATTTTTATTGCTTCTCGAATATTACGTTGATATAGATAAAGATAAAATCTGCTCCTTGGATCACCATTTCTACTTAATGCTTCCGCGGCTTTGTCTCTGTTCCACCTCCATTCATTCGATAATCCTTCGATCTGATCATTAACAGTTTTAGTAATGTCTATATCGGAAGGATATTTTCTCAGATATTTCTTTTCTGATTCAAGAGTAGTCGGAATCATCAAAAAGCTTAGCATTAGCATCAAAACAGCCGCAACTTTAATTAAGTTATGTCTAGCCTGTGATCTTTTAGAAGAAATGCTTTTGGAATCAACAACATTTTCAGGATTTGGCAACTTCTGTTTGCAGATAATTTTAAAATTATGCATTAACTGATCATTATTTAGTTTTAGTGCCGAAGCCAAGCACTCTTTATTTACAAAACTAGTTACTTCTCCTCCTGCCCAGGCAACATCAAGCAATAAAAATGAATTGATGAGCATAAACGAGATTACCTTAAACCATAGACCCTTGTTGCACCTATTCATAACCTATCTCCTGAATACAAATTAAGCTTCTTTTTAAAGCAGATAAAAAGGATTTTTAAGTGTACCACAAGGCGCCGGATATTGCAAACTTGGAAACGGGGCCGCATTGACTCACATTAAATGTTACCGAAAGAAAATTTTAAAGTATTCGTTGACTCATAAATAATGTTACCCAAATAATAACCCCTGAAAGGGGGTTATTATCATGACATTAGGAGCTAAAATGGAATATCTTAACAGTATTTTCTTACGGTACAAAAAAGCAAATCGTAAACAAAAAAGCGTTATTCTTAATGAATTCTGCGCTAATTGCGGATATCATCGCAAACATGCTATTCGCGTACTCAGAACCTTTAAGCGTTTTGCCAAACCTAAGCTTAAAAAACGAGGCAAACATTCAATATATAACACCCCTGCGCTTATCCTGCCCCTTAAACGCATCTGGCTGGCGGCTCATTTACCCTGCTCAAAGAATCTTAAAGCTGTTTTACCTATTTGGCTGCCTTTTTACGCCGAAGAATTCGAACCCTTAGCTCAACATGTATTCGATTTATTAACACGTATTTCTGCCAGTACCATTGATAGAATATTAAAACCCATTAAAATAAAATACCGCGGCAGGGGCAAATCATGTACTAAACCAGGCTCTCTTTTACGTAACCAAATTCCAATAAAAACTGATCAATGGAATGAATTTCGTCCCGGCTTTATTGAAGCCGATACCGTCCACCACTGCGGAGAATCAACTGAAGGTCAATATGCTATCACCGTTAATTACACTGATATTGCCTCTCAGTGGACAGAACAACGCGCTGTCTGGGGTAAAGGCCAGCAAGGCGTCTTTAAACAAACTAAAAAGGTCGAAAAATCTCTGCCCTTTGCTATCTTAGGCTTTGACTGCGATAACGGTGGCGAACTGCTTAATTTACATATCTTTAAATATTTTACCGGCCGTAAGACTGGCTCCGTTCAATATACCCGTTCCCGGGCTTACAAGAAAAACGATAACTCTCATATCGAACAGAAAAACTGGACCCATGTCCGTCAATGGCTTGGCTATTCGCGCTTTGATAATCCAAAAGTTGTTATGCTCATCAATGGCCTTTACACCTCAGAATGGCGCTTCTATCATAACTTCTTTTGCCCTTCGGTTAAGCTAATCGAGAAAAAAAGAGTTGCCTCCAAAATCATCAAGCGTTATGATAAGCCCCAGACGCCTTATCAGAGGCTTATTGCTTCATCGCATATCTGTGAGCTGACTAAACAAAAGCTCAAAGAACAATTTAAAACCCTTAACCCTTTCAAACTAAGAAAGGCTATCGAGGCTAAAATAGAAAAAATCCATGTTCTTCAGCGTAAATTTAACTTTAAAAATAAACAGAAATTTAATCAAAAACAACTACAACTTCGGTAACATCTATTTTGACGCAACGATTACTCATTTGGGTAACATTTATTAATGACGCAACGGGTATCCCCAATTCCTAGATAGAATCAGCAAATACTGATTTTTTAAAAATTCGGCATATTTTTCAAAAATCAAGTAAACAAAGAACAATCCCAAGACGGTTTTTAGTCCGGATTTACCAAAAAATAATTATAGATACCGCGTTTA
>JAHITE010000082.1 GCA_018817585.1 Candidatus Omnitrophota bacterium
AATTCTCTCTTGCAAAATATTCATCATTCAATTAACAAAGAACTCCTTAATAAAAATATTATTTCTTCAGACATTTTGATCGCTGATTCCAAACCGGTCATGGCCGCCTCTAAAGAAAATAACTTTAAAAATCCAAACCGCAATACTCGCAACAAATATAAAAAAGCTAAACATAATCCCGCGGCAACTCTTGGTTATTATTCCTATCAATCCATCAATGGTCAAAAAGATAATTTCATTTTCTTCTGGGGATACCGCACTCACGTTATTGTCTCTAAAGAAGGTATCCCTCTCGTTGAACTTACTTTACCCAATAATATTACTGACGCTAAGGCCGCCAGAAAGCTTATGAAAAAATTTAAACGCGTCTACGGATGCCGTAAAGGTTTTATTTTTATCGCCGATGCCGCTTACGATGAACGTGATTTTTATAACTTCATCGTCAATAAATTTAAAGGCCAGGCCTTTATTCCGATTAATCCGCGCAATCAGCAAAAACCAAAAACTTTCGGGACTCACGGCTGTCCTCTTTGTGATGCCGGCCTTGAAATGAAATCTGACGGAACTTGGACTGAGGCTTTAAGAAAACGCGCTAAATTCCGCTGTCCGATTAATCATCCCAATTTCAACCCTTATGGCTGCACTAAATATTTAGACATTACCGATAATGCTCGTTCTCATGTTCCTCGTGATACTAGCTTCTATAAATCAACTTTTAACTTGCGGACTGAAGTAGAACGTTACTTCGCGCGCCTCGGAGATCGGGAACTTGAACAGACTACTCACTACAAAATGAAAATAATTAAAAATCAAATGACTATTGCTCATCTTGCTATGAGTCTTGTCGCTGCCGCCGCGGCCCTGCTTATGCTCAAACCGGATAAAATTAGGTGTTACCGCACTTTTGCCAATGAATCAGCTAATTGTCTTACCGGTTAACTTTATACTTTCAAAGAACTATTATTTATTTCTGCAGGATAACTGTTTCTATTTTTCGCTATTTGTTCGCTACTCTGCTGTTTTAACCTATTATTTGCTTTTTTGTGATCGCTTCGTCGCTTCACTCCTCGCGATGACATCTTTAATCGTTATTTCGCAGAAGTCTTTAATTATCATATTTATTATATCACTATCATCCTAATTGTCCATTTCTAATTTATCTACATAGTGAGAATGTTTTGCTGAAAAAAATCAACTGCTTTCCAGACTGAATTTCACTTAATTTTTTAATTGACATTATACTGTTATGTAATACAATCAAAACATAGGCTGGCAATCAGTTTATTGCGCGGACAATTAATTACAAAACATTATCTCCGGAGGAAAAAATGAAAAATTTTTCAATATCACTGCTCAGTATAATTATTTTGGTCTCGGTTTGCGGCTGCGCTCCCTTTTTACTAACTTTAGGCGCTGCCGGAACAGCCGCAGTCAGCATTGATACAATCCGGCTGGAAAGAAACGTGACATATGATCGAGCCTGGAAAGCAACAATTGCTGCTTTAAAACAGCAAGATGCTACGATTAATACTCAGGACATGGAAAGCGGACTTATTCAGGCAATGCTTAAACAATCAGATATAACCATTAAAATCGCCCAAATCGAAACAAGACCAACCGCGATTGATATAACCTCAAGACGTAAAGGCATTCCGGAATTAAAAACAGCAGACTTTTTACTAGAAGAAATCAATACACAGTTAAGACCAAAGATCTAATAAACAGTTATTGATCCAGGATCCCTAATTCGGTTTTCGCCACCGTCAGGATTTCATCTTCAGCAAAAGGTTTGTAAAGATAATGGCTTATTCCGCCCGCGCTAATAAATTCAATCTCTTTATGGATCGGGTCTTCATCTAACTTACCAGTCATCGAAACTATTAATGCCTTAGGCGCGATTTTTCTTAGTTGTTTGCAGGTTTCAATCCCATCCATTTCCGGCATAACCAAATCAACAAACACCAACCCATAATCTGTGTGTTTAGTTTTTTCTATTGCCTCTTTACCGCTGCAAGCGCTGTCTACTTCAAACCCCGCGCCTTGCAAAATCCTTTCCAAGCCTCTGCAGACTATGTGTTCATCATCAACTACTAATATTTTTCCCATCATAATCTTTTAGTGCCCTCTGTTTATCCTGATTAATCTAAAGTAATTCAATTTTAAAACAATGCAAGTCTACCATTGTTTTTATTTTTTTGCCACAACTTTATCAACTATTTGGGCATTAGGCTAAATGAAGCTTTATGTTGTAGCGGTAACGCATTGGGAATGAATAAGTTGGGATGATTAAAAATAAAATGGCGGAGAGTGAAGGATTCGAACCTTCGGTACGGTTGCCCGTACAACGGTTTTCGAGACCGCCGCATTCGACCACTCTGCCAACTCTCCGCTCTTTTCTAATAAAGAAAACTGCTTTAGCAAATTATACCAAAAATTGTTGAAAAAGAAAATAAAACTTTAGGAATAATTGGGGAAATATTGCTTCCACTTGACAAAATAGAGATTAAAACTTTGCGCCAATACAGCGGTTTACTTTTTCTTAGCTAAAGCGCATACAGGGCAATGCTGCATTCTCAGCGGTTTTTCCAAACTGCTTTGATGTAATAAATTTTCATCCCGCAGAAGTTTCATGGTCGGACCATCCGCGGTTATCCGGCCCTGATGCAGCACAATCGTCCGTTCGCAAACATCCATGGCCATATCCAAATCATGCGTGGCAATAATTTTTGTATGCGCAAAGCTTTTGAGTAATCCAATCAAGCGCTTGCGGGAAGTTGGATCTAAGCTGGAAGTTGGCTCATCCATAACTAAAATATCCGGCGACATGGCCAGAACAGTGGCAATTGCCACTGATTTCTTTTCTCCTTGTGAAAGCCGATACGGCGGACGATGTTTTAAATGAATCGCATTGACTGTTTCCAGCGCCTGGACAACTTTTTGTTCTACATCTTGTTTTTCCAGCCCTAAGTTCATTGGGCCAAAAGCCACATCATCGAAAACCGTGGGCATAAATAATTGATCATCCGAATTCTGAAAAACCATGCCGACACAACGCCGGACTGAATCCAAATTTTTTGTTGAAACCGGATAATCTCCGATCCTGATTGTTCCCTGCCGCGCTGATAAGTAACCGTTTAAATGCAGTAAAAGTGTTGATTTTCCAGCTCCGTTTTCCCCAACCAAAGCCACTGACTCGCCGTGCGTAATCCGAAACGATATTCCATTTAACCCCATAGTTCCGTCAGGATAGTTATAATGCAGATTGCTTGCTTCCACTATATGATGACTCATCTGAAACACCGCATAACCCATCCTCCCAGCTCCTCGGGAACATTATAGATCCGGAACACGCTAAATAACCCTAGCCAGATAATGACAAAACTAAAATCCCGTAAACTGCTTTTCATTGAAGTCAGCCGGTGAATCTGGCCGTCAAACCCCCGGCAGCACATCGCATAATAAATCCGCTCCGCTCGATCCAAAGTGCGTAATAATAAATGTCCAAGCACTGAGACAAAAGTCCGATACTTCATAAAACCCGAATGAAATGACCTGAGCGCCCTGGCCCGCTCCATGCGCTGTGCTTCATCAGTTAAAACAAACAAATAGCGATAAAAAAACATCAGCTGAATTACAAACGGTTTAGGCACCCCAAGTTTTCTTAATGCCTCGCAAACAGGATTAAACCCGGTTAATGCCACTAAAAGCAGGGCCCCGGTTACGGTTAAAACAAAACGCAGAAGAATTGATCCAAACGAAACCCAGCCTCCGGAAATCCCGATTGTTCCAATAAGCAAAAAAATTTCTCTGTCTAGCAGCGGATTAAAAATCCCAAGCAATATGGCAAACGGAGAAACCAGCAATACTTTTTTAAACAAATATCCCCCTGGTAAACCGCCAGCGGCAATTAAAAATACGGGATAGAGAAAAAAGGGAATAAATGCCCAGATTGTATATTTGCCAAAAGAAACCACAGCCATAATAAACAGCAAAGTGGTAATTACTTTAGCCCTGGGATCCAGTTGATGCAGCCAACTGTCTCCCTGAGCCAAAGTATCCATGTATCCAATGTCAAAATAATTTCTACCAATATTATTCATAAACAAAGAGTGGTTAGCAGCAATCAGCGCTATTGCTTTACTGCTTTTGTTGACTAAATACTAAGTTATAACCTCACGCCGGCGGAACCCAAACCCGATTAAAAAAATAATCAGAAAAATTAATCCTCCGCCAACGAAACCTGCCAAAGAAGTGCCGAAATCTATTGCCGGCCAGGCTGGTTTAACCTCTGGTTCGGAGGTGCTTGCGACTTCTGTGTTTTTAAATCCATAATCAGGCATAAACGCTGTTTTCTCCTGCACTGCCGCTAAAACAGTATGCATCTGATCGCGGCTTTCTAATTCCTCTTTGCCTGATGTTTTAAACATCGCCCATTCCAAACCATCGGGATGACTGGAAGCAAACCAGCTTAATCCTCCGCCGATAAATACCGCGGCTAATAAAAAACCAACAATAACCTTTTTAAGATCAAGCTGTCCTATGGGTTTAAATCTGCTAACCGCGCTTAGAATTTCCGGTCTTGCCTGGTAAACAAACATAACTACCGCGGCAGTTACCATACCCTCTACAATGCCGATAGCTAAATGAATCGGCTGCATTAAAAGCAAAAAAGTTTTAAACGGCAGTTCCGAAATTCCGGAAAACACTGTTTCCAAAACAACGCCAAAAGCGCCTAATTGCAAACCAATGATTCCCGCGGCTAAAGCCCCTGCGACAATTTTTCCTTGAGTCGGCTTATCTCCCACAATCTTGCGGTATATAAGCGGATAAGCAATAAAGCAGGAAAAGAACCCCAAATTAAAAATATTACAGCCCAGAGCTAGAAGCCCGCCATCGCCAAAAAAAAGCGCCTGCACCATCAACACTGAGGCCATAACCAGAAAAGCCGCGTAAGGCCCAAGCAATATTGCCAAAATCAGCCCGCCACCCAAATGGCCGCTTGAACCAGTAGCCGGAATGCTGAAATTAATCATCTGCGCCGCGAAAATAAAAGCGCCTAATACACCCATCAGCGGAACCTTGCGGTCATCTGCCGCTTGCTTTACTTTTTTAGAACTAAAAACAATTAATCCTGCTGTGGCTGTCCACATCGCTGCCCCCACCGCGGGAGATATTAAAGCATCTGCCATATGCATAATATTAATCCTTTCCTTTAAACTTTAGAAATCTATCTGTATCCTAAGACCAGCCACTAAAATAGTTGATGTTCCATTTGGCGCGTCTTTACCAAAGGGATTATTGATAATCTGCGCATCCGGAGTAATCCTTAGATTTTTATTTACCACAATGTTGTAATACAATTCCGCATGACTTTCCGTCTTGCCCTGCCTTACTTGCGCCTGTTTATAATCATCAGAAGGCTCAATCATTCCATAAGCAATGCCGCAGGTATCATCAGCGCGTTTCCAAGCAGCCCCGCTAAGCTGAAATCCCACAGAATAAGCCGCGGCCAGAGAAAAATCCTCGCTGGTTATGCCGTCTGCCGCTGAATCAAGAAACACCTGGTCATCCTGCCAGCCGGCCCGCAGAAATACACACAGATTATTACAAATTTCCTGGTCAATGCTAACGCCAAAACCACTGGCTTTTTCTTTTGTTTTCAGCCCGTCAATCCAGCTGGAATGAGGCGCGTCATTGTACCAATACAATAAACGATAATTTCCCGGCCGTCGCAAAAACTCGGGTTTAAGCTTCAGCTGCAGGCCGATCCAGGGATGATCCCCAACCTGCGCGTAATCAGCATTTCCCTCTGCCATCACCAGATCAAATTCCAGAGTCTGACAAAAAGGAATATTCAGTCCCAAACCAATCGAACTATCCGGAAATTCGATAACCGAAGAGTTACAAAAAATATTGCTTAAAAATTGTTTACATTCATAATTAGCATATTCATTGGTATCAATAAATCCTGCTGAATCAATCTTGCCGAATGTTAGAGTAAAAGCATCATTAAAATTCTGCTGCCAAAACAATTCTGTGACCGCAAGCAAACCATTTGAATCATCATTATCACAGTTAACATTGGAAAATAATTCCAGATTATCCGTAACTCCCGCGCCTTCACCAGTTTCAATATGTAAAAACGCGGTTGACTGAATATCCGGAAAATGCTTTTCCAGTTCAAGATCAACTGAATATCCGGAATCAGTACTGTCATCTCCTTTATAACTATTATTACTTACCGTAATCCCCGAAGCATTGGCATTACTTGTGCCTTGGATGATCATTGTCGCGTGCGCCCCAAGACTCAATCCATCTCCCAGATTCATCAGCGACAAGCTTTTTTCTAAACAAGCAACCCTTGACTCCAAATCCCGCGCTTCCTGCGCCGGCACACTCGCCCCGGGCAAAAATAAGCTGCCGAGCAATATGCCGATAATCATTTTACTTTTAAACATACCGACCTTTCCCTTATCCTGCATTCTTCAGTTTTCTGGTCGATATGCACTAAATTATAAATAGTTCTGCTGGTGCAGTAACTACACGAAACGTTTTTTCTCTCTTTTTTCAATCTGTACTACTTTAGCATTATGCACAGTAATCACTAACTCCCCATACTGCATCTTTAAAAGAGCACGGGTAATTTCATCGATTATCTTTTGATCTGGGGGTTTATTATTAGTTTCTTTGATCATAATAGCGTAACACGTTTAAAAAAATAGTAACACAGCTAAATATATCTGTCAATCTTTTATCTGCTTGCAAAGAGAGCATTGCTGTACTAATATATAAACAGCGTGATTTTTTATTAACTTATTAAAACCCGTATTATTATCCTGTTTATTATGCGCTTATTTGCTAAAAAATTTCATCTGATTTGTTTGAGCAGCTTTATGCTCTGCTGTATCTCGCGTGTCTGGGCTGCCCCTGTGAGCATTGAGTTTACTGAAAAAATAATCGACGGCGGAAAAATGCACATCTCTGCCAGCATAAACAAAAAGGATTTCCAGTCGCTAGATCCGATCGAAATCATTGTCGATGTAAAGATTGAATCAGCAGCAGCGCAAGAGGTGATTGAACAACTCGATGGTTTACATCTTTTATTACGCGCGGAAAGAGCATTTGATAAACAAGGCAAATATCATCAGTTTAGTAATAACTATGCTTCTACTGTGCTAACCCCGTCCGGGCTGCCAATTGAAAATCATGATGTTTTCTGCAAATACTCTGATAATAACCCCGTGGAATATACGGATTTTTTAAAACCAGAAAACCGAATCATGGGATACAGCAATGCCACACCTTTTGACCGCACGGTGTTTATTAAAAAACAAGATTTGCAATTTACCGATACCGGGGTAAAAGCAAATTTTGTTTTAAACGATATGATTACCGCTGATTTCATTGATGGTTATTATCACTTGCAAATCTCGATCATGGGTAAATACAATAATAACTTTTACCGGGCAAATTTTTTTCCGCTATTTAACGACATATCGTCAAATTTTTCTGATTGGGATCTAGCGATTTTATCCAGAACCTGTTCTTATCTGCCGATGATTAAAATTAATAATCCCCAAACTCCAAAAATGATCTGGTCATTATTTACTAAACAATTCAGCAATGGAATGCAAGGAATAATTGCCCAAGAAGACAATTCTAATTTTCAATTTAATTCAAGACATGTCGTCCCCGCAGATTTTATTTTACCCGCGGCCGGGCAGCATAACCCGCCTTTAACTTTAAACCTTGAACCTGATTTTCCCACTATGCTGGCAAAAAATGTTATTGAATTAGAACAAGGCGCAAAATGGCCTTTTCAAACAATGCTTCCTTTAAATTATATTGGCGGAGAGCTTACAGTAAAGATTACTTCTCCGGATGGCAAAACTAAACAAATCGGTCCATCTCCTTTTGCCGCTGAATCAGAAACCGGGGCAACAACTAATAATCCTGAATTTCAATACACTTTTACCCAATCTGGCAAATACACAGTTAAGATGGAAGGCTGGATTGAAGATATCTGGGGCAATCGCTATAATGGCGGCGGAACCTATGTGTTTTGGGTAGCCAACCGCTTGACTTTTGCCACCAGCGTAAAACCTGGGACTCCGTTTACAGTAGGCGAAGGTTATCCGCCTTCAGCAATCATTCACCCCCCCTGCGCTGCTGACATAAGCTTTGATATAAAATTATTCCGCAATTCCAGCGCTAATGATATTAAGCAAGTCATTACTAAAGGAAAAGCTAGCCGCTTTGGCTATTTTTACCCTCGGGAAAAATATGAAAAAATGATTTTTGACAGCCCCGGCGAATACCTAGCAACAATAACCGCAACTTACACTGATGAACAGGGAAATTTCTGGATGGGCTCACAGCGCAATGGATCAGTAGTTGCTCCTCAGGACACAAAAGTAATAGTACACGGCGTTTCCCCGGCAGATCATAATATGTCTGCTTTTAGCAAGCGCGGTAATATTAATTATGAAGGCTTGATTTCTAAAAACAATAATCCTGAATTTAATAATTATACCGTCTGTACCTTATTTCCTTTTCCTTATTATTCTGGAGATGTTTTGTATGTGGCAAATTCTTTTCGTGGCGACAACGGGATGGTACCGGGTTTAAAAGTTTCTTTTCCCAGCGAAATTTTACCCGGACAAAAAGATGATGTCTCTCCCTTTTCCACAACAACTAATAATTACCAACCGCAAGGATATCCCGAATTTCTTGACAAACAATGCTATGGATATATGAGCGCGATCCGCAGCGGCTTTGTCGCCCGTTACATGGTTACACAGGACACTAGTAATATTTGGGATGCTTATTGGCAAAGCGGCGGTAATTTTGCCGGAGGGCAAATTAATAATAGCTATAATGGCGATCTTCCTCAAGACATTTACGGTTTTCTCGGCGGGATAGTGAGCAAAGATTTTAGCACGGGAATCAATCAATACGGCATTTACGCTTCCATGGGAGTAATTATTCCAAAAGGCTCTTATGCCAACCGTGTCGTCGCCCCACTCTCAGAACCTTTGGTTAACATTAATGGCCGCGATCATTATATTACTGATGTTGGCGCGCCCTTACCGGGAATGGTTTTTGAAACAAGCGATATATTAAGAGCCGGAGCCATGATCTTTCCTCCGATTCCAGGCGTTAGATGCCAAAGGATTATCACAGCTCCTTCCGGAAAAATATATGATTTCCAAGGCACTTCTAATAAAATCGGCTTGGCTAAACTCACGGCTAAAGAAGGCGCGGATATTCCAATCACTGAACCCGGAGTATACGAAGTAATAAGTTCCTGTAAATTTGGTGATAAACAGGGAGATATTATTGGCAGCGGTGATGGCAAATATTATATCTACGCTGTGGACAAAGATAATTATACCCAGCACTTTAAGCTTACTCTGCCTCCGCGGTTTAAGCTCGATTATAAACAAATTCTGCCGATCAAAGGCTTGATTGATCCTAAAATTAAGAATCCAAAAATATATTACACGATTATTATGCCCGGGATGATCATGGATGAAGGAGTCTTAGCTGTAAATGAGAATAGTTTTACTTACAATTTTTCAGCAAGAGATTTTGCCGTACAGTTTCCACAGTATGATATTGTTAATTATAATGATCCTTGCCGTCAAATGATGGCCGATACCGTGATTTTTACTTTCTTTTTAACTGGTGAAGATAAACAGGGCCAGCCCGCACACAGTGTGCAGCGCTTTATTTTACGAGGTGACACAGGATTGGTATTAAAATAATATGAAACTTAAACAAATTATTCTTAGTTTTACTTTTTTTGCGATAATCTGCTTGCTGCCTATAAAGGTTTCTGCTGATGCCAAAAAAGATGTGCTGTTAAATAAGCATTGCTCCTCTTGTCATGCATCTGAAAGAGTATTCAATATTGAAAAAACATCGACGGGCTGGGCAAAAACCGTAAACTGGATGCGCAAAAATTCTAACAATGCTTTTTCGCAAAAACAGGCACAGTTAATAACCCAAAACATTATTAACCTGCACCCGAATTATGCCAAACAATTATTTCAAATTCGCTGCGCCAAATGCCATGAATGGCAAACCGTGGAAAAGCTAAAGCTTTCTCCGCAGCAATGGAATCGCCTTATTTTAAGAGAAAGAGCCAAGGCCATAACCTGGATAAGTCTTGATGAAGCGAAAGATATTTCCGAATATCTAGCAAAAACCTATTCGTCAAAAATTTCTACAAATAAAACTGAACCTATCCGCGATAGGGTTGAGAAAAAATGCATTCACTGTCATATCCATTCCACTGTATTTAAACCGGTAAAAACAGTTGATCAATGGATATCAGTAAACAATCGGATGCAGCAAAAAAGCCCGACACTGATCAATGACAATGATCTATTAGAAATTTCCGAATATTTAAGCAAGGTCAATCCTTTGCCAGAATGGCAGTAAAATAAACAGCGTTTAGCGGATAGCGATTAGCGTTTAGGCAAAGCAAAAAAGACACAAGGTCACAAGTTACAAGCCCACCAGGTTATAAAGTCGATGGCTAATAACCGATAGTCAATGGTTTGGCAAAAATTCTCTTTGAGCGGCGCTTTCGAACGTAATTTTGACAGGGATGTCAAAATAGTGAGAACGCGCGGCTGAGTCTGCACGATGCAGGCTCAGGCTTAGCGAAAAGATGTGTTTTTGCCTGTCAAACAACTCAGCATTGTTATAAGTATTGCGTCGCGAGTCGTGCGTATTGAGTAAAAAAAATAAATGATAACTTCCTAATTCCTAATCACTGTTTTCTGTTCTCTGTTTTCTGTTCTCTGTTTTCTACTCTAACCGCTAATCGCTATACGCTATCCGCTGTTTTTGGAATCATGGCAATTGCTTCGATTTCAATCAATAATTCTTCGCGGCATAAACTAGCCTGCACACAGGTGCTGGCAGGAATTGTGTCACGGGTAAATCCGATTTCCTGAAAAAATAAATCACGCGCTTTGTTCAAATTATCATAGTCTTTCATATCTTTTAAATAGATCGTGAATTTAACAATATCTTTAAAACTCGCGTTTTGCGCTTGCAATAAAGACTGAATATTTTTATATGTATGCATTGCCTGTCCATGAAAATCTCCAAGATGACAGCTTTCGCCCTTTGGCCCAACACTCGCTGTGCCGGAAATAAACATCATAATCGTATTATCTAGTTCAACCTTTAAACCGCGGGGAAAAGCAGCCACTGCTTCTGAAAGCCGCGGAGTTTTCATTTGTGTTTTTTTAAGCATTACCTTGTTCCCTTCAAATTGTTGATTAAAGATAGAATATGCTAAACCATAGCTTGCACGATGTCAAGCCAACAGCTTTAGATCAAAGTTCTTGACCAAAAACCTCAAACTCCCATAAGGAATAGCCGAATTCCGTTGCCCGAGTTGTCCCATAAACCGCGATGTATCTTGCTTTCGCGTTTAAATTCTTTATTTCTTCGGTTGATCCCTGACCGTTTTGCGTAGAATAAATCGTTTTCCAATGAACAGCGTCATCTGATATCTGAATTTTATAAGCCCGGGCAAAAGCAACTTCCCAGTTTAAACGCAAAGCCTTGATCAGGCATTTCTTGCCCAAATCAATTTGCAGCCGTTGGGGATCAGAAAATTTTGAGGACCAGCGGGTTTTTAAATCATTATCTACCGCGCAGCCTGCTGACAAATCAGCGGATTCAGCGGAAGAAGCTCTGCTGCTTTTAATCCCCAGCTTTTTCCAGGCTTTTTCATCAGGTACAAAATTGGCAATAATTTGTTTATGCTCTCGCATTCTTAGCCCCAGCGGATTTTTTGTGCTCTGAATATCCCCGCTCCAGGAACTGAATTTATATCCGATTTTCGGCTTGGCCCAAAGTTTTATTTTTTTATTTTTCGGATAAACCGCTAAATTCGGCTGAACTTCCACCGAGCCATTTTCCGCTCGAGCACTCAGATAATAATTTCCGGGTATTTCCGGTACATAAACCCGCACATAATCAATCTTATGGTCCTGAGGAAATTGCGTTTTACTATTAGGCTCCCCCGGCCAATCTCCGCCAACCGCTGTGTTTAAAATAATGTAAAACGGTTCATGCGGCACAAATTCACTAACTTCCAAGTATTGCTGCCCATCGACAAACCACTTGATTGAATTTTTATCCCACTCCATGGCATATTCATGAAAATCCTGGGAAAAATCCGAGCCAATAAACATCTTCCCCTTTTTCTTCCTATCCGGCCATATGCCCCAATGCACAGTCATGTGCACAACATTCGGCTGCTGTCCCAAAACTTCCATAATATCAATTTCCGGAGGCCATAACCCTGAGGCCGGAAGCATCCAGTGCGCTGGTAATAAACCCTGGCCTTGAGGAACTTGAGCTCGAATTTCAACTCTGCCGTATTGAAAAGCAAACTTATTTCTGGTTTCGACTAAACCGGAAGTGTACATCCGCTTGCCCATTGGTCTTTTTTCACTGCGTAAAACTAAAAATCCCTTATCCAGCCAAACATCTTCCGGCGTGTAATACTGCATTTCATTATTTTTGGTCAAGGCCGCGTCTTCTGCCCGCCACTTAGACGCATCTAAGACATTACCATCAAATTCATCATTCCAGAGCAAATACAAGCCTTCGCGTTCGCCCAGATTCGATATGGGTTGGGCAAAACAGTCATTATTGACAACGAGGCTGAAAAAGATTAACATTATTTGAATTTTGAGTATTGGCCATATTTTCATGTTATTTATTATACATAAAACCCGAGAAAAATCTAGCTTTTAACTCTGTCCCTATAAAAAAAGATGCATTCAAATTAATAATTTGCTATAATAAATTATTAATTTATCGTAACCAATAGGAGAGAAGCCATGCATACCGCATTTTTCGGTCAATACTTATTAAGCCAGGGGCTTATAGATGCCAATCAATTATCCAAAGCTTTAACTGCTCAAGAAACTTTGAATAAAAACTTTGGGACTTTAGCTGTCAATCAAAAACTGCTTTATCCTGAACAAGTGAAGAAAATTCTTGAATTGCAAAAAACCGAAGATTTATTCTTTGGCGAGTGCGCGCAAAAGCTGGGGTATTTAAACCAAGAACAAGTTGATAAGCTGGTAAAGATTCAAACTGAAGAGCATGTTTGTTTGGGGGAAATTTTAGTAACCCTGGGTTATATTTCCAAATTAGCCCGAGATGAAGCTCTGGCTAATTTTATCAAGGAACAAAACAAGCGCGGTAAAACCTTGCCGCCTTATTCCCATCTTGAAATATTAAAAAAAGAAAAACCTTTTATCGAAAAATTCACTGCCAATACAGTCAAGCTGCTGCATCGCATGTCCGGGATAATTATTAAGTTTGAAAAATATGAAACCATTGCGCAAATACTACCCCTTCCGGCCTTTGCCGTTAAAGTAGACCATGTTGATAAAACCGGTAAATGCGTCTTACGCTACATTCTTCTACTGGAAAAAGAAATTGCCCATATCATGCATATAAAAGTCTGCCGCCAAAATAATATTGATCCATTAATTATCCCCAACTCAGAATCGCTGAATGAACTGCTGAATATTATTTGCTGCGCAAGCGCTGCTAACTGTCGATCAATTACCCCTTCCGCCCCTCAAGTGCTCACAGGGAATAAATTTGATTTTGAGCAAAATACCAAACCGATTCTGGTAAGTTTAATCTCGCCATATGGAAAGATCTCATTTGTTCTCTCTTTTTTGTGGGAAGATTAGTTTGCGAACAATAACTAGACTGAAGTTACCCGCGCGATATAGTCTTTAATCTCAATTAATGGAGCGGTATTTATTATCAAAATCTCTTGCGCTAAGAATATCACAGCCTCGGAATGCCCATTACCCAAGAATAGCGAAAAAAATTAAATCAATTATTCCTATATATAAGAGAGGATTATGATCTGTGGACGCGTAAGGCAATATTAACCTATCGATTCCACAGGAAAAATAGCGCATTTCTTTAATATTGCCCGTTAAAGTTATCTTTGTTATAATGCTTTTTATGATATCACAACTCACCATACAAAATATTGGACTGATAGATAAAATTACTATCAATTTTCACCGGCACTTAAATATTCTGACAGGCGAAACCGGAGCAGGAAAATCCATTTTAATTGATGCCCTGCGCTTCGTTTTAGGAGAACGAGTAAATACCTCTTTAGTGCGCGATCCGTTGCTGCCCTGCACTGTAGAAGCTATCTTTGAAATACAGGACAAATCCCTGAGTGAATATGATGCTTTTTTAGAATATTTTAACAAAGAAAGCCAGCTGATAATAAACCGCTGTTATCTTCCCGACGGCAGAAGCAGAATAAAAATAAATGGCTTTACCGCCACTTTAACACAGCTAAAAAAGCTTGGTGATAATCTTGTGGATTTTCACGGCCCGCATGACCATCAGCTTCTTTTTTCCGTCCAATCGCATATAAAAATGCTTGACCGCCTAAGCAGCATTGATTCTTTAAAAGAATCTTATCTAAAAGACTATTATAAATACAGCGAACTCCTAAAAAAACAAAGCGAATTAAAAGAAATGGCCGCTTCGCGGGAAAAGGAGCTCGACACTCTTGGATATCAAATAAAAGAGCTGGATAGCGTTCCCCTCGAGGAAGCAAAATATGAAGAACTTTTATCGGAACAAAAAAAACTTAATAATCGCGAAAGAATATACGAAAACCTAAACACTGTTATAGATATGCTGGAAAATAATGAGACCGGTATCAATGAAACCATACGCGGGGTATTTGGTCCGATGAAGAATCTCACTAACATTGATGAAAGTATCAAAAATTTTATGGAACAATTAAACACCCTGCAGGAAACCGCCGATGAGCTTTTAAACAATTTAACCGCTTACCGCGACAGCCTTTGTTTTGATACTAAAACCACCCAAAACATTAATTCCCGCTGTGATATTTATTACACCATAAAACGCAAATACGGGCCGACTTTAGAAGCTGCTCTCAAATTCTACGAAGAGGCAAAAGAAAAATATGAACTTATCTCAAATTTAGAAAACAACACAGCCAGCCTGAACAAAGAAATCACCTCTCTCCTGGAAGCACTTGAAAAAATTGCCGATAAAATATCCAAACAGCGTAAAAAAACAGCTTCCGCTCTTCAAAAAACTATAGAAAAAGAACTTAAAGACCTTGGGATAAAACAAGTAGAATTCGAATGTC
>JAHITE010000083.1 GCA_018817585.1 Candidatus Omnitrophota bacterium
TAAATGGTGGTTAATTTTGGTGACGGCGGGTGGAGTTGAACCACCGACATAACGGGTATGAGCCGTTCTCTCTAACCGGGCTGAGATACGCCGTCACATATATTCTTATTACATTCAACTGCAAAAATTATGTTCATATTTTAAGTCAGGATTTTAAAAAAATCAAGCTTTAATCTTTCTTAGCTAATCTAAATAAACTTTTTCCAGAGCCATGCCTACAAGCAAATTTAAAAGCTCCATCAGTTTATCGGAAAATCTATTAGGACTTTTTGCTGTGCCCACACTGATTACTCCGAGAATTTTATCTTTTTGAAAAATCGGGATTACAAACGCTGATTTTAATGTCGGCTTATGCATATGCGCCTTAAGATTTCTATCCGACAGTTTGTCATTGATAAACAGCGCTTTTTTGCGTTCTATTGTCATCCCGGCAAGCCCTTGTCCCGGCTTGATTTTTGTATTAGAGATTATTTCCTGGCTTAAGCCAGTCGCTTCCTGAATTGATAATAGCTGGGATTGCTTTTCAAAGACCATGACCGAACCTCTTTCCGCGGCACATATCTTCATTGACAATTCTAAAAATGTTTTCAAAAGAAAACCTACTTGCTCATTATCAAAAACAAATCCTTTGCTATTAGCTCTTCGATCAAAATCTTTAAGCTTTGCCACAAAAGCAGTAATCGCGTTTAAAAACTCCACTATATTATTCAGCTTGCTCAGAGAAATTGTCGGCAATTTATTAAAACATTCAAAAAACTTGGCCTCATCAACTTCCGCGTCATTTATCCGCTGAGTAAGATGC
This sequence comes from Candidatus Omnitrophota bacterium, assembly GCA_018817585.1. GTDB lineage: Bacteria > Omnitrophota > Gorgyraeia > B26-G9 > B26-G9 > JAHITE01. The sequence goes on from JAHITE010000083.1 coordinate 803, forward strand.
GTATCTTTTTTCGAATCTTCATAAACCAAAGGGCCGACAATCAGAAAAACTGTTTCAGTATTGTTCAAACTTATGGGCATAATAAAATTTACCAGGCCCAGAGGACAAATATTTTCATAAAATCCATTGGTCTTAGCCTGATCAATGTTTTTTGCCAATTGCGGATACCATTGCCAGCATTTTTTGCGGGCAATTGGCGATTCCGATACAGCTTCCTGGCAAATCGCGGCCAGATTAGACGGTCGAACAATAATTTCTCCGTTAGAATCAATGGTTCGCAGTGAAATACCAATAATTGAAGAAAATGCATTCTGGATATTCTGCCAATGTTTTACGTCAATTATTTCATCAAATTTCATCATCTTCCTCAATAAGTCTCGGCTAATCAACACTTAAATATTCAAGTATATTTAAGTTATATCACATTTTAAATATTTTGCAAAAAAATCTAAACAAAAAGATACTTTAAAAAAGTTCTATGTTTAGATTTTATAAAAGGTTACTTCGAGAGTTATTGTTAATTTCGCCTTTGCCTGGATTTGGGATAGCTATTTACAAAATTGGTAGCGGGGGTCAGATTTGAACTGACGACCTTTGGGTTATGAGCCCAACGAGCTACCAGGCTGCTCCACCCCGCAATATATTTTAACTATAAATCAACTGCCAGTCTTTTCTTTTTCCGCGCGGTTCAGAAACTCATCCATCTTTTCTCCCAGACCAAAAAAGCCAAACGAGGTTTCTTTGTCTTTTTCTTTTGGTTTAGGAGTCTGGACAGCCGGCTTAATATTTTTCTTTAAAGTAAGATCAATTTTGCCATCAGCACTGATTTTTTTTATTCTGGCATTAACTTTATCACCGATCTTCAAAAAGTCATTTATATTTTTTACAAAACTATCTGATACCTGAGAAATATGAATCAATCCACGCGCATTTTGTGAAAGTTTTACAACCGCTCCAAAATTGTGAATTTTAATAACTTCTACTTCTAGTGTATCGCCGATCTTAAATTCATTTTCCTGCATATCTATTATTCACCTTGGTTAACAATTCTAAAAACCACTTCATTTTCCCGCGCTACTTTTAATTTTTCCCTAGCCACTTCTTCAATATAAATCGGATCATTAGTCAATAATTCGTTTTCCTGTAGTAATCCTTTATTTTCAAGCTTTAATTCTTCAACTTTTTGAGAAAGAACTTTATCTCGCAATGTTAATTTTTGTGTTTTTGAATATGCTGGAAAAAATAAAATCCCTAAAATAAAAATTACTACAAGTATCTTTGCCAGAGTTAATTTCATAAACTTACTTTTTATTTAAATTTATTAACCATCTGCTTGCCATAATAGCAAGCGGCTGAACCTAATTCTTCTTCGATCCTAAGCAACTGATTATATTTTGCGATACGATCTGAACGGCTCATAGAGCCTGTTTTAATCTGTCCCGCATTGACAGCAACCGCAATATCCGCGATTGTCGCGTCTTCTGTTTCACCCGAACGGTGAGAAATCACTGCGGTATAGCCTGCTTCATGAGCCATTTTAATCGTGTTTAATGTTTCAGTAAGCGTTCCAATCTGGTTAACTTTAATCAGGATTGAGTTTGCTGCTTTTTCATCAATACCACGCTTTAAATATTCAACATTTGTTACGAATAAATCATCACCAACAATCTGAATTTTATCACCAAGCTTTTTCGTAAGGATCTTCCAACCTTGCCAATCGTTTTCATCCATACCGTCTTCAATAGAGTCAATTGGGTATTTTTTAACAAGCTCCGCAAGGTAATCAGCCTGCTCAGCTGATGAACGAACTGCCGCGCCGGCGCCTTCGAACTTTCTATAATCATATTTGCCATCTACATAAAATTCAGATGCCGCAGAGTCAAGAGCGATAGTTACGTCAACCCCTGGTTTATAGCCAGCTGCTTCTACCGCTTTAAGAATGCTATCGAGGGCATCTTCTGTCCCATTAAGTTTTGGCGCAAAACCACCTTCATCCCCAACCGCCGTGCTAAGACCGCGATTTTTAAAAACCTTCTTCAGATTATGAAATATTTCTGATCCCATGCGAAGACCTTCGCTGAAAGATGGCGCTCCAACTGGACGGATCATGAATTCTTGAAATGCAATAGGCGCGTCTGAATGTGATCCGCCATTAATGATATTCATCATTGGCACTGGCAATATTACAGCCGCATCACCACCAAGATATTTAAAAAGAGATTTTTTGTTTGCTTTTGCTGCTGCTTTAGCAACCGCAAGAGAAACACCGAGTATCGCGTTTGCACCAAGGTTTCCTTTATTCTTTGTACCATCAAGTTTTATCATTGCAGCATCTATTTCAGACTGATTTTGAGCATCCATACCAACAATTTTTGGTGCAATGATTTGATTCACGTTTGATACTGCTTTGAGTACTCCCTTACCAAGGTATCGTGCCTTATCGCCATCACGAAGTTCGATTGCTTCGTGCTCACCTGTTGAGGCACCACTTGGTACTGCTGCACGGCCCATAATGCCATCTTCTAGATAAACATCAACTTCAACAGTAGGATTTCCTCTGGAATCAATAATTTCTCTGGCCTTAATAGTTTTAATTTTGCTATTCACTTGCCTTCTCCTTGGTTCAAAGTAATTCAACAACAGTATTTAAATCCGTATTCAGAATTGTAGTTATCTCTTTTGCATCCGTTTGAAAGTTTTCGCTCATTTGGCCGGTAGTTACTACATTATTTATTGTATTCTTAATCGCTGAATATACAATATAACCTCTATTCAGATCATAATATACGATTCCCTCTATTCTTGCTTCAACTTTTCCGTCAAGCTTTAGCTGCGGCTTCTTTGATTTTGTAATAGTCGTGGTATTACCTACTACTTTGACTTTGGCGCACTCAATTGATTTTTTTTGTTCTATGCCCAGCAAAGTCCTGCTTAAATTAACAGTATTGATAACCAAATAATTTTCATTATCTTCATTTACAGTCTCTGAATTTTCCATCCAGCTCTCCCCGATCCGCAAGAAACGATCTGGGAAAATTGTAAACATATTTTTAAAATCAGCGTTCTGTAAAGATACCGGCAATTCATCAGGCAATTTATATTTTATCACTTGCCCATTATAACCAACATCAATAACTGCTATCTTGCCATTAAGCAAAGGAACGTCACTATTCGAAATCTTCTGGCCATTAACAATCGTATTCATTTCTGATTGGCCGTAAATAACATTTATTCTTGCTGCTTGCTCAGCCGCGTTATTTTTAGTAATTTCATGAGTATAGTTAAAATCACCCTGCATTTTCGCGGTATTCTTCGGCGCGGCAATCATTCCGTTTTGATTGACTTGAATAGTTACGTCCCCGTCAATTTTCATACTGTATTTTAACTTTGCGCCAACCTGAAAATCATATTTTAACTTTATTTTATCTTCTGCCTGCGCTACATTAACACTGCAAACTATAAAGGCAAAGATTAAAAATATAGTTGTAAATTTTTTCACAAAATAACCCTTTGGTTGTTTTAACTTAAGGTTAAGTGTACAACTAAAATTTTTAAAAGTCAACTAATAAATTGATTAAACCTTTACAAATTTATCTATCAGCTGTTTTATGTAATCTAATTTCTTTTTGCTGTTTGCTTCAAAATAGCAACGCATAACCGGTTCGGTTCCGGAAGGACGAAACATTACCCAGCAATTATTATCAAAAAGCAATTTATATCCATCTGTAAAATTACGGCTTCTTACCTGCAACTCGCCAAATGTTTGCTGCTGAGAAAGTTTTTTTAATTTATCCAATAAAACTTCTTTTTGTTTTTCTTCAAGACGCATATTTTTTCTACCAGAATAAAAATTTCCGTATTTTTCGCGAAGTTCAGACATCATTTGACTCAGGGATTTTTTTTCACGCGCTACCATTTCCGCAACCAATAAACAGGCCAAAATCCCGTCTTTTTCCGGCACATGGCCCTGAATCGACAATCCCCCTGATTCTTCACCGCCAATAATACAGTCGCCCCTGTTTAAAGCTTCGCCAATATACTTAAAACCAACTGGAGTTTCAATTACCTCAATACCATGCGCCGCGGCAATCGCATCAATCATATGCGTACTGGAAAGCGTCCGAGCAACCTTTGCCGCTTTAGGTCTGGTTTTCAGCAAATAATGAAATAATAACGTAATGATTTCATTAGGATAAAGAAATTCTCCGCCTTTATCCACAATCCCAAATCGATCCGCGTCTCCATCACAGCCCAGGCCTAAATCAAATCTATTTTTTTTAACATGCGTGATCATATCCTGAATATATGGCTTGTCCGGCTCAGGAGGCAGTCCGCCAAAAAGCGGATTAAGATAATCATGAAACATGACTAGTTCTTTAACATTTGGTTTAAGCAATTGATCAATGTAGCCGCGGCTTGTCCCATACATACAATCAACCGCGATTTTTAATTTTGCTTTTTTAATACAGGAAAAATCAATTATTTGTTTAAGCCTTTTCAGGTAAGCCTGCTTAGGATCAAAACTTTTTATATACTGAGCACAATCAGCAGAACATAACTTAATTGTCCGATTATTTTTCTGTAATTCTGTAATCCGCTGTTCAATTGCCTGGGTTACTTCACGCTGCGCCGGACCGCCATATGCCGGAGAAAATTTTATACCATTGTATTCCGGAGGATTATGGCTGGCAGTAAAGTTGATCCCTCCACCGAGTTTTTGATCAATAATATTAAACGCAATCGCGGGAGTTGGAGTATCTCTGTCTGCAAGCAATACTTGAATTTGATTAGAAGCAAAAACTTCCGCGCAGACCCGGGCAAAATGTCCGGAAAGAAACCGTGTATCATAACCAATTAAAACTTTCTTACTCTGTTTATGGTCTTTTAAATAATCGGCCATTGCCTGACTAACCAGTCTTACATTCTCAAATGTAAAATCTTCAGCGATTATTGCTCTCCAACCAGAAGTCCCAAAACGAATTTTTGCTAAATTACTCATTTCTCCCTTTCGACCAAAACCTTTCCGCTTTTTACAGTCAGCTTATTATCAATCAATAATTTAAGGGCTTGCGGATATAACTTATGTTCGAGTTTGTGAATCCGCGCGGCTAATGTCTCAGCAGTATCATCTGCTTGAATTTTTATTGATTCCTGCAGGATAATCGGACCGCCATCAAGCTGTTCATTAACAAAATGCACGCTTACTCCCGTGACTTTTACTCCGTAATTCAAAGCATCAACAATCCCTTGAGTTCCCTTAAATGCCGGCAATAATGACGGGTGGATATTCACAATTTTATTTTTAAATTTCTTAATAAAATAAGGACTTACAATCCGCATAAAACCCGCGAGAACCACATAATCTATTTTAATTTTCTTAAGTTTTTTTACTAAATACTGATCATAGCTTTCTCTGTCTAAAAAACTATTAGGATCAGCAAAGACAAACAGCAAGCCGGCTTTTTTCGCTCTGACTAAGGCATAAGAATCAACCTTATCACTAAGCACTAAAGCAATATTTGCCTTTATCTTACCTTTTTTAACTGAATTTATTATGGCTTGAAGATTAGACCCAAACCCTGAGCAGAGGATTGCAAGATTTTTCATTTTAAAAGGATTCTAAGTATCTTTATTTTATTTGTCAAAGTTAATTTACTAAAATCATCAAACTAGCAAATATATTATCAATTAGAGATTACTCATTAATTATTGTTTATTACTTATTTTTAGTTTTTTTTGTTTTCGAACTTTTTGACAGGATCATGCTTATTTTATCTTTAAACTCTGTGTATTCAATCGGCTTATTAAGATAATCACAAACACCTAAATCCAATGCTTCTAAATAAGTTTCCCATTCGCCAAAACCAGTAATTATAATTACCGGAATATCAATATGCAGTTCAGCCAGTTTTTTCATTAAACCAATTGCTGTATCATCCGGCATTTTTAAATCAGCAATAACCAGGTTTAAATGCGGCCTTTTGGCAATACTAATAGCCTCTTCCACGCTTCCAGCTTCAAGAACATCAAAATTATCTGCCCTTAAAAGTTTTGCCAGATATCGCCGCAATACTTCATCATCTTCCATTAATAAAATTACATTCTTGAGACTCTCAACCATACAATCGCCTCCTGTTAAGATTAAATAATTATTACAAATTCACCTTTGGGCTTTTTTTCTTCGAAATAAGCAATTGCCTGTTCAACCGTAATTCTTAGCGTTTGTTCAAATTTCTTAGTCAACTCTCGGCCAATAACAATATCTTTATTTCCGAAAACATCTTTTATCGCATTAAGCGTTTTCAACAGCCGATGCGGTGATTCATAAAGCACCGTTGTCTTGTTTTCTAATTTTATATTCTCTAAAATTTTTTTGCGTGCTCCGGATTTTACAGGTAAAAATCCTTCGAAACAAAATCTATGCATCGGCATACCAGAAACAACCAAGGCAGTAAGAAAAGCCGAAACTCCGGGGATTGCTTCCAATAAACAATTTTCTTCAATAACCTTTTTAATCAAACTATACCCTGGATCAGAAATACCAGGAGTGCCTGCGTCACTTACTAAAGCCACTGATTTGCCTTGCTTTAAATAAGCCAATAGCTGGTCAATTCTTTTTATCTTATTATATTCATAGTAACTGATTAATTGTTTTTTTATTTGATAATGATCTAATAAGATTTTTGTGCGTCTTGTATCTTCGCAGGCAATTAAATCAACTAATGATAAAACCTCAACTGCCCGATAAGTTATATCCTGAAGATTACCTATTGGCGTTGCTACTACATACAATGTTCCAGAAACTACATTATATACCATATAATAAAAAACTCAATTTTTTTTTAAAATTAGGCGCAATAAATAACATCCCTGTGTTTAAACCGTAACCCCAATGCTTTATTGCTTAAAAGTTTTATTGAGATTTTATTTTAACATAAAGCAAAAGCAAATACAACTGCTTATCGTTAAGATTAATAAAAGTTTAATGGAAACTTAATTAACGAAATTATCTGCGGGCAAATAAATAAGCGGATTTGGACATATTATTAATTTTTTCAATATAATCCTGGGTTTCTTTGAATGGCGGTACTGAATAATTATACTTTCTTACATTTCCCGGACCAGCATTATAGCAAGCTAAAACCAGGTCTTGTTTTGGCGCATTAAGTAATTCCTGTTTTTGCTCAAGGTAATCGCTAATCCATCTAAGAAAACAAGCTCCAACTTTAATGTTTTTCTCTGGATCAAAAGCGCATTGATCAAAATCCCAGTCAACTTCAAGGTATTGCTGGGTTATCCACTCCCATGTAGAACGGGTAATTTGCATTAATCCCCTTGCATCACAATAACTTACAGCTTTTTCATTAAAACAGCTTTCAGCTTGAATAATCCGCCTGATCAAATTCTCAGGAATATCATATTCAAGAGAAACAGCAGCAACAACATTACCTAAAGTATCAGCTTTTATTAAGTTTTGATTTGTAAATGAGAAAATTAAAGTAATGACCACGACACTTATTAAATATATTTTATTTAGTTTTGCAATATGCTTAATAAGTGAGTTAAAAAAAAGCATTGTTCTGTCCCCTTCTATTCTATATATGGAGCTAATAGCATCCCCAACCACCATATATAGCATAGCACATATTAAACTCTTTTGCAAATTGTTTAACATTAGTAGAAGACATAACTTATGTCTTTGTTTTTTAATCGCTAAAAAATCGTAGTTAAAGTGCGCCTAAATCTCTGATTGCAGCAAAAAAACAAAGAATTTGCTGGAGTTTCAGATCTTTGCTGATTCCATGAACAGTGCCAATAAAATGGCCGCCATCATAAGAGGCCTGTTCTAGGCATTTTTGGGTAAGAGTATTAATATCATTAACCTCATAACCTTGCTTTGATTTTAAATCCACATTGCCAAATAAAAGCAGGCTTCGAGCATACTGCTTCTTGATCAAGCCAATATTCATCCCGGAATTTGAATCAATCGGATGAATCCCATCAAAACCAGCTTCGAGCAAATCATCAATTAATTCCGTAAAGTTTCCCTGTGAATGAAGGATTACTTTGATATTTTTTTGTTTTAAAGGCTCGATTGAGTGTTTAATTTTTGGAATCCAATGCTGCAGTAAAAAGTTTTTAGAGAAGATTAGGCCCTTTTCATAAGCAATATGGTCTTTGATAAAGAAAAGCGGGCCAAGATCCTGCTCAGCAAAGCGCATTGCTCTTTGATAAAGATTCTCCGCGCAAATATCAATAAGTTTCTCAACTTCAAGCAGTTCCACATACATTTTCTTACAAAACTCTTCAAAGCCAAAAGTTTTATAGGCAATACTCAAACAGCCTTCAACTGACATTGACAAACAAGTAAATGGATAAAATAATTTTTGCTGCTGCTTAAAATCATCCATCTCCTCATTTAATTCCTCTGGACTTAAAACATTTATTTTTTTCTGGCGCAAAGCAAATCTTTGCAGTTTCTCCATAATACCCTTATAGCGAAGACTTTGTCGTCTTTCAAACCGCCAGCAAATATCAATACCCAGTTGATGATATGCCTTTACTTTGTCTGCAAGCAAAGGATGGGGGTTATGACAAAAATATTCAAAAATTCTTGGATTATCAAGAAATTCGCAAACAGGAACTCGGTCAGATTGTTTAAAATTCAAAGCAAGGTTTATTCTTTTTGCCACTTTTTCATCCAGCATGCGATTTTAAGCCTTCCTTTAGAATGCCTGCCTATTTACCCTGCAAATGCGCTAATAATTTCTTGGACTGAACAGCACTGAGTCCTTTCAGGTTTTTGCCTAAAAGCTGGGCAATGATCTGCATTTTAGCCATTTGTTCAGCCAGCAAGGTTCGGGTATAAGCCTCTTTTAATGTTTTGCCCACAGCCAAAAGCCCATGATTTTTCAAATAGACAATATCGGAATTTTTAACTGCTTGGCCAACTTTTTCCGCTAATTTTTCAGTACCCGGACAAACATATTCCACGATCTTTAATTCCGAGCCAATGGAAAGAATAAATTCCGGTGAAATCAATCGAGGCTTAATCGCGCAGCTAACCAAAGTCGTTGCGTATAAAGGATGGGTATGAATCACACAATTAATATCCGGACGCATAGCATAACATATCGCATGCATTTTTGCTTCGCAGCTCGGCTTTAGCTTTTTGCTTTTATAAGCAAGATTTTTTAATGCTACTTTTAAAAAATCAGCGCTCTGGGCTTCTGACATGCAAAGCCCGCTGGCCTTAATAAGCATGTCCTTGCCAGACTTTAAACTAATATTACCGGAAGAACCCAGGACCAGATCCTGGGCCGCGATAAGCTGTGAGTATTTTATCAGCTCTTTGATTGTATCTTTCATCATGCTCTGAACTTTATCATATAAGCAGGTTTTTGTCAAAAAATTTGCAAAATCAATTGTTTTACTATATACTAAGTTAACATTTGTAAATGTTTATTTCTGGGAAAAGATATTTAATTTTAAATTATCGTAACATTAAAAATATACAGGGGGTTAACATGCTTTTTAATAATTTGCGTAAACACACTAAAACAATTGTCTGGGCAATCGCGATAATCATTGTTCCGGCTTTTGTGCTTTGGAATATTGGCAGCGCGGTAAGTAAACGCCGCTCTGGGTTTGCCGGAAAAATATTTGATAAAAGAATTCCTTGGAAGGATTTTGTGATTGAAAAACGGGCAGCCCGCAATGAAGCTTGGTTAAAATACGGAGACCAAAGCGAACAAGCCATGGATCTTGATGAGCAGACCTGGACACGCTTGATTCTGTTAAGTAAAGCCAAACAGGCAAAAATCACTGTCAGCAATAAAGAACTGCTTGATTATATCCAGAGCCTGCCGACTTTCCGCTTCGCGGAACTTACTCCTGAAAATTATAATATGATTATTGCCCGGATTTTTCAGCAAACTCCCTCGGAATTTGAAAGCGGAATGCGCAATTCTCTAATAATCTCAAAATTTATGGCTCAACTAGTTGCTGATATAACAGCCAGCGAGCAAGAAGTAAAAGACGCCTATACCAAAGAATTTGTTCAGGCCGATATCACTTATGCTTTAATTAATCCAGAGGATTTCCTTGAATCAGTTTCCGTGGATAATGCCGAGCAAGCGCTGAAAGTTTATTATGAAGAAAACAAAGAAAGCTTCAAAAAACCCGAACAAGTAGATGTGCAGTACATTGAAGTTCCTATTGAAAATTTTAAAACCCAAATTAATATAACTGATGAAGAAATTAAAAAATATTATGAAGAGAATAAAGAAACTTTCCGAATCAACGAACCTGCAGATAATAAAGAGCCTAAATATAAAACCTTAAAAACCGAGAGCAGCAATATCCAACAGATCTTAACGGAAAAGGCAATGAATGCTCGCGCTTTTGATCTGGCCAGACAAATAGTGAATAAGCTTTACGCTGATGTAGAAATGCAAGCAGTTGCTTCAGAATTCAACTTAGAGGCCAAACAAACCGGACCATTCTCCATGCTCGAAGAAATTCCCAATGTAGGATTAAGCTTTCCTTTTCTCAAGGCAGCTTTTTCCTTAGGCATTGGCGAAGTTAGTGAAATCATTCAGACTCCCACTGGATTTTACATTTTAAAACCAATTAAAAAACTGCCTCCATACATCCCGTTATATGAAAACATTTCAGAGGATGTTATCCTTGCTTATAAAAAAAGCGAGGCCAAAAAATTAGCCAAGGAACACGGAATGGAAATCCGAAATCAAATCATTGAATTAATGAAAAATGAAAATCTTAATTTTATTATGGCCGCTGAAAAACTAGGGCTTAAAACTAAATCTGTTAAAGCTATTACTCGTGCCGGATACATTGCTGAACTAGGTTATTCTCAGGATTTCACTAATGCTGTTTTTGATTTAAAGAAAAATGAAGTGTCTAACCTGTTAAACACTCCCAGTGGTTTATGCATCACCACACTTGATCAGCTGATTAATTTTAATCCGGAACAGTTTGAACAGGAAAAAGAAAATTATACAAATAAAGTTTTGGCGCAAAAGAAAAATCTATTTTTGAATAATTGGTTTTCTAAAGTCAAAACAGAAGCCAATCCTCAAAGTTTCACACAGGAAGATCAGTTTTAATGAAAAAAATTATCTTGGCTTCTTGTTCACCGCGCCGCAAACAGCTGCTGGAACAAGCAGGGCTTAGTATCTTGGTTTTTCCCAGCGATGTCCGGGAAAAACCAATCAAAGCCAATGAAAATCCAATCAGCTATACTCTGCACTTGGCTTTGGCAAAAGCGGAAAATGCCGCTCAAAATTTTAAAACTGGTTTAGTTATTGGTGCTGACACAATTGTCGTAGTAAACAATAAAGTATTCGGAAAACCAAAAAATAAAAACCATGCCAGACAAATACTCTCTGAACTTAGCGGAAGAACTCAATATGTTTACACAGCAATCGCGCTAATTGATATTAAAACAAATCAAAGAATCCTTGATATTGAAAAAACAACCATAAAAGCAAGAAAATTATCTTTAATTCAGATAAAAAAACTATCTGAATTAAATCATGATAAAGCCGGTGCTTATGCTATTCAGCAGGATTCAGATATTTTGGTAAGAGAAATGATTGGTGATTATTACAATGTAGTCGGATTACCAATTAAAAGGTTAGCAGCCATTCTGAAGATTTTTGACATTACGATCAATATCAAAACTTTTATTTAATTTAAAAAGCCTCGAATTTTTTAGAACCCTGCTGCATATTTTTGCGTTCTTTTTCCGCGTACAAATAATATGGACAGCACTTGCAGGTGCCATAACGTTCAATAAACTTACAGAGTTTTTGGGGTTTAGCAGTATGATTCAAAATCATTTCCTGTTCAGTAATATCACGACCTTCCTGCCTGGCAAGCCTTGCTTGTTTTTCCAGTCTTTTCTGCGCCTCACTATTGCGCATGGTTCCGGCTACTTCCCAGCAGACTTCTCCTTTATCAGGATAAGCCGGACAAGTCTGTGATTCATCACAGCGCATTACTTCCCAGCATCGATCAATATGCCTTCTCATTATAAAACATCCTTAGAAATTAGTTTTTAATCAAAATATTCAATGCCTGCTGATATTTTTCCGTTGTCTTTTTAACAATCTGCGCAGGCAATTGCGGACCCGGAGGGGTTTTATCCCAATCCAGAGTTTCCAAATAGTCGCGGACAAACTGCTTATCAAAACTTGGCTGCGATTTGCCTGGAGCATACTTATCCGTTGGCCAAAATCTGGAGGAATCAGGAGTAAGAACTTCGTCGATAAGAATAATCTTATCATCAATCATCCCAAATTCAAATTTAGTATCAGCAATAATAATCCCTCTTGTCTGGGCATAATCACGCGCCTTGGTATAAACCGCAATGCTCAGCTGTTTTATTTTATCAGAGATTTCTTTGCCAATTTGGCGTTCGATATAATCCTGAGAAACATTTTCATCATGACCAACTTCGGCTTTGGTCGAAGGAGTAAAAATAACCTCAGGTAACTTATCCGATTCGCGCAAGCCTTGAGGCAGCTTTATTCCGCAAATAGCCCCGGTTTTCTGATAATCTTTCCAGCCTGATCCGGAAATATACCCCCGGACAATGCATTCAACCGGCAAAGGTTTTGCTTTTTTTACCAGCATGCTTCTGCCAGACAAA
>JAHITE010000084.1 GCA_018817585.1 Candidatus Omnitrophota bacterium
TAACATTAAGATAAGCGAACTCCCGTTAGGCGCGAAGCGCCCCGAAGGGGGAGTTTGCTTTATCGCCTTGTTGAACTTGTTATTCTTTTTGTTTTGCCTATGGTGTAAAGCTAACCTTCTTTAGGATCAAGATTAACTGTTTGCTGTTAAGCAAATTGTTTTTCCGCGCTGACATTTGGCTAAATAACAGATGGGGCTTATTTTCCTGATAAATAACTCGTTTTCAAAATTAATTTTTATTAAATTTAAGCGTGCTATTCTCATAGTATACAATAACCTCTATAAATTTTCACGCAAAATTGTAACAATATTCTCTAGGTGGGCTCGATCCCTGTCTGCCGATAGACAAGTAAGTAAGCAAAGGGTTATCACGATAAATTATCGCGAGTTTTACCATTTGCCCTTTACCGCAGCACGGACAAATATTTTCTTCTTTCTCTATGAAATTTTCTTCTGTTTCAACTTTCGTTTTTAAAATTTCTTTACACGCGGCAATATTCTTTTTGCGATCTCTGCCTCCCATGAATCCATAAAAACGTATCTTTACAAAATTTTCCGGCAGTATATGCTGTAAAAATCGCCTGATAAATTCTTCGGAGCATAAATGCAGCTCTTTATGCGGCGCTATTCCCGATTCGTCTTCGGCTTTGTAATCTTTGTAATCTATTGTTATTTCTCCATTATCGCTGATATTTTTTATTCTGCGATTTGACAGGGCAATCCGGTGTGTGTAGCGGCTCATATATTCAAGCACGCTCTTTGGTCCGGCAAATGGCTTTTTTGAATATACCACCCATTCCTTTTCTTCCTGCTCTTTAACTAATCTTTCAAATATTGACGAATTGATTAACTCGGCTGCTTTATGATTGAATGATAATTTATTGAAGGATTTCCGCAGCTTTCGGCAAAAACATTTTCTGAATTTTTCAGACAACTCATATACATCAAATAAAAATTCTTTATTACAACTAATCCAGTATTTTTTATTCGCCGACAATGCCCCTCCGGTTACTATGCAGTGGAGATGAATGTGCCGTGATAGGTTCTGTCCCCATGTATGGAGAATAGCGGTTATCCCGATCTGAGCGCCGAATTTTTTCCGCCCAAATGATAATAACGTCTCGGATGCCGATTTAAAAAGAATATTGTAAATAATCTGTTCATTGTATGGAACCAGGATGTTGAATTCATGCGGAATAGTAAATACTTCATGAAAATACGGTATATTCAATACTTCTTTCATGCGCTCCGCCAGCCATTTGCGGGCAGTTATTCCCTGGCATTTAGGGCAGTGACGATTTCTGCACGAATTATATACTGGCTGTTCATATCCGCACTTATCGCATTTTTCCTTGTGCCCGCCGAGATAAGATGTCCGGCATACGCTGATTGCGTGCATTACTTTTCGATGATGAGCGGATACAGGATTTCGGCGTTTATACTCATCTCCATATTTTAAAAATATTTCAGCTATTTCGTATTGAGGTTTCTTTGTTGCTTTATTTGGGATAAGCACGTTTCTTAATCCTTGAAACAGTGTGAGTTAAGATTTGCAGAAAATTGCTTTTATTGCTTTATATTCTATTTTTTATTTATTTTTATTTATTATTTTAGTTCAACAATTAATATACATACTATGTGTTTACGATGTTTTCATGGTTTAATTATCTATATTTTCGCATAATATTACCCATCTGTCAAAAATAATATTTAATTATTTATGCATTTAATATATAATATCAGCAAATACATAGTATATATAATATGGGAGGTTTGGCAAAAGGAGCAAGGGAAGATGAAAAATAATGTTTTACCTGATTTTCAGGAATTTTTAGTATCACATAGTCTTGCGGCTGCATTTAGAAAAAGTAAAAGCCATTCATGAAGAAGATATTAAAAACGAACAGGGAGACGTTTATTTGCCTAATGCAATTTCTCGAAAATATCCTAATGTAGATAAACAATGGTGTTGGCAATATGTATTTTTCGCTGCTAAAATTTCTGTTGATCCTCGTAGCCGAATAATGAGAAGACATCATATTAGTGAAAAAACCATTCAAAACTCTTTTAAAAATGCAGTTAAGAAATCTGGGATTGTTAAACATGCGACAGTTCATACGCTTAGGCATAGTTTTGCCACACACATATTAATATATTAGAGAAATCCAGGAATTACTGGGGTATAAGCATGTTGAGACAACAATGATATATACGCATGTTATGCGTAATATGTTTAATGCTCCTAAAAGTCCGCTAGATATGCTTTTAGCCGAATAAAAAAGTATTTTAGAAGCATTTTACTTCGTTTTGGTTTAGGTATATAATATATATCTAATAATACGTATAGGTAAGGTTAAATATGAAGCTTAAAAAAGAATTAAATCTTTTAGATGTTTTCTGCATCGCGTCCGGAGCGATGATCAGTTCCGGTTTGTTTGTTTTGCCAGGACTTGCCTGTGCCCAGGCAGGGCCTGGTGTTTTTGTTTCTTATATGCTGGCTGGTCTATTGGCCATAACCGGTATGCTTTCACAGGCTGAGATGGTATCAGCAATGCCCAAAGCCGGAGGCACATATTTTTATATTGCCAGAAGTCTTGGGCCGGCTGTAGGCACAGTTGATGGTTTATTAAGCTGGTTTGCGATTTCTTTGAAAAGCGCTTTTGCTTTGATCGGTATGTCAGCTTTTACAGCAATGATTGTAAATGTGGATATTCATCTAATTGCCTTTTTACTTTGCTTGTTTTTTGTGATTATTAATATTCTGGGAGCCAAAGAGGCGAGTAAGCTGCAGATCGGGCTTGTGGCCGGTCTTTTTCTGGCATTACTGCTGTATATTATTAAAGGCTTGCCGGCAATTCAGATTCAGAATTTCGAACCATTTGCTCCTTATGGAATTAAAGCTATCTTTTCCACAGCGGGTTTTGTTTTTGTTTCTTATGGCGGATTATTAAAAGTTGCCAGCATTGCTGAAGAGGTTAAGAACCCGGCCCGGACTGTTCCTTTAGGGATGATATTATCTTTGTTTGTTACCGGGGTTTTTTATGTTTTAGTGGTTATGGTGACTACTGGGGTTTTAGGAGTGGAAACTCTGAGCAGTTCTTTGACTCCGATCAGTGATGGAGCAAATGCTTTTATGGGACATAAAGGCCGGATTCTTTTAAGCATTGCGGCTATCTTAGCTTTTGTTTCCACTGCCAATGCCGGAATCATGGCTGCTTCTCGCTATCCTTTGGCTTTGGCCCGTGACGGGCTTTTGCCTGATGTTCTGATGTTGGTTAATAAAAAATTTAAAACCCCGCATATCGCAATTATTTTAACTGGGGTGTTTATGGTCATTGCTTTATTCTTAAAGCTTAGTTTATTGGTCAAGCTTGCTTCTGTGGTTTTAATTATGAGTTTTATGCTTTCCTGTTTTTCGATAATTGTATTACGAGAAAGCGGTTTGCAGAATTATCAGCCGCAGTTTAAAGCCCCGCTTTATCCTTGGCTGCAGATTTCTGGAATAATTGGTTTTAGTATTATGCTGTTTAATCTCGGCAAACAGCCTTTGATGATTGCGCTGTTTATGATTATTTGCGGGTTGTTTGTATATTGGTTCTACGGCAGGATCAGGGCAACACGGGAATACGCGCTTTTGCATTTAATTGAGCGGATTACGGCAAAGGAGTTAACCAGTCGGACATTGGAAACAGAGTTAAAGGAAATCATCAGGGAGCGGGATGATATTGCCAAAGATCGTTTTGATCAGATTGTGGAAAAATGCCAGATTATGGACTTAGAGCATGCTTTGTCCAGGGATGATTTTTTTCAATTAATTGCCAATAGCTTAGCAGATAGTTTGAAGATAAAACCAAAAGTTTTGTATGATCTTTTAATTAAAAGAGAAAAAGAAAGCACAACTGTTATTGCTCCGGGATTAGCAATTCCTCATATTATTGTTGAAGGTGAACACTTGTTTGATATTTTTTTAGCAAGAAGCAAAAAAGGGATTGTTTTTCCTGAGACTGAGCAAAGTGTAAACACAGTTTTTGTTTTAATCGGCAGTAAAGATGAAAGAAACTTTCATCTAA
>JAHITE010000085.1 GCA_018817585.1 Candidatus Omnitrophota bacterium
TACGTCAAAATATCCCCATTCAACCCCTTTACCTGCATCGTCATATCTGTCTTCTTATAATTCGCTAAAAATTCAGGTGTTAGCTCTGCTGCTCCTGGCTGATACGCTGCGTATACTATCGAATTATCGGTTACCGTAAATTCAGCAACATTTTCTCCGGTCTCGAATTTATCATCATTAGGGGTTTTAACTAAAATCGTGCCTTCTAACTTCTCCGGTAAACTCTCAATTGTATAAATTCGATCTGTATATGCATATGCTCCAACACTCGCTATTTCAAGATCATAGAAATTTCCGGTATGAGACACCAGATTTTCCACCACACCCAGGCTATCCGCGGCAAATACTCTATTACCAAATCTTGTCCCCGTGTTAAAAACCCAACTCATTGTGGTTAAAATTAATCCGCCGACTATTCCACCCAATACACTGCGGCGTTTTATTGTTCCTTTAAAAACCGAGATAACCCACTCAAACACTGATAATAAGCCGTCAATTGCCGAGAATTCTTCCTGTCCTGGTTGCTGCCTTGGCCTCGCGATGTTAAGAAAAGCACGGCGCTCCGGATTTTCTACCCCAGCACCTACTGTCTGTTTTCCCATCATCCCACTAAAAGCATCCTGAAAATAGCCAGTGTTTAACATCACCTCCGGCGCTAAGGTATCGATTTGAGACTGACTGGTATCAAACGCACCTGCACCCTGTGCCCAGCCTAGGTTTACGGTTAGAAATGTTTGTATTAATAAAATACATATTATTTTTTTAAGCATAGTTTTAATATCCTCCAATTACATTAAAAACAGTTATAAGTATTAAGCTATAAGCTGTAAGCTATAAATAATTTAAGGGGGACAACGTTCATAAAAGTATAAAAGTTTACCATGCCCCTATCCTTTTCAACTATTTCCCATCCCTTTTTCCTTTTTGACTATATGCCGTTCACGTTCAATTTCCGCAACGAGTTCTTCTTCTGTTGGTAAATACATTTTATATTTTGAGGCAAAGAGTTGTTTATTGTTGTTGAGTATTGAATATTTCGCGATGGTTTCATTTTTCTTCGCGCACAGAATCAAACCTATAGTCGGGTTATCGCCCTCAGTTAGATATTTATCATCAAACATTCGCACATAGCCGTCCATCTGTCCGATATCCTGATGGGTTAGTTCGCCGATTTTTAGATCAATTAGCAAATAGCATTTTAAAATACAGTTATAAAAAACAAGATCAATATAGAAAAAATCGTCACCAAATTGCAGGCGTTTCTGATGTCCGACAAAGGCAAAGCCTTTACCTAGCTCGAGAAGAAAAGATTGGAGATTCTTGATAATTGCTTTTTCGATTTCCGATTCGCGCAAAAGATCAGAATCCGGCAATCCAAGAAAGTCAAGAATATAAGGATCTTTAATCGTATCTATCGGTGTTTTCAGGTGGTGCCCCTCACTGGTCAATTCCATTACACCTGCTTTATCTCTGCTTTTTAAAAGCCGCGCAAAAAGAAATGTATGCATCTGCCGTTCTAAATGCGGCACACTCCAGCCCTCTTTTTCTGCTTCAATTTCATAAAAGAGGCGCTCATTTATATTTTCGACCTTGCTCAAAGTCCGATAATGTGACCAGCTCAGGATTGGCGAAAACCCTTGAATTTGTTTATTTTTTTCATTAGCAAGAGACAAATCGTCTAAAACATCACAAGCCTTGTGATGTTTTTCCCGATTTCCATCTAAAATGTTTGATTTATCACAAGCCATGTAACGAATTTCAGGTGACCGTTCAGAATAAGTCTGGTAGAACAACCTGAAATAGCGTAAATTTGTAACGGAAAATCCTTTACCATACCGTTGTAAAAGTTTAGCTGAGAGCTCCCGCAATACTTTTTTTCCGTACTCCGCCCGTTCATCACCACATTGAAACTCTTGAACAATTTCCCTACCAATTAACCAATAGGCAATCACCATTTGACTGTTCACTGTGCGTACAACATTCGACCGCGCTTGGTCCAGAATGGAAACAACTCGCTCGAACAGAGCATTTCCCTCCGGATTAATCATGTCATGTTTCTTAGAATTCATTACATCCTTCTATTACATTAAAAACAGTTATAAGTATTAAGCTGTAAGATATAAGCTATAATGGTCAATATTAAAAACTATAAGCTATAAGACTCTTCTTAACAGCGCGGTAAAGTAAGCCGCTATAGGAAGTTCTTTGTTATCTTTGCTAAAATTCGCTGAATATCTTTTTGGCCATCTGTCAGAATAAAATAAACTACATTTTTGTCCAAGTCTATATAATCATGTCCAACTATATTTCTAAAACCAATCATTTTTTTTAATAATTCCATATCAGCCGGATCAAAAACACCTTTCTCCAGAAAAAATTGAGCGGCTTCATAGGCAGTTTGCGGAAGGCCGTAATCTTCATCTATTACTATATGCTGTATGACATCTATTATATGGTTTATCGTTTGAAAAAGGTTGTATTCAACTATGTCTTGAGCGCTGATATCTTTTAAGAAATCCTCGCGAGGCATCTTACTGTAAGGAAAAATTCTTTCCAAATGCTTGTCTATTTGTTCAATCCTGCTTGTAATAACATTTTTATCCACCATTACTATGCCTCCTTTTTATCCTTAACATTCTTAAATGCCGTAATGAAGAGGTGTCATCATAAAGATAAAAATTTCTGAAATAATCTTTTTTTAATCTCTCTTTATCATTAATCAATACAGCTTTGCCTTTGGAAAAAGCCTTTAGGATAATTTCGCAGGAGGCCTCGTTTTGCAAAACCACATCTACCTTTCTTTTCAAAACCAGCTCCAATTCCATAGCCAGATTTGTCCTTTCAGAATGATCCAAATGCCCTCCTATGAGAATATCCACATCGCTATTCACAAGAGGCTTTCCCAGGATAGATCCAAATAAGAAAACATAGTCTATATTCTTATATCCGCAAAGCATATCTTTTATCTGTTTAGCATAATTTACTGTCGACATTAATTATCCCTCATTAAGCTATAAGCTGTAAGCTTTAGGCTTATAGCTTAATTAAACATTATCATACACAAACCTCGGTATTGGCAATTTGCGTTCGTTTAGAATTACCCCGATAGTGTTCTCCAGTTTGCCATTCATATTCATTGCGGCATTCTTGACGACCTGATGCCTTGCTTTGCCCTCATCAACTACTAGCACAATTCCGTCAACAAGTGCTGAAAGAATAGCTGTATCTTTCTGGCCATTCATATGCGCAGCATTGACAAGAATAATGTCATATTGCTTTCTTGCCTCTTCTAATATTTGTTTCATCCGCGGTGATTCCATCATGATCATAGAATTATTCGCTGTCTTACCTGAAGTGATCACTGAGAGATTTTCCGCTATCTTGTTCGTTATTTCAGGTAAAGATACTATGCCATCGAGAAAACCGGTAAGCCCGGGTTCCGCGGCTAAATTAAATAACCGGTTTATTGACGGTGACTTAAGATTCGCGTCGATTATCAATAGTTTGCATTTGAGCATTTTAGCCATATAACTGCCCAAATTAGCAATAACAACGGCATTGTTCTCTTCTTTTAGGGTTGAGGCGATAAGCAGTGATTTCAGGCCTTTGTTTTTTATTAACATGTACAGCTGATCGCTAACTATCTGATATGACTTGCCGTAACCCGTCAGATTTTTATCAAATTCAATCAGCGTTTTATCAAATAAACTCTTTTTTGCGATAGAGCCTATAACCGAAAAGCCCAAGTTTTTTTCAATATCCCCAGGGGATCTTAATGTCTGATCGCTATATTCAAATACAAAAGCCAGCATAACGCCCAGAAAAATGCTCATAATAAAAGCTACGATAAGGGTGAGCACTTTAGATGTACCAGTTGGTTCTAAGGCCACAGAGGCTTGCTCCATAATCTTTACGCTGGCAGGACCTATGGCTTCTACATCGTCCATGGGGTTGCCGGATAATGTTTCTCTTAGCTTTGTAATGCTGGCATCAAGAAGATTAACAGTCGGATGTTTTTTGCCGTATTTAAGCTTTAACTCAGCCAGCTGCTGTTCCAGATCAAACATAACATAAGAACGGCTGACAACATTGGCAATAACCGCTGCTCCTATAGGGTTATAATCCCTGATGCTTATTGTAAACATATTCGTATCGCGGATTGGCTCAACTCGGATATTTTCTTTTAAAGCTAACATAGCCTGGCGGAATAAAATAGCCTCTTTTTGCCCAGCTGTAAGGTTTTTTAATTTCTCATCCTGAATTCTGGTCTGATAATCAAGAAGTTTTCCCTTTAAAAATGAGCTGAATTTTTTCTCATCTGCTAAAGTCCGCTTGTGCAGATTTAAAGAACGGACCACGCGGCCTAAAACAGGCTCTGATTTGACGATTTCACTTTGCGTCAGGGTCTGCTGTACATCACGCGCGCCGTACATCTCCTTGTAATAAGTCGCTTCTACTTGCTTTTCAGCGGTAATCAACATCTTGACACTGGACTCGTAAACAGGCGTTTTTAATATCAGGCCAATGAAAACAGTCGCGCATACTGTTATCATGGTTGTAATAATCACGCTTTTGTGCCTGAAAAGCACCCGAACATAATCGCGCAATGATGTCTCTTGTGTTTGGTTATTGTCCATTTGTTACTTCCTCCCTTTGTAGACACGAATATACACCAATTTTAGCGAATCCACACGAATTACAAACGAAAACCTATTCGTATAAATCCATACCCAATCACTAGTTTAAATTCATGTTTTCGTATATTCGTGTTTTTTTTATTGATTCGTGTTAATTAGTGTTTTAGTAAATTCGTGTATATTCGTGTAACTACAGGATTCTCCGACGAATATCTATTTTGTCAGAGCCAAAATTAATTAAATAACCCAAGCGATATTTTGATCCTCTTAGGTAATAAAATAATTGTTTCTCAAATACCTGCGGCATAATTAAAACAGATTTAATCTCAACGATTATTTTGTCATCAATAACAAAATCTGGTTCATATGTTCCTATCTTTTTCCCGTCATATTCAATGGCCAATTTCTTTTGTGAACAATACGTTATTTTCTTATTATCAAATTCTATACCTAATGCCTTTTGATAAATCAATTCCTTGTGCCCTGGGCCAAGCGCGTTGTAGACATTGTAAAAACATCCTACTGTTTCATAAGCCAATTCTTTATAAAGAATTGGTTCCTTTTCTGTTTGATTTGGACAAATTAACTTATCATCCATAATTATTTTTCCATGTTCATTTATTTAGATTCGTGTCAATAATTTATTCGTGTAAATTCGTGTCTTAATCAATTCGTGTAAATTCGTGTCTCAAAAGACTCCTTCAGAAACAACTACCATATCCCCGGCTGTAAGTAGTAAATCTTTTTCTGATTCGCCGTTCATCACCCGATTAATATCAATTGTAATTGTTTCGTAACTGGGCGCGTTTTCCCGCTGCCTTAAAACTTTAACTCTGGAAGATGAGCCGAATTTAGTAAATCCTCCGGCCATGGAAATCGCTCGCAGAACAGTTGTATTTTCAGCAATCGGATATGGCCCTGGCTTGATGACCTCTCCATAGACAAAAAACTTTCTACTGCGGGATTCCTGTAAAGAAACTACGACCACCGGATACTGCATATACCCGTCCGCCAGAGCGTCTTGTATTTCTTTCTGAATTTGCGGGATTGTTAAACCCTTGACCTTAACGCTGCCGATATAAGGAAAGGAAATCATTCCGTCCGGGGCAACGTTAACAACCCGTAAAAGCTGATCAGGCTGTAAGACACTGATTTCAAGCACATCATCTATCCCGACTGTATAGGCAGCGGTATTGACTTCAGGTGCTGCAAATGATAGATTTGCTCCCAGGCAGATAATACTCATTACGACGATAAAACGTTTCACTAAATTCCTCCTTTTCTCTATAGACGATTATTCGTATTTTAATTCGTGTCTCAATCGATTCGTGTTTATTCGTGTCTCAAATCATTCGTGTGTATTCGTATCTTAACACATTCGTGCAAATTCGTGTCTCAATCGATTCGTGTTAATTCGTGTCTATTATTTCGCGCCATCCCCCGCGATAACTACCGGAAATGTTTTTAGTAATATCTGCGTGTCAAGCAAGAGCGACCAAGTATCAATATATTTCAAATCCAGTTTCATCCAATCATCAAAATCTGTGATCTTATTTCTGCCGCTCACCTGCCACAAACAAGTAATACCCGGCCGCATGCTCAAGCGCCTTCTATGCCAGCTATCGTAATTCGAGACCTCTGAAGGTATCGGAGGCCGTGGACCAACTAAACTCATATCTCCTTTAAAGACGTTCCAAAGCTGCGGAAGTTCATCAATACTGAATTTTCGCAAAAACTTACCGACTTTTGTAATGCGCGGGTCATTAGATAATTTAAATGTCGGGCCGCTCATCTCATTTAATTGCCTGAGCGATTCAAGTTGATTTTCCGCCCCAACATTCATTGTTCTAAACTTATACAATATAAATCCTCTCCCGTTCAAGCCGCAGCGCTTCTGTTTATAGAATACAGGACTGCCTGAGGTAATTTTTATAGCCAAAGCAGTCAAGGCAATTAGCGGTAACAATATAATTAATCCCAATCCGGATAGAACAATATCAACTGCCCGCTTTACCAAGAGCTGCCCGAATTTATCCGGCGCGCTCTCAAATATCAAAAGCGGCATTCCTGAAAGTTCCTCCTGCTTCATTCTAGCTAGCTTTAAATCAAAGAAATCAGCGGCAATTCTAATCGGAACGCCTTCTATTTCAAGAATGTTCATCAACGGCTCTATTTTTGACAGCCAGGAACGGGGCACGACAAAAAAAACCTCATCAATAGTATGATCATGGATAATAGCCGGTACGTCCTGGAAGCAGCCAAGCACTTTGTGGCCATGAACTATTTGGCCTTTCTTTGTGAGATCATTATCAATCAGCCCCAGCACCCGCATTCCCCATTGCTCATGCTTTCTAATAAAATCGATAAATCGTTGAGCCCGTTTACCTGTACCTACGATCAGGATATTGCGATAATTGAATCCGCTTCTCCGGATATTTTGCATAAAGCAAATCAAAATCGATTTTTCAATAGACATAATAACCGCGCTTATAATAAAAATAAGTCCAATAAAAATCCGGCTGACTGATGTGATTTTAAAAATATACATAAAACTGCCAAACAGTATAAAACTGACAATACAAGTCTTAAAGATAATCAGCAATACATCAGGTATTCGTTTTACGCGAAAAGAACGATACATGCCGAAATAATAAAGCAAAAAACTCCAGACAAAAAGCAATACTGGCAAAATCCATATATAAAAATTTAAATATTCTATAGATGTTATGGAATTACTGATAAAATGACTTATAAAGAAGGCTATTGTTACAATCCCAAGATCGGAAACAATCATTAGCCTTCTTAAAATTTTGGTTTTTTGTTTTAACATATTTTCCTTTGAACTAAAATATCGCGATAATTCCTATGGATATCGCGTTCCGATTATACTCTCGGGTTATATCGCCAGAGCGCACATCAGAATATGAATAATAAACATTGCCCTTTATTTTTGGATTAATATCGTAAATAAAGCCCAATTTTACACCGGTAAGCTCCTCATCAATCTTACTCTCGACATATGTGCCGTCACCATAAAACGCGGCAATATCCCCCTTGAGCCGGGCAAGGAGCTGACGAGTGAGGGCGCATGTGATTTGCCATTTATCGAATATATCCTGGGTGGACTCACTTGTATAACTGCGCTGATTAAATCCAAGACGCATGTTTGTAATCTCATCAAATTCATTAATTAAAGCCAAATCTATAAAAGGCTCAATAGTATTATACATTGTCTCATTATTATCAATAATATCAAAGCCCGCTTTGGCTTCCACACTTAGTTGTGTTGTAAAAAAATAACGGCCTCCACAGCCAAAAGTATGCTGCTGGACACTATTGCCCGGATAGTACTCTCTCAATGCAAAGCTGTAAAATGAATTTACAAAAATGTGTGAATTGACAACATATTTAGATTCTATACCTAAGCCATTAAGCGCGGAATCCCGCAAATCCTGCCTTGTTACATCGTACAATTCATTGGAATAACGGCCAGTGAGGCTTAATTGTTTTGAAACATCTTTTTCGTAGCTCAGAGCAAACTTATTTTTATAAAAGCTGTATCTGCCTCCATCTCTGCCGAAACCCTCTTCAAAGCTGCGCGGTTCCTCCCCATAATAAAAATCATTCTTTACCTTTAAGCGAGTGAATTTTGAAAGTTCATTAACAAAAGTTGCCCTTATATCCGCTGAAGTATTATCAAAATCACTACGCTCCGCGAAACTATGCCGGACAATATCGCCGGATATTCCAAAAGCTCGCCGTTTTTCCAGATACTCAAGATTAAGCCCAAATCCAATATCAGTTATGAAATCGTCTATTAGATTTCTCTGGGCATAGGTAACATTATCATCATACGTTTCACCAAGTATGCCGATTACGTTTACATCTAGCGATTCTTTATCCAATGCCAATACAAAGCCTGGATCAAACAGCCAATAGCCTATGCATGATATTATTAATATTAAGAGTATTTTACTTGATTTCATTCATAACACTTTTCTAGACAAAAAAACACTTTTTAAATCCCACAAGAGATCTAATGCTAAAATAGACAATTTAACCAAAATATTATATTATAAACTAAGACTTATGATAAATCATAGCATTTATCATGCCATGTATATGAATATAATATAATATAATATAATATATCCATATACATAACCCCTTGAAATAAACACATAAACACTTACCTAAGAAGAAATTCAATAAACTTATTCTTATCTAAGTGTCGATATTTTTGAACAATACATTTACATACTATACATATTCCCTAACTTTTTATTAAATAAAAAAACAATTTTCTGTGTAGAAAATCGCATTAGATGTATCCTATTTATATGCAAACTCCCACTCCATTGGGCAATTTGTATAAACCAACAACCCTGGATTATTAAATTATTATACTCTACTCATATTAATTAGTCAACCGAGGATCTCTCTCTCGGCACAAAGTATCAAAAACTCTGCTGACTTTATTTTGCTGTAAGAGTGTAATAAGGATAATATTAAATGGCCAAGGTATCCAAATCAATATTAATCAAAGCGCTGTCCACCATTTTAGTCAGCTGGATAATTGAATTAATATTTTCCTGATTAAATTTATGTTTCTTGGCTTGCGTGCTGAGGTTTAATACGCCAAACACCCTATTGCCGCTTTTTAAGGGAACAGTTAAAGCAGCGCTTAACTGCGGCTGATTCAAACGGCGGAGTAATCTCTGCTGTTTAAAATTCTGATCAATAAAAATAACTTTTCCCCGCTCTGCTGCCCAACCAGCCAGGCCTTCGCCTTTTTTCACAATGGTTTCTTTGACAATCTGTTCGGGAATGCCTTTGGAAAGCTTGATCTTAAGATTTTCAAATTCATTATCAAATAACATTAATGACCCGCGCTCCGCGTCAATCCCCTGGCCCGCGGTTTCAAATAAGGCCTGAAGCATTTTAGTAATATAAAACGGGGTTTCCGAAGTTTTCTGGGTATCAAAATTCAAACGGCTGAGATTTGCGGTCTGCTTAACCGTACCCATGCCGCTTTGCAGCATAAAATTAGCGATTTCCTGAAACAGCTGGACAATCGGCTTTATAGTTGCAAAAGAATATACTTTCACATGCTCAACCGCTTCGATCAAAACATTGATTTCCAAACCCAGGTTTTGACTTAAATTAAAATACTCGGGATAAGTTCTTCTTTTACCGAGGATAATTGGACCAATCAGAATATAAGCTTTAGTCACATTGCTGCTGGATTTAATCGGAATAATCAACCGGTTCACATAATAAGGACATTCGTCATAATGAATGTTCTCAGGATGATCAATAAAATGCTCTTTTTCCGTCAGCAGTTCATCACAAGAACAAGGCTGGGGGGATAAGATCAAACAGCCATTGCACACGGAAAAAGCTTTTGAAGAGGAAAATATGGTTTCAAAGCAATAATTGCTCGGCTGACTGAGCACGGTTAAGGGCATACCGCTAATATCAATCACCCGGACACTTGCCCCGATTACCTGAGCAAAATACTCCTGAATTGTTTTCCATTTATTCGAATCGATAAGTTCAAAAAATTCGCTTTGGTTCATAATAATCTACTAGTCTTGTCCTGCATTAAACTTTTTTATGTTTATGTATTACGTATTGAGTATAGCGTATCTAGTACAGTTACAAGTTACGAGTTATAAGTTATAAGTTATAAGTTAACCGCTTTTAACTTGTGATTTTTTCAGGCATTAGTTTTTTAGTCCGCTGGCTTGTCCTCGCTTGATTCCGTATAATTTCATTTTATTGTATAAAGTTGTCCGGTTGATCCCAAGATACGCCGCGGTGCGCGTGCAATTCCATCGTCAATTCGCCGCAAAATCCAGGATCAACCCAGCCAGCAAGCGCGTGGTCAAGGCCCATTCGTGCCAGGCTTGATTTTAGATACAGACA
>JAHITE010000086.1 GCA_018817585.1 Candidatus Omnitrophota bacterium
AAAAAGCATGATTGAAAAGCTTCAGGAAAAAAGAGAGATAAAACAACGAGCAAATAAAGGGGTTATTGCCGTACTCGGCCATCAAGAGGAAATAGCAAGTGCCCTTGAGAAAGGCTTCAACATGCTGGAAATATACGAAGTGATGGTTGAAGATGGCAAAATGCCTGTAACCTATGCGGCTTTTACGCGCTTAGTAAACAAGTACATCAAAAAAAAGGAAAATCAGCACAAAGGTGCTGAAAGGCTACCAAAAGGAGCAAGGGAAGTCTTAAAAAAGGATGAAGAAAAAAAACCGCGAACTTTTAATCCGGATAATCATGATCCAGATAAACTTTGGTGATTTTAATGAATCTACATTTAACTCTTCAAGGCAAAGGCGGGGTGGGGAAAACATTGGTATCAGTTTTGCTCGCTCAATACTTGTTAAATAAAGATATTCAGCCGTTGTGTGTTGATACAGACCCGGTAAACAGGTCTTTTGCCGGGTTTAAAAAATTAGCCGTTACCTCTTGGAATATTATTGAAAATAAACAGGTAGAAATGAGGCTTTTTGACGGCCTAATTAATATGATATTGGCAAGGGAAGAAAGTGATTGTGTCGTAGATAATGGCGCATCGTCGTTTATCCCTTTAACTGCGTATTTACAGGAAAGCAATCTGCTTCAATTCCTGAGTGAAAACAACTTAACGATATTCATCCATGTTGTCCTTGCAGGGGGTCAATCCCTGAACGATACAACTAGAGGTTTAGATTTTGTCATTCAAGAATTTGGCAGCGCTGTGAATATAATTGTATGGCTGAATGAATATTTTGGCAAAATTGAAAACAATGGGAAATCTTTTGAAGATTCCAAGATATTTAAAGATAACAAGTCTAACATCTATGGAATAATACGAATTCCTGAAATGACCAAACAAACCTTTGGTGTGGATATTCAAGAGATGCTTGAGGACCGAGTAACCTTCGATGAATATATCGCCTCGGGCAAATATATGATTATCCCGAGACAAAGGATAAAAATATTTAAAGAAACAATGTTTAATAACATTTCGTTGGTTCTATGATGCTAGACAAAGATAAAATTATAGCGGAGCTGGCTACAAACTACGGGATTATACTCAACAAAGAAGATCCGCTTTTGGTAGCAGTCCTGCTCAATAAAATTATCCTCGCTGAATACGTTAACGAACTGGATCAGCACCTTGCCGAAAGCATAACAAACGTGGCCATCAAAGAAGATGTTACCGAGGTTAAACTGCACAAACTGCTTAATGATAACCAGATTAAAAATCGGCAAGAAATAGAACGGATTTTAAATCAGTTTACAGACAACCTGCAAAGCCGGTTACAATTAATTAATCAACCCATACCACCCAAGCGCAAACCGACCAGCTGGCCCGCCTGGTTAATTAGTGCTTTTTTGCTCGGTTTACTCCTGGGGATCCTTGGTGTGAAAACCTTAACTTAATATAAATAATATTTTTTATTATTAAATAATAATTTAAATATTATGGCAGAAATAGACAGACACGAACAAAATGCCGGCCAGTTGGAAACTGCTCAAAGAAACGGCCTCGGTTTGGCTACTGTTGGTATTGTCACCATTAAAAAAGATGTTGTTACCAGTTCTTATTTTTTAGCAGGAAAGGACGGGGATCCCACGGCAGCGGATAAGGTTGTCCGACAAATCTGGTCCGACAAAAAAACTGAACAGCTACAGGAACACCTGGACACTGATTCTGTTTTTTTGACAATGCCCTCCACTACCAGGACAAACATTATCCCTGTGCAGTTGGCAAAGTATCTTTCTCAAAAAACCGGAAGACCTTGGTTAAACGGGGACAATATTTTTAATGCGGAGCATAATGCAGCATCAAAAAATATACCGAGAGACAAACGTATTTTTAATGCAAGATTGTTTTCAACAATAGACAAAAGGAATACAGACAAACTCAAAAATAAAAAAGTTGTTATCGTCGATGATATAATTACCTCCGGCAGCAGTATCAGAAATCTTGCCGAATTTTTACGAAGTCAAGAAATCAATGTCACTCATGCCATTGGTTTAATGGGTGACCGTCGATTGGAAATAGATCAGAAGACAGAAAATAAACTGAAAGAATTGCTAAAACAAAAGGGCATTGAAATTGATTTTGACACGATAAATTATATCACCCGCATGGAAGCAGGTGGTCTAATACGATTAATCAATAATTGTAGCGGCTCGCACTTATAATTACCCGGAATCGCAATCAACGAATTATTCAGCTCACTTTATTTGATTCTATCTGGGGTCTCGGGTTCACTTTATCTGCAAATGAGATCGCAATCATAATTTCTGGCTCGCAATCATCCG
>JAHITE010000005.1 GCA_018817585.1 Candidatus Omnitrophota bacterium
AACTACATGGATTATAAGATCTTTATCCTTTATTTCGGATACTATTCTATAATTGCCTTGTCTTATCCGGTATAATTCAGATTGAGAAAGTTTTTGAGAATTTGGCGGTCTGGGATTGTTAGCCAGGGAGTGAATGCGATCAATAATTTTTTTAAGATCTAGCTTGGGAATATTTTCTAATTCTTTAGCCGCGGATTTTTTAATTAGAATTTTATATTTTACCATCTTTTTTGAGCTTGTTTAAAAAACTTTCAAAGGTTATAGTAGGTTCTTTCTTTCTCTTATTATATTCACTAAGATCAGTAGAATCCTCTGCTAGAGCAAAACTAACTGCTTCATTTACTAATTCTGAAATAGTATGCTCAGTCTCTGCCGCTTTTAATCGCAACGCATGATGCAGCGCGGAATTAAAGTATATAGTTGCTCTTTTAGTATTATCAGTTTTCATAATATCACCTCCATTAAAAGTATATCATCATAACGTTTTAACGTCAAGTTTTATATAACTAAAATAGCTAATGACAAATGGAAAAGCGAAAAATCGAAGGAGGAGAGACGAAGGACGATCCTCCTTCGCCACCTACTTCGTCAAGACTTTGAAGGTCAGGAAGGCTATGGAGGACAGATGGATGATCGCCCGCCGGAAAGTGGCGAGGCTAGGACGAGGGACGAAAAAGCCCTTCGACTTCGCTCAGGGTAAACGGATGGGTGAAAACAGAGAACTGAGAAGAAATTTCTAATTACTAATTGCACTAATTTCTAAAACTATTCGCTAATCGCTGTTTTTCTGCTTGTCTGAGGCTGTATAGGCCAGGGAAAGAGTTTTCAGGTTTGGAAAAAATTTTCTTATAAAATCCGATTTTCTGGATAGCAAGAAAATTAAGGATAACTTCTATGGTTGTAAGTTATTTATTTTCAATGTGTTGAAAATGTGATTTTTTTTGATAAAAATTTATCTTGGCATGCCAAGTGCTCTTATATAAAGGAATTAGAAATTGCACATTGAAATGAAATAGAGCATCGATAATAGCAAACCATTCGGAAGGATGGGACAGCAAAGCCACAGGCCTACATTAGCTGATGGTTGATAGCTGATGGCTGATAGTTTAAAAACTATTGACCATTGACCATTGACCAAAAACTAATAAGGCAGCTGGGTTGCCGAAAGCAAAGACGCGAAAATCGCGCATGACTTTGCAAGCCTGTTCTCAAACTTTCGAGAATAGGCTCTTTTTTTGGAGAAAAAAATGAAAAATACAGATCAAATAATCAAAAACAAGATCAAATTGCAAGTCAGCGGATTATTATGCGTTTTGCTGCTTGCTTCAAATGGTATCTGCGCGAATAATATGACTGCGGATAATTATTCATTCACAGTTATCACGGACAACACAGCTCCAACAGTAACCAGCTTAGCCCCTCAAGCCGACGCGGTAAACGTACCCAGATCAACCAATATCAAGATCATCATTACTGATGATCTTTCCGGTGTTGATAACAGTACCATTGATTTAAACGTTGAAGGCGTGGATATTATTCTTAATGGCGTTGCCCAGACATATGTAAACAGTGATGGACAGACAGCTGCTTATGCTGTTGAAATAGTTGAAAAGAACTCATGTGAATTTGTTGTAGCCTATGATCCGATTGAATATTTTAATTATGAAGATACAATTAATGTTATTGTTAGAGCTGATGATTTGGACGGCAATGCGTTAAGCAGCTATGCTTATGAATTTATCAGCCAAGGATTAACTTATGGTGCATTTAATTCATTTGCCAATATGAGCGCGAGTAATCTTTCAGCTAGCGCTTTGGACAGTGTTTTAGCAAATCTAACTCAAGATAATTCCATGATCGCCACATCAGCTGATGGTAAAAATGTATATGTTGCCTGGGAGCAGAGAGCAGCCAGCGGACAATACAATATTTATATGGCCAGTTCTTTGGATTTTGGTAAAAACTTCAGCAGTTTAGTTCAGGTTAATCCAATTGAATCGGGTATCGACCATCGCTATCCAGCAATTGATCTGGATGCCCAGGGTAATGTATATGTTGCTTGGCAGCAGAATGCTGGTTTGGATTGGGATATTTATCTTGCTAAATTAAACAGTAGTGACAGTGATTTTAGTGACAGCTATTTAGTTTATAATGATTCAGGGCTAAGCAATCAGACTAAACCAAGCATCGCAGTTGGTTCCGCGTTAACATCTGATGGTAATGTTAATACACTAGAACCAGCTACGGTATATGTTGCTTTTATTGATGATAATAATAGCGCTGATCAGGCATATTTTACTAGAACAACAGCCTTATACAGTGATGCTTGGTATGAATTTGTAAATACGCCGATCCGCTCGGATGATGATCGTTTTCCTCAGGAATGTGCGGATGTAAAAATCGCTTTAGACTCAAGCGCGAATATCTATATGGCATGGAGAGGAATTAATGATAATGGAACATACAGCATATATTTTGATAAAGCAGCAAAAACCACAATTGATGCTAATGAAAGCTTTGGCACTGATGTAGTTGTTAGTAACGCGACATCTAACAGCAAAGCACCTGCCTTAGCAGTATCTGATGATGGCAGTAAAGTATTTGTATTATGGAAACAGCTGGACGCTGCACAGGCAAAACTTCAATTATCACATTACGCATACAGCATAGCGCAAAGCAAATACTTAATCAGCACAATGACCCAGGTAAATACCAGCATCTTAACGGACAGTGAATTAAATGAATATTCATTGCGGATCAATTCTGATAATGATGCTTTTGTTGTCTGGAGCCAGCTGGACGGAGCAAGCAGTGTGATTAATATGGCTGGCGCGGTACATGGTGCTTATGTGTTTTCGGATTATGCTAATTTTTTAACAGAGGGCAGTCAGGTTAAACCATTTTTAAGTACTGATACCGCGGGATATCATTTCTTTATCAGCTGGACAGATAATAGCAGCGGTTCTGACGCGATTATGTTCTGCCGCAATACCGGAATTGCTACTGATCAGATTAAAACCCAGAGAATCGCCGATGATGTCGGCGGAACAGTTACTGTAACTGAAGGCAATATTACCGGCGCTTCAGTATCCATAGTTGCTGATTCTATTGATGCTCCGATTGAAATCGCGATCGCGGAAGTTGTTGCTGCTCCGGCTAATACTGCTGATATGCGGAAGATCAGCAATGTGGTTGATTTTGGTCCTGGGGGAACAACCTTTACCACTAACGCGACAATCGCGATTCCTTATACAGACGCGGAATTAGCAGCTGTTGGAGTGAGCAATGAATCAATTCTGCGGATTTACTATTACAATTTGGATACAGGATTGTGGGAACTGGTTCCCGGATCAGTGGTAAACACATCAAGCAATATAGTAACAGCGGGCACAGCACACTTTTCAATGTATACAGTAGGCAGTTCAACAATTACTGATGATAGTAATGACAGCAGCAGTGTGCCGGTAACAGTAGCCGCAACCAGCAGCAGCGGCGGCGGAGGGGGCGGCGGATGTTTTATCGCCACAGCAGCATTTAGCACAACCATGGCTTCTGAAGTAAAAATACTGTGCAGATTTAGAGATGAATACTTGCTGACAAATTACTGGGGAACTAAGTTTGTAAAATTCTACTACAGAAACAGTCCGCCAATCGCGGATTTCATCAGACAGAATGAGACATTGAAGAGCATTATCCGCGCTTGTCTGGTTCCGCTGATTAAATTTGGGCAGGCGGTGTGCAGATAAGAGTTAGCCGGTTGACCTGTTAGCCAGTTAGCGAGTTGAAAAACAAAAAAAGCAAAAAAAACAAAGGGGAAAAGTTTTCGAGCTGTGTGTTTCTGAGTTCAAAATGTTTTTAATTCATAATTTGTAACTTGTAACTCAGAATTTATAACTATTAGCTATTAACTTTAGACCTAGCCAGGTCAGAGTGAGCAAAAGCAAGAATCAGATAGGGATGTCTGTTCTTGCTTTTTGCTGTTTACAGATAAATATTGATTTAAATAAGAGTCAGTAAGAAAAACTGGCTCTTGTTTATTTTAAGAATAAATGGTATAAAAGTAAAAAGCACTTAGCT
This sequence comes from Candidatus Omnitrophota bacterium, assembly GCA_018817585.1. Taxonomy (GTDB): domain Bacteria; phylum Omnitrophota; class Gorgyraeia; order B26-G9; family B26-G9; genus JAHITE01. The sequence continues at coordinate 4,078 of JAHITE010000005.1, forward strand.
AATGGCTCATAGCTCATAGCTTGTAGCATGAAAGGTTAATAATATGAAAAATCATATAAAAACGGGAATTATTGCGATATTTCTTAGTTTGATTTATTTGCCGACTTTTGTCTGGATATGGGGCAGATGGAATGTTACTGAGACATATTATAGTCATGGCATACTGATTCCGGTGGCATCCTTGTTTTTTCTTTGGCAAAAAAAAGAAGATCTGGCTATGCAGAAAATCACTACCAGTAATTTTGGGATAGTTTTGATTATTATTGGGCTGTTGCTCCATTTTGCGGGAGTGATGATAAAACTTTATTTTCTTAGTGGTATTTCACTGCTAATGCTGATCGCTGGTCTGGTTTTATATTTTCTTGGCAAAGATATGCTTAAAAAAGTAATGTTTCCGATTGTGTATTTAATATTTATGATTCCTTTGCCCTTAGTCCTGATCTCGAATATTGTGCTGCGAATGAAACTATTTGCCGCGCAGATGTCGACTGTGATGCTGAATAAAATCGGGTTTATGGCAATAAGAGACGGTAATGTGATTAAAATGGCGCACTCTTATCTGGAAGTCGGCGCTCCTTGCAGCGGTTTAAGATCATTGATCTCTTTAATGGCTTTTGGCGCTGCTTTTGCTTATTTAAGCAATGATAATCTTATTAAGAAATGGATTATCTTTTTTTCAGCTTTTCCTATAGCGATTGGCGCGAATATATGCAGAATTACTTTGCTTGGCTGGGTAAGCGAGGTTTACGGTATGAAAGCAGCCCAAGGCTGGATTCATGATTTTTCCGGATATCTATTATTCGCGATCGCCGCTGTAGGTTTGTTGGTTGTGAATAGCCTCTTAACGAGTGAAAAGAATGAAAAGCAGTTATGAATTATGAATTAAAAAACGAAAAGTCCTTCGACTTCGCTCAGGGTAAACGGTTGGCGAATAGAAAATAAAAATGGGGTAATATAAAAAGTTGCAAAGGAAATTCATAATTTGTAACTCATAATTAGTAATTGGGTATTAAGCGTATGGATAAAAAGTTTTTAATTATAATCAGCCTACTGTTTTTTGGGGTAATCGGTACAATGCTGTTTAAATTGCCGGAAATAGACAGCAGTTCTGACGCGAGAATCTCTAATGTTCCGCAGCAAATCGGAGAATATTCGGGTACTGATATTGAATTAAAAGATGAAATATATGCCATGCTTGAAACTGAAAATATTGTGATGCGGGCATATGAAAAAAAAGCACAGCCCTTAATCTTGTTTTATTTAATATTTTCTAAAGCAACGCATAAAACATCAGATCCTCCGGAAAATTGTCTGCAGGGAGATGGATATTCAGTTCTAAACAAAGCTAAAGTTTCCATACCAATAAATATGGATGGAAAAGAATTTGATTTAATAGCGAATAAACTGATTGTGGGAAAAACCGGAGATAATAAGCTTTATTTATATTGGTTTTTAGCTGGCAATGAATTTCAGGATAGTTATTTTAAGCAAAGACTTAAACTGATCAGTGCTTTTTTGAAAAGAAAACCCCTGAGCGGCGGACAGATTAGAATATCGATTGATATTGAGAACAATGATCAAAATCAGGCTTTAGTCAGACTTGAAAGTTTTATTCAGCAAATAATTCCGCATTTAAAACCACTGCTTCAGTAGTTTTTTGTGTTCTGCTGCTTTTAAACAAAATCCAGATATTAAAGCTTATTAAAATCAATTCCATATGTTTTGAAGAATAATCCAGATATTGCTTTATTTATTTTATCGAATAAAGTAATGACACACAATATTCACAAAAGCTTATTGTAATTTATAAAACTTGTGATACACTTGTTGAAGCTTAGTATTTAATGTTAGTGTAAACGGTGTGGTTGTTGTTTTTTTTGACGACAGTGTTGAATTAATTCAACAAAAAAAGTGATACCAGCAGCATTTTTTATTATAGCTAAAAGTGATCTTTAAGTACTGGTTTAAAAAGAGATTTAATTAATTTAAAAATAACATGTTATAGAATTAATGAGAAAATTATTTATAAAATAATATCATGGCATAGTTTGTGCTAGAGAAAAGACAAAGAAGAAAAGGAGTATAAATTGAAGATTTTTAATAAAATTGCCCAGATTCACTTACATATTCTCGGATTAGCAGTGATCGTAATGTCACTGATAATTATCCCGAAAGTGATGGCTATGTCTGTAAATGATATGGCGGCTTTAGAGCCTTATGGTTTTATGGCTATTATTCTAAGTATAGGTAGCGCGATAGTGCATTATGCTCAGTCAAAATTTCTTAAAATTAAACGGGCTTTTGATATTATTGTGTCTTTAATCGCGATAACAATAACTGCTCCGATTGTAATTGTCTGTAGTGTTTTGATAAAGCTATTGTCACCAGCTGGTAAAATTATCTATTCTCAGGACAGAGTTGGTAAAGATAGTAAAGTATTCAGGATTTATAAATTAAGATCTATGAGGCCTGACGCGGAAAAAGATACTGGGGCTGTTTGGGCTAATGATGAAAAGGATTCAAGAGTAATTCCGTTGATTGGTAGTTTCCTGCGAAAATCACATATTGATGAAATTCCTCAGTTCTATAATGTACTGATTGGGGATATGAGTGTTGTTGGTCCAAGACCGGAACGACCGGAGATTGTTCGTGAATTAGAGAAAACAGTGCCGGAATATCTTAAAAGACTGCAGGTAAGACCTGGGATTACTGGTCTTTCTCAGATCAGACATCGTTATGATAAGACATTAAGAGATGTTAAAAAGAAAGTTAAATTAGATTTGCTTTATATTCGTAAGACATGCTTAATTGGTGAAATCGGCATACTGTTACGTACCTTTATTGTAATTTTTAAAGGCAAAGCGATTCATTAAGAAAAAAACAAAAGCAAAAGAAAAAGAAATAAATAATTGCAATCAATCGAACACTCAAGTTCAGGAGGAACTAAAACCTTTAATAATAAAATGAACACATTTTCATGATATAAAAATACGCGAGAAAGGAGAAAAATAAATGAAAAAAATTATAATTGTTTTAGCTTTACTTGTAGCTGTTTTAGGAGTTAGTCAGGCGGCATTTGCTATTCCAGCATTTTTGACTGTTACTGCGGATAACCTGTTTGTTGATATTGTGGTAAACGGGGTGTCGTTGGATCCGTTAGGAATAAATGCTGATAATTGGAAACTGGCTGATACTTATGCTATTGATTTGAATTATGGCGTGGAAAACATTATTGATTTTAATGTGTCTAATGCTGGAGGATTAGTTACTGCAACAAATCCAGCTGCTTTATTAGCGCAGTTAACAATTGAGGATGTTTGGTTTAAAGAAGGTGGCAGTACTATAGTGAGTGGTCCGGAAAGTTATTGGAGTATTATCTCCAGTGCTTTTGGATATACTCCTGTTACTCCAGATGCTTATGGTGATAATAGTTCATCTAATATCTGGTATGACGTAAATGGCGGACCTATTGCTGGTATTTCTGGTGCAGCACAATGGATTTGGTCAGATGCAGATCCAAAATCAGCAATATTAAGTCTTAAAGTTACCCCAGTTCCAGAGCCAATGACTATGTTGTTGTTTGGACCGGCATTACTTGGACTTGTTGGATTAAAGCGTAAGAAAGTATAAAAGAATAAACGTAGAATTTTCGTAAAATTGGTGCAGTTAAACTGAGATTAGTGGAGCCAATGAATAAAATCCATATGTTGAGTTTAAAAGAAAGAGGCAGAGCTTTTGCTCTGCCTCTTTCTTTTGTTATAAAATTGATTGAAAAAGTATTTAAGATTTAAATCGTGTTAATAATGCTAATGCTGTTC
>JAHITE010000087.1 GCA_018817585.1 Candidatus Omnitrophota bacterium
AACAGTTAATCTTGATCCTAAAGAAGGTTAGCTTTACACCATAGGCAAAACAAAAAGAATAACAAGTTCAACAAGGCGATAAAGCAAACTCCCCCTTCGGGGCGCTTCGCGCCTAACGGGAGTTCGCTTATCTTAATGTTAGACATATAAATAAAAATGGAGTACCAAAAATGATATCTAAGAAACGTAATATTATCTGCCCAATAATTGCCGCTTTTATTTTAATATCAACTACAACTTCGGCTGATACGTGGAAAGTTCCGAAAAGCGAAAACTATTTTTCAAAAAATCTAAAATTCCGCTTTAGAGTTATCCCTCTCAGTAGCAAAGGCAAGGATTTATCCGATAAATCTACAATGGAGTTTTCTAAATGCACTGGTATAATGGAAATTCAAAATGAAAAAGGAGAATATAATCTTATATGGAAACAAACTTTATCTAATGATGTTACCCCTGTAAGCGGACTTGTTACCAATAACGGGGAATATGTGGTAACCTTTGACAATCATCATTCTATGGGTTATGGAAATAATGTCGTTGTAATATATGGCCCCGATGGCAGCATTATTCGTCAGTTAGCACTAAAGGATTTTCTTTCTGATAATGAAATCGCACAACTTCCACACACAATTAGCTCAATCTGGTGGCATGATAACAAGCATCATTTTGATCAGGATGAAAAATTATTAATACTTGTGATTAGATTAGCCAGTGATGTGCCAAAAGTCGAAGAAAAAAATGTGCAATATAAAGAAATCCATATAAGATTAGTTACTGGTGAAGTTATTAAAAAATAGATGTTTATATTACTGTCTATCAAATCACTACAGGCAATCCCGCCACAGCGGGACACGGTCGGAACCCGCCCCGAAAAAGCCGGGTCGGCCTCCTCCCCGCCATAATACGGCGGGCTAAACTGCCTGAGTTTACCCCGCCAAAGGCGGTGGCTCAAATGTTGAAGCTGTAGAATAAGTCAAATTTTTAAAAAATGCCTATTGAAAATAAAGGACTTACGGAGCCACTTTTTCACAAAAGGAGGGTTTTCCTACAGCCTCGTTGAAAAGAAATATTTGTATATACAAATGTATTGTGATATAATTAATTATGGTTGAAATTAGATGGAATTTATTAAAAAGTGAACGGCTTAAGAAAACTCGCGGTGCGTCTTTTGAGAATATTTTGCAGGGAAAGCTTATCGCGATAAAAAGACATCCTAAAAATAAGCACCAGGATATTATGCTTTTTGAATATAGACGATATATCTGGTTAGTACCTTATGTAAAAGAGGAAAACGGAGATATATTTTTGAAAACATTATACCCCTCACGTAAATACACAAAACTATATAAGGAAAAAAGATTATGAGGAAAATTAAATTAACCAAAAATGAAAAAGAAATTGAAAATACCTTATTACAGGGCGAATACATTGACTTGGATAAAAATGAGTTTATTACTATCGCTCAAGCAATTAGTTCTCGAAAAAAAGATGCAGTATTAAATATTCGCATGAATAAAGAAGACTTAAAACTAATTAAAAGGAAAGCCCAACAACTTGGGATAAGATATCAAACATTTATCTCCGAATTACTACATAGAGTAGCTCACAATTAGAATCCAACTAGGGGGTCAGCCTGTTTAATCTTGACATTTTTCCTCATCCCTCCCCTACAATATATGATATTGATAATTTAATTAATCTATAACCATTCGCAATTGAACCTTTGGCGGATTTCGCTAAACAAATACATTAAGGTTCTCAAAAACATCTATTCGGGCTCATTAACCAAGAGAAAAAGCAAAAGTAGATATCCAAAACGGAAAAAATTAAACTATACTATAATAGGCAGCAATAAGTTCCGGGAATTTACTTTTAACCAGGAAAACCCCTTTATTTTTGGGGTTTTCCTACAGTTTCATTAGAAGCATTATTTATTCAATTTTTCTATTTCTGCTTCTACTTCTTCAGCGCCTTTTGAGTAAAATTTTTCCTCATCTGGTGCTAATTCTTTTAGCAAACGCAAAAATTCACCGGCATGCACTTTTTCTTCATCAGCAATATCCTTTAATACTTCAATTGCTAATTTATTATCAATTGATTCTGCTAATTGCATATACATTTGAACTGCTTCATATTCCGCGGCTATCAAGAATCTTATTGATCGTATCAATTCTTCTTTATTTAGTTTCCGATCCTTAGCAAGTCCTGAAAATGGATTTCCAAATTCCGGCATATTTTCCCTCCTTTGATTATAAATTAGACTAAAAGTATTACCTATCTACCTGTTTGTTCAATTTTTTTATTTGCTTTTTTGCTGTTTTAATAAATTGTCCGAATTTGCGATCTTTTTCTCTTTTTTCAAGCTTATTCATTGTATTATATTCGTTTTCATTTACCAGATTAATATAGTTGTCATATTTACCTTTATCTAAACTACCTGAAGCTATGGCTTTTAGCACAGCACATCCTGGTTCATTAATATGGCGGCAATCTAAAAATTTACATTTTTTTGACAGTTCATAAATTTCAGAGAAAACACTTTTTATCCCTGTTTCAGAGTCCAATACCCCGATTTCCCGCATTCCTGGATTATCAACTAAAATGCCTCCATTATCTAATATAAATAACTCTCTATGTGTAGTAATGTGTTTGCCACGATTTGAGCAGGCGCTTATTTCAGCGGTTTTAATCAGATTGCCACCTGAAACAGTATTTATAATCGATGATTTTCCTACCCCGGAAGAACCCAGAAAACAATATGTTAACCCTTTTTTTATACTGTTTTTCAGATCAACAATGCCTTCTCCAGAGATAATGCTGGTTGGATAAATTTCAATATCATTGAATCTTTCCTTTATCTCAACTATTTTTACATTCAACTCATCATTTGATAATAAATCAGTTTTATTCAGAACTATTACTGGTTTTATGTTTTCTGATTCTACCAGCGTAATATATCTTTCAAATCTATTCAAATTATAATCTCTATCCGTCGATTGAATAATTAAAGCAACATCAACATTTGCGGCAATTAGCTGTTTATCTGAATTATTCACAGATTTTCTTGTCAATACTGTTTTTCTGGGGAGTATTTCATGGATAACAGCTTGTTGTTTATCAAGAACTGTTATTAAAACCCAATCTCCAACCGCTGGATAATCCTCCCGGGATGAAGCTGTAAAAATCATTTTGCCGGTTATTTTTGCAGATAATTCAGTTATCTCATTTCTTAAAACATATAACTCTTTATGTTCTGAAATGATTCGGGCAGGAACAAGAGTTGAGTTTTTTAGATTATTATCAAAAAACTCATTATAACCGATCTCTTCTAAATTTATTTTCAAAATATCTTTTTTCATGATTATTTAATTAAACACTGGCATTACCAGCCGATAAAACCGCGAAGCGGTGACCCTAAGTTCAAACCTTAAAATAAGACTAAACTGTTACTTTTCAGCTATATAGATGATAAAAAATAACAATCCCCAGTAAGATAAATATCGCTCCCAGCCCTAATTTCATTAATACGATATTATGTAAAAACCACTCGTTAATTTTTTTTGAGGTTGTACCGAAAAAGAAAATAACAAAAACAAAGCAAAGCGGAACAATAAAAGCAATATTATATATCAATAAGTAAAACATTCCATAATAACGCAGATGCGGTATCTGTAAGATATAAGTAATTACCGGCAAATACACTTGTCCCGTGCAGCCAAGTTCAATTAAGGATACGGTGCTGCCGGCTAAAAATGTTCCGGTAATAAGCGCCATTTTCCGAGTTTTTGTAGATAGAATCTCGTGGATTTTTCTTTTTTGGGCTTCGGAAAGCTGCAGAACCATCGACTTAAATTTATGCTTATAAGCAAGCCATGCGTCCCGCCAGCTCAATAATCCGAAAAGAACCGCAAACCCGCCGGAAATAAAGTAAATAATCGAGGTCAGCCATGAAAAAGCGATAATTTTTTGCAAACCGCTCAATACTCCGACCCCAACCAGAAAATAGGTTAAAAAAACAGACAGAGTAAATACCCCGCCGACAATTGCTATCTGCATACGACTTCGTTTTAATACGCTAAGCAGAGATAAAAATAAAACCAGAGTAGCGAAAGCACAAGGGTTTATTCCATCCAGTAGGCCTGCAGCAATAATTCCGAAAACAGAAAACTTTTTTGCTGTTTCCAGCAAAAAAGTTTTCCCGGTTAGAACACTACTTCTTTTCCATGGCCTGATAGCAAGAGAAGGATCATTGCTAAGCAAAACCCGTTCAATAGCTTCCCGCGTAATTTCACTTCTCGAGAGATAGGCATTGCCCAGCACAAATAAAGGCGCTCCAAGACGTTCTTTTTCCGGGATATTAAAAAAAACACCGAGTTTTTCAGCCAGAAGAACCGCATCGCGGTTTGACATCAGAAATTTCTTTATAATAAGATTCGGATATCTTTCCTGTACTTCCTGAAGGATTCTGGCCTTTTTTTCACATATGATACATCCTTCTTTATAAAATAACGCGCCATAGCATGTCACCACTGGTTTTTGCGCGTATTTTCGCTCAGCCGGCGCAATGTCCTTAATCGCAGCACTTTCCTGCGCGGTTATATTTTTATTTATTTCCTTTGCCGGCTTTTTGTCTCCCTCACTGCGAACAATCTTTGCCAGGAAGCGTACGGATAATTCTCTTTGAATCGGATGATCAACTAAAATCACAATCTTTTCATCTATGTTTTTTTTCGTTGATTCCAACACCTTAAGCTTCACCGGTATATAAAAAACTCCCTTTGCGGGGACATTTCCCCTCAAAGGGAGTTCAATTTCACAATCACACTCAGAATATATATATAAGATTTTAATATCCTGCGAAGATATATTCTGTACCGCAAAAACACCTTGCGGTATTTCATTTTCATTTACATATCCCAAGTCAATCGTCTGTGGCTGAATAATAAGCGGTTGCCGTTTTCCCGCATTTAAAAACTGCGAATACACGCCCAAAAAAATCACAACCAAAAAAATTAAACTCCAGCCGCTTCTTATTTTCATATAGGGATACGAATCGATAGACTATACAGTTTACATCCCAACTAAATCTCCTTGCACGTATCTATTCATCTTCCGCTCTAACTTTGGAGATTCCTTGAGATATTTAAATAACAATGGAAACCCCGCTCTAAACCAAATAATCTGTTCCGGCTTAAATCCCCAGTTCTGTACAGCGCGTAAGGCCGCATTATAACTGCGATGGCATTTAGGCCCCTGGCAGAAAAAAACAACCGTTACATTTTCCAGAACAGGATCAATCTTTGCTATTTCCTCCAGCAAAGATGCTTTCGTCAAAACCTTTGTTTCTGAGAGTTCTGCCTCGGGAAGGGTTTCATTTTTATCATATGTAAGCAGAACCGAACCTTTTACCGTACCTTCCTTATAAAGATGTAAAAGCCGCGTGTCTACCCAAAGTATATTTTTTTTCTTACTATCAAAGGTATCAATCACCTCTTTTTCATCCCAGATTAAAAATCCTAAGGGATGTGTTTTTAAAGTTGTATCCAAAAATTGTCCCGGAATTTCTCCTTTATTGACCTCCTCAAATGCTTTCTGAGCAAAACACATACCGCTAAGAACAAAACTTAACACTATCCCCGCTAAAACACCTTTCAGAATTTTTTCCATTTGTAATTCCTTTCATAAATCGCGTGCGCTTTTTATCAAGCATATATACTTTCTATCTAAACCCAATATTTTTCATCCCCCTTCCTGTTATTAAAGTTTAAAATGAGAAACTTTCTCCTGTAATTTTTCAGACATAGGCATTAGCTCATTCATGCACAGAGAGATTTCCCGCATAGCGTTTATCATCTTCTCCACGGAATCTGCTGCTTTTTTTGTAGCTTCGGATGATTTTTCAGAGATTGAGGAAAACCCGGCCATTTTTTTATTAACTTCCTGCGCCTGAGAGAGATGGATTTCGCTTGCTTTAGCTATACGAATAATATTTTCGCCGCTGCGTTGAGTACCGGCTAAGATGTTTTCAAGATGGGTATTCAATTTTTCTATATTCAACTTACCTTGAACTACCTCTTCAAGAGCACCTTTAGATGATACTATCGCAGCTTCTGTTTCTTTCTGTATAGAGTAAATTAATTTTGAAATTTGTTCCGCGGCCTTCACGGAATTGTCGGAAAGCTTGCGCACTTCTTCCGCTACGACCGCGAATCCGCGTCCGGCATCACCGGCGCGAGCTGCTTCTATCGCCGCATTTAGCGCCAAGAGGTTTGTCTGATCCGCAATCCCGGTGATTATTCCTACGATATGGCCGATTTCCTGCGAACGGTTTCCCAGCACTTCTACCGTCGAAATAATTTTCTCGGCAACGCTGCTAATGCGCGCTATTTTATCAATTGTTACATAAGAGGTTTCCATCCCCTTTTCAGTGATAGAAATCGTATCTTGGGATACTTTAGAATTTTCGCCGGCATCAGATGCGACTTGTTTCACCGAAGCAACCAAAGAAACTATTATTTTCGATGTTTCTTCTGATTTTTGCGTTTGCGCGAGAATCGCGTCGCTTAATTGCCGCATCGTTGAAGAGATAGCATTGGTAACAGCCTCTTCCTGAATTACAATATTTGACAAGGTTAAGGATAAGGAATTAATTCTTTCGGAAACTCCTTTTACCTCTGAGACTATTCCCCTTAACTTATTTATCATCGTATTTACAGACCCCGCCGTGTCCGCCAATTCATCCTGACTTGTGATTACAATACTTTTACTGAGGTCTCCTTCCGAAATATCCTTTAACATATTTTGCATTTTATAAATCGGCTGCAGAAGCTTTCCTATAAATGAATACATTATCAATGCGCCCAGAACTATGGTGAATATTAAAATAACCGCATTGATCAGATTTAATATATTAAGTATCTTTGCCTCCTCGCTAAAATCATTTATAAACCAGAGGTCAAATGTATTTTTGCCGGTAACATCCGTCATTTTTAAGATGTAAGCCATATATGTTTTGCCATTCGCGCTAAAAGAAAAAAAATCGGAAGATAGACTTTTCCGTATAATCTTTTTCGCTACAGAATCAGTAAGTTCCTTGTTTGTACTATAATAAAAATTATCACTATCATTGGACAGTGTCGCCGCGGTCGTATTATTTAAAAAAAGGCTGAATTTATTAAAATCAAGTCTTGTATTGATGCAGGCGAGCACATATCCTACGATATTATCGTCATCATTAAAAAGTACCTCTCCACAAACAAACATCAACACCCCGTTCACATTAAAATTCCCATAGTTGGAGATTTCCTCTGCTTTTAAATTCTCCA
>JAHITE010000088.1 GCA_018817585.1 Candidatus Omnitrophota bacterium
CCACGTAGCTCAGTTGGTAGAGCAAGGCTTTCGTAAAGCTTAGGTCGGGGGTTCAATTCCTCTCGTGGGCTTAAAATTATAAAATGAGTCAATTTCGCAAAATACTTACTGATAAGAACTTTTTTTTCTTTTGGGTTGGGCAGATTATCTCTCAGTTTGGAGATCGGCTTAATCAAATGGCTCTCATCGCGCTTGTATACCAGCGCATGGGTGGTTCTGCCTATGGTTTAGCTAAAGTAATGTCATTTACAATTATTCCGTCTTTTGTCCTTAGTCCCTTTGCTGGTGCTTATGTTGATCGCTGGAATCATAAGCGTACAATGATAATAACTGATTTGATCCGGGCTTTCTTGGTAATTTTGATTCCCTTGTGTTTTTTTAAAGCACAATCTTTTATTCCGATTTATATTACTGTTTTTCTCGTATTTTCTACTAGTTGCTTTTTTCTGCCTTCAAAATTTTCGATTATTCCTGAGATAGTGGAAAAAGATCAATTACTTATCGCGAATTCGCTGATTAACACCACCATGATGCTGGCGGTTGTTTTTGGTATTGGCCTGGGAGGTCCGTTAATTGAAAAAGTTGGCGCGAAAAGCGGTTTTTATATTGACGCGATCACTTATTTATTGTCCGCGATATTTTTATTTTTTGTTAAAATAAAATACTCGGCTTTAAAAACAGAAACCGCGCAAAATCAAAACGCTGATAAAGTCAGCCAATCTATAATTTTAGACATAAAAGAGGGGATTCAATATGTTATTTCGAATCCCTATGTGCGGTTTGTATTTTTTACGATATTTTTACTGATGTGTGCTGCCGGTGCTTTATATGTAGTGGGGATTGTTTTTATCCAGCATGCTTTTGGCTCGATTACTCGGGATTTGGGAGTATTGTCAGTTTTTCTTGGTATCGGCTTTTTTCTAGGAGCGCTTTTATGCGGACGTTTCGGGAATAAACTTTCAAAAGTTAAAATTATATTTTTAAGCGCGATAAACTGTGGATTTTTCATCAGTTGTTTTGCTTTATTGCTTAAACAGTATCCCTATATGCCGTTGGCAATGGTTCTTTCGATTTTTATTGGTATCGGGATTGGTCCGATATTTATTTCCGGAAATACGTTAATCCATGAAGTTATCAAAGCTCAAATGCGGGGTAGAATATTCAGTTCATTAGGAATTGTGATGAATTTGGGCTTCATAATCTTTATGTTTGTGGCTTCAAAACTTTCAGAATTTTTTAATCCTACCTGGGTTATCTTAGGGATAGGCTGTTGTTTTATTGTTTATGGAACCTTGGGGATTTTGCGATTTAAAGGACGGCTTTAGTTGTCCGCGGCGAGTAATTAGGGGATAAACCTGCTTTGACAATTCAGCGAGTTTATGCTACTATATAATAACTAATTGTTTGTAAAATTATTGAGATAGATAATGATTCTGTTGAAGTTATGAATATTATTTAACTAATAAAGTTTTTAAACTTTGTATCGAAATGGTGGTATTAATATGTTTGGAAAACCAAAGTATACTATAGTTAAGATCAAAAAGAAAGATATGCCTGGAGGTTTATGCACAAAATGCGGCGATTGCGGGCAGATTATCTTTACTAAGCAGCTAAAAGAGAATATGAGTATTTGTCCGAAATGCGATTATCATTTTGTGCTTTCGGCAAAACAGAGAATGGATTTGCTTATTGATGAAGGGACTTTCACTGAATATGATAATAAACTTAGTTCGATTGATATCATTGGCTTTAAAGGTCCAAAGACTTATGTGCAAAAAATTAAGCAAGATCAAAAACTAACTGGACTTATTGACGCGGTACTTACTGGACAGGGCGAAATGGATGGCAGAAAAGTTGTCATGGCTGTTACTGATTCAAGGTTTATTATGGGATCAATGGGAGCAGTTGTTGGAGAGCGGATAACCCGAGCAACGGAAAAGGCAACAGAACAAAATCTGCCAATTATAATTGTTTCTGGTTCTGGCGGTGGAGCACGGATGTATGAAGGATTGACTAGTCTTATGCAGATGGCTAAAACATCCGCGGCATTGGCTAAGCATAAGGCAAAAGGCCTTTTATTTATATCGGTATTAACCAATCCGACGATGGCCGGGATTATGGCTAGTTTTGCTAGTTTAGGTGATGTGACTATCGCTGAACCAAAGGCATTAATCGGGTTTACCGGACCAAGAGTTATTGAACAAACAATCAGACAAACTCTTCCTGCTGGTTTTCAAAGTTCCGAGTTTTTGATTGAGCATGGGATGCTGGATTTGATTGTGAATAGAAAACAGATGAAATTATTAATGGGTCAATTGCTTTACTATTTAGCCTGAAAAATTGATAGAAATAACTTGTTAGGAGGGATAGGTAAGTGTCAACAGAAAGACGTAAGACTGGAAATGCCCGCTTTACAATCGGTGTTGATTTCGGAGGGACAAATGTAAAATTAGCATTGGTTAGTTTTATCGGAGATAGTTTTAAAATAGAGGGATTTTCATCTTTTCAAACTAAAGACTATAAAAAAGATGAATTAATTGAGCAGCTTGTTATTAGAATTATAAAGTTAAAAGCAGAAAGTACTTATAAGGGAAATCGTGTGCGTGGTGTGGGCATCGGAGTTCCTGGTAGAGTTGATTTTAATCAGGGGCTTGTTTTTGATCTGACTAATGTTCCTGGATGGAAAAATGTTCATTTGCGCGATGAGTTAATATCTAAGGTTAAGATCCCTGTTTTAATTGATAATGACGCTAATCTTATGGCCTTGGCTGAAAGTAAATTTGGAGCAGCTAAGGGGCATAAGGATTGTCTTTGCGTAACAATGGGTACTGGGATTGGCGGAGGTATTGTCCTGGATGGGAAAATTTATCGGGGAATGAATTTTGCTGCCGGAGAAATCGGGCATATGACTATTAATGAAAATGGCCCGCTTTGCGTTTGCGGAGGTAAAGGTTGTGTGGAAAGGTATGTGGGGAATCGTTATATCCTAGAATCAGCGATTAAGCGTTTGCGTAATGGAGCAAAAAGTATATTGAAAAATCAGCTATCAGGAACATATTTGAATCTTACTCTTGAGATGCTGAGCAAGGCTGCCAGACAAAAGGATCCGTTTGCCATGCTTATTTGGCAAGAAGTTGGTTTACATATGGGCGCGGTTTTAGCCAATGTCGTGAATCTGCTTAATCCCGAGATAATTGTGATTGGCGGCGGAGTTGCTAACGCGGGAAATTTAATTCTTGATCCGATAAGACGGATTGTAAGAGATCGGGCTTTTCAGGTTTCATGCCGCAATTTAAAAATAGTACCTTCTAAATTTAAGGAAAAAGCCGGGATTATCGGTGCGGCTTCATTAGTACTGGCCAATAAGGAGAAATAATGAAAATTTTGCTTACAGGCGGCGCAGGATTTGTAGGTTCTCACTTAGCTGAAAGTTTACTCAATGATGGACATGAACTTATAGTGGTTGACAATCTTATAACCGGGAGCAAAGAGAATATTCTGCATTTAGAAGCTAATCCTGGATTTAGATTTATCGAAGGCAGCATTTTAGATTATAAGCTGATGCTGAAACTGGTTACAGAATGCGATTCTATTTACCATTTAGCAGCCGCGGTTGGTGTTAAATTTGTTATTGATAATCCGCTTGATTCTTTGATTACCAATGTTCGGGGAACGGAAATTATTTTTGAGCTTGCGCATATTTTTCATAAAAAAGTATTTTTTGCTTCTTCTTCTGAGGTTTACGGTAAAGACGCTGTAGCGCCTTTTAAAGAAGATGATGATCGAGTTATGGGTTCGGTATCAAAATCTCGCTGGGGATATGCTTTTGCCAAAGGGTTTGATGAATTTTTAGCTGTTGCTTATGCTCAAGAAAAAAAACTACCAATTGTAATTGGGCGCTTATTTAATATCTGCGGCCCAAGGCAAAGCCATAATTATGGAATGGTAATCCCGCGGTTTGTTCAGCAGGCGCTTAATAATCAGCCGATAACAATTTATGGAGACGGAAAACAGATACGATCTTTTACTTATATTGACTATGTAGTTAACGCGATCAAGGTTTTGATGGACAATCCGCAAGCTTTTGGCCAGTTATTCAATATCGGAAACAGTAAATTTATTTCTATCGGTGAGCTCGCGCAAAAGATAAAACAAATTTGCCAGAGTGATTCGGAGATAGTGTATATTCCTTATTCTCAGGTTTATGGTGACAATTTTGAAGACATGTTTTATCGCGTCCCTGACACTTCTAAGTTTGAAAAATTAACTGGTTTTAATCCCCGGATTGATCTTGATCAAATGCTTAAAACAATTATTGATTATCATAGGGGTAGTTAGTTGCGATTATTACAGGATAAATTCCTCAGTTTTTTTTTAAGATGTTTCCTCCTATTTTTTTGGATAAGTCTATTCTCTCTATTTTTTTATTTACCCAGTAGTTTTTCTCAAAACAATCTAAAAGATAATCATAAATTAAAGACAGGCGCAGGCAGCCCGGTTATTGTTGACGCCGATGATGTCGAGTATTTGGATACAATGATTTCCGGTAAAGGTAATGTTAAAATTGATTATAATGGGGTTGTTTTAACCGCGGATCAGGCTGATGTCGATATGCGCTCAAAAGGAGTAGTTGCTACCGGGAATGTCTGTATTATGCAAAAGGATATTTCTCTGTATGGGGAAAAACTGGAGTATGATTTTAACAGCAAACAAGGATCTGTAGAAAACGGCGCGGAAAATAACGGGAAGATTCATGCTGTTTATCAGGATGTGCGGATAGATTCAATGCGCATGGAATTTGATTTAGAAAAACAGATTGCTCAAGCCCAGGGTAATGTGTGTGTTGTTTATAAGGGAATTTCTTTGTATGGAGATATCCTGGAATATGATTTTAATTCTAAACAGGGCTTTTTAGAAAGCGCTGGGGAAAACAGCGGGAAGATTTATGCTGTTTATCATGACGTGCGGATAGTTTCAGCGCGCATGGAATTTGATTTAGATAAGCAGATTGCTCAGTCTCAGGGGGACGTAATCTTAACTCAGGGAAATGCGGTTTTAACCGGGAATGCGTTGCAATATGATTTTAAAACTGAAACTGGCGGGATGGTTGATGCCAGAATTAAAAATGATATCTGGTTCGGGAAAGCGGAAAAAGCGGAAAAAAATGAAAAAAAAAACTTAATTGAATTAAAGCGTTCTTATATTACAACCTGCGATGTTGAGGCTAAACCGCATTATCGGATTCAGGCAAAAAGGATTGATTATTATATTGATGATAAGGTTGTTGCTAAAAACGCGCTGATGTTTGTGGGAAATATTCCTGTAGCATATTTCCCCTTCTGGAGTCAATCGCTTGAAGATGGCAGAACAAATCCGGCGGTAAGCGTTGGTCAGAAAAAAGAATGGGGCGGATTTGTTTTAACTACTTGGCGATATGATTTAAATCAATATTTGAAGTATAAAATTCATGCTGATCACCGGCAGTTAAAAGGTTTTGCCAGCGGGATAGATGCTGAGTATGATACTAAGGATTACGGATATGGCAGTGTGAAAACATATTATATGAATGAGCGCGATAAATATGAGGTTGATCCTCAGGAAATAGAACGCTATCGCGGACAGTTGAAGTATCGTTGGCAGGCGGATAAGTCGACATTAGGGTTATTAGAATATAATAAATTAAGTGATATTGATTTTACAAAAGATTATTTGTATCGTGAATATTCCGAGGATATTCAGCCGGTATCAGTGGGATCGGTCACACATTATGAGGATGCTTACAGTGCTAGTTTGTACGCGCGAAAAAGAACAAATCGTTTTTATTCGGAGGTAGAGCGTCTACCTGAAATTGAGCTGAATACAGTAAGTAATGAGATCGCTGATTCAAATCTTTATTTTCGGCAGGATTTTGCTTTGGCTAATTTAAATAAAAAAATCGCCAATAGTGACGCGGATACAGACGCGAATAGAATTGATAGTTACAATGAATTAAAATATCCGACAAAACTGCCCGGGAATTTTGATTGGATTAATATTGCTCCTTATGTGGGAATGCGGCAGACATATTATTCTAAAGATAATATCGGATCACAGGAGGATTTCATTAGAGGTATTCATTATTATGGGTTGGATATGAATACAAAGTTTTTCCGGATATATGACTATAAAGGTTCCCCTTTGGGGATAGAAATAAACAGGTTAAGGCATGTTATTACTCCCAGCGTGAAATATGCGTATATTCATAGTCCGACTGTTGCGAGTAGTAAACTCGGGCCATTTGATGAAATAGATTCTATTAGCGCTGCAAATTTATTTACTTTTGGAATTGAAAATCATGTGCAGACTAAATGGACATCAAAAGAAACAAAGGAATTAGAAAATATTGATCTGATTTATTTTTATCCTTATGTTGGTTACAGGCAAAATGCTTCGCCAGGGGTAAAACATTTTGGCTATATAAACAGTGAACTTAATTTAAGACCTTATCGTTGGCTGCATTTAGACTCTGATACGGTTTTTAATCAATATCAAAAACGGATTCAGACCACAAATATAGATCTTTATGCGACTTATGAGGATAAATGGAGTGTAGGTTTGGGTAAACGTTATGACCGCGATATAAGCGAACAGCTGACAACTGATATATACTATAAAATAAACGATAAGTGGCAGATACGGTCATATACCCGCTATTTATCTTACACAGACAGTTTTCAGGAACAGCAATATACTGTTTACCGGGACTTGCATTGTTGGCAGTTGGAAACAACTTTTGATATAAAATTAAACGATGATGGTTCGGTTGAGGATAGAACTTTATGGTTTATTTTTCGCTTAAAAGCTTTTCCTGATGAAGTTCCGATTAGATTCAATGTTGGTTATGAAACAACAAATAGAATATAGCTATTAGTGTGAGGAGTAAACATAGCAGCTGATCAGCCCCAAAGTTGGATAATTCTATTTTTTCGCTATTTTTCCATAAACATTATTGGGGGGGGGGGTGTCTCTCTGGATCTGGGAGATTCTTAATTTCTTTAAATTTGGTTTTGTCTGCCGGGCAAGAGAAATTAGTAAATGGACAATTGATTTGTTTAATCTTTTTTGTTCAGCATTTTCTAAAAGCAAATCAAGCGCTGCTCTTAAAGAGAAAGCGGTTTTACGATACGGTCTAATCGCAATCAGGGCATCAAAAACATCAACAACAGCGATTACTTGCGAGTATTTATTGATTTTTTTTGCCTGGCGGGGATATCCGGAACCATCTAATCTTTCGTGATGTTCAAAAGAGGCGCAATCATATAGAGCATGTTTTTTTCCGCAATAATAGTGGAGTAATACATATCCGATAAGGGCATGCGTCTTTAAAATCTCATGTTCGGTTTCAGTCAAAGGCGTTGATTTTTGGAGAATTTTTGGGGGAATCCTGGATTTACCTATGTCATGAACAATGCCTAGCCGCGCAATTCTTATCGGATCGTATTTACCTTTAAGCTGCTTATCCAAAGATATTTTAGTTGCGAGGATTGCTGTTACCAGAATGTGTCTGTATGTATAAGGCATTGTTTTTTTTATTATTTTAAGCTCAGAGATTATGGGTTTAGGCATGAGGAGTTTTTTCATGAGATTAATAATTTTTTTATTTATAATCTCAGGAGAAAATATAACAGCATAGCTTGGATCTTTAAAAGCTATTTTAATATCATTCAAAATGACAGTATCCGCGATTTTAATATAGTTTATTTTTTTAGTAGTTTGGGCAATTTTATTCAGAATGAGTTTGTTTATTTTTTGTTTAGAGTTGATTAACATTGTTTTATCGATAGCATGCAAATCGTAAATAAGGCGCATTGTTACTTCCTCCGTAAGCGTTTGTGTATAAAAAGTATTATAATAGAAAGTGTAATAGATGACAATTTTTTTCTAAAAATTACTATATCTCGCGGATCAGGGTTTATTTTTCTTGCCAAAACAAAGCTGCTGAGTTTATAATAATCAATATAATTATCGTGCTTAGTGACTATTTGATGAAAATAGGCAAATCCTAAATTGTTTATAAGGATAATATTAATAATGATTAATAGAATTGGGTTGATTTTTGATTTTGATGAAACGCTGGCAGCTGACAGTACCAGCTGTTTTTTAGAAAGTTTAGGATTGGATGTGCAGAAATTCTGGGAAAACGAAGTTAATCCCTTGTATCAAAAGCAGGGCTGGGATCCGATCCCCGCGTATTTGTATAAAATGATTGAATTTTCTCAATCTTCAATAAAAACCCGGATAACTCAGAAAAATTTGGCTGAATTTGGCAAGAAAATTAAGTTTTTCAACGGAGTTCAAAATATTTTCCGTCAGATAGAGCAAAGAGCCAAAGAAGTAAACCCAACAATTCAAGTTGATTTTTTTCTGATCAGCAGCGGAATAAGAGAGATATTGATGAATACTAAAATTACTAAGTATTTTAAAGATATCTGGGCTTGCGATTTTGAGTATAATTCTAAAGGAGAAATTGTTTTCCCAAAAAATATCGTAAGTTTTACTGATAAAACCAGGTACTTGTTTCAGATATCTAAAGGGATTTTCGGTCCGGAATCAAGATTAAATCCTTTTGAAGTTAATAAAAAAGTTTCGCAGCTTTATATCCCGTTTAATCAGATGATAGTTGTGGGAGATGGTTATACTGATATTCCTTTATTTTCTCTGATAACAAAAAATGGCGGTAAAGCGATCGCGGTTTATAACCCTGAAGATAAAAGGAAGTGGCCAAAAGCCTGGGGTTTTGTCGAGGATAAGAGGGTGTCCAATTTAGTTCCGGCTGATTACGGGATAAAGCATGCTTTGAATCATACGCTGATGATGGTTGTGCAAAATATAGCGGAAAAGCTATTGGTTGATAATACTGTATATCAACGCTGAGAAATTAAAAAAATGATTACAATCTCAGAAAAAGTAACAGGATCAAGGAATAGATTTTTATGGATGAAATAAAATGTCCGCACTGTCAGCAGGTGATATATGATGAGGATGCATTAAATTGTTTGTATTGCGGAGAAAGCTTAAATAGAGCAATTGGAGTGTTGAGTTTTATCCAGTCAAAAGCAATTATTGTCTTTATCGGGTTGATTGTATTGATAAGTTTTATTTTCCTTATTTTGTTTTAAATATTTTATCAAGCTGTTTGAATATGCGCGGATATGTGGTATAATTCTAAAAATCTAATCATTAACAAAATAAAAGTGATCGCAAATGAAGATAAATGAAATACTTAAACACAGCGAAAAAGGCTTTTCCTTCGAGTTCTTTCCTCCTAAAACGGAAAAAGGAAGAGTTTCGCTAAGTAACACTGTTGATTTACTCAAGAAATATAATCCATTATATGTTTCCATGACTTATGGCGCGGGCGGAGGTTCGCAAGCGCAGACAAAAGATGCTGTATCGATGTTACTTGATTTTAAAGATCTTGAAGTTATGCCGCATTTAACCTGTATTGGATCATGCGAAAAAGATATTAAGCAAATGCTTGATGGTTATAAGTCTCAGGGAATCGAGAATGTAATGGCGTTGAGAGGCGATCCGCCAATGGGGCAAAGCAACTTCAATTTTAGTACCAAGAATTATGCGCATGCCAGTGATTTGGTTAGAACTTTAAAGCAATATAATCATTTTTGCGTAGGCGTCGCGGTTTATCCTGAAGGACACATTGAGTCAAAATCATTAGACCAGGATATGGATTTTACAAAGAAAAAAGTGGATGCCGGAGCAGATTTCGCGGTTACCCAGATGTTTTTTGATAATGCTTATTATTATGCTTTACTTGAACGTATGTCAAAAAAAGCGATTTCTTTACCTGTTTTACCGGGCATATTGCCTTTGACTGATGTTGAAAAAGTTAAGCAATTCGCGGCAATATGCAGAACGACAATTCCTTCAGATATAACAACGAAGATGGAAAAATTCCGCCATAACCCAGTTGAAATGGAAAAAATCGGGGTTGAGTACACAATCAAGCAATGTCGGGATTTAATAAATAATGGAGTAAAAAAAATACATTTTTTTACATTAAATAAGCCGGAAATAATCACGGCGATAATTGACGCGATACAGTAATCTGATTAATTGCTGAGTGGTAGAGGTGGGAATAGTTTTGAATTTAGTTTCATGTCTAGAAATATATTGCTTGGCAATATTCTGGAAAAATGTTAAAATTTTACTTTAAAAGTAGTTTTGATTTGTAAATTTGCAAAGCTATGGGAAAGGAGTTCTGAAATGAATTGTCCTGTTTGTAATGCTGAGATGGTGGAAGATGATTTTGGCGGATTAAGTGTGGATGTTTGCAAGAACGGCTGTAAAGGAATTTGGTTTGACTGGTTTGAGCTCACTAAGCTAGATGAGAAAAATGAAGGTTTAGGTAATGCCTTGCAGGAAGCTTTAGGTTATGAACGGAGCAATGATCAGCATAGAGGCCCGATTAAATGCCCTAAATGTAAATTGCCGATGCATGAGCATGTTTATTCATCGGCTAAAGAGATAAATGTTGATGAATGTTATCAATGCGGAGGGTTCTTTCTTGACTCCGGAGAATTAAAGTCTATCCGCGAATCATCAATGACAGATGCAGAGCGTGAGGCTTATGCTGCTAAGTTATTGGAAAACATTCCGGAACTTGCTCAGGCAAGAGATAATCTTGAAAAAGAAAAAGCAAGAACTCAGGCAATTCGTAATTTAACCAAGTTTTTTAGAGTAAGTTATTATACAACTGGTAAATAAGGGTTTAATTTTATTATTAATGGAAGTTTAGGAAAATTCTTAAAATGACTTTTTAAAAGTTTTATGCGTTAAGAATTGGTGTTATTAATCTATTTTTGAATTGCCCTTTTTTTGTAAAGTATTTAATATCAATGAGTTGTAATATCTAAATTGTTTTGTGCCTGCCTTGACAGAAGTGCCTTCATATGATATACTTTGATTAAGTTAAAAAAAGAACAATTCATAAATACATAGATATAATAATAAAAGCTTTTTGCGTAACTACTTAATAATTAAACACTTATGTTTTTGAGTAATATGCTAAAAGTTTATTTTTTATTCAGGCATTGTTAATTTGTAAATTATTGTTTAAAAATAGTCATTCATCTTAATAAATAATCTTAACACAGAGGGATTTAATCTCTCTTTTTTAATGTGAAAAATTGCGATTATTTTTTTAATAATCTGATGTCTTATAAGCGAGGGTAAATGAAACTAAAAAAGTTATATGAATTTATTATTGAAAAAGGTATTGAACAAGATCCTCGCGGCAGTGTTTTAGTTAATAAAGAACTGAAACATCTAAAAGTTGAATATGGAGCTTTAACCGAAAAGCAAAAGCAGAGATTTGATGTTGAAAGACTGAAAAATCCCTATAGTGATACAAGAATTTTGCATGGAACCGGGGATGAAAGCATTAAAAGTATTCTTATTGGGGTTGACATAGATGTTGGCGAAGTATTGCTTGCGGATAGATTAATCGAAAAAGGTAAAAAAATAGATTTAATAGTAGCGCATCATCCAGAGGGAGGGGCGCTTGCCGCTTTGCATCAAGTAATGTATATGCAGACTGATATTGTCCATCTGCATGGGGTGCCGATAACTATTGCTGATGATTTGATGCAAACTAGAATTTCGGAGGTTGAAAGGCGTTTATTACCGGTAAATCACACAAAAACACAGGATGCAGCCAGGTTATTAAATTTACCGCTATTGTGTGTTCATACTCCGGCGGATAATCATGCGGCAACTTTTTTAGAACAGTTGTTTAAAAAGAAAGACCCAAAATTCTTGGGAGAAATAATTGATATCTTGCATACTATCCCGGAATATCAGCATGCTTTAAAGAATAATTCTGGACCGAAAATAGTTAATGGGTCTGATGATTCTCGGGTCGGGAGAATTTTTGTAGATATGACTGGGGGTACGGAAGGATCTAAAGATATTTATAAGAACCTGGCGCAAGCTGGGGTCGGAACTATTGTGGGAATGCATTTAAGTGAAGAACATTTAAAAAAAGCGAAGCAAGAGCATATAAATGTTCTTATCGCTGGACATATTTCTTCTGATAATTTAGGTTTAAACCTAATCCTGGACGCAATTGAGACAGTGCAGAAGCTGGATATTATCGGTTGTTCCGGATTTGTAAGAGTAAAAAGGTAATGAATAAAATTTCCGATAGTATCCTTGAGGAAATCCAGAATTGCTGTGATATAGCTGAAATAGTTTCTGGCTACATTCCGCTGAAAAAGGCGGGAAGAAATTTTAAAGCTAATTGTCCTTTTCATCATGAAAAGACTGCTTCTTTTGTAGTAAGTCCGGATAAGCAAATATTCCATTGCTTTGGCTGCGGTGCCGGGGGCGATGTTTTTAGTTTTATAATGAAACAGGAACGAATGGATTTTCCGGAAGCTGTTCGATTTTTGGGTGAAAAAGTCGGGGTTGTAGTAAAAAAGGAAGAAAACCCTAGTTATCCTCAAGCCGGATCTTTTACTGGTTCTTTGTATATAGTCAATGAATTAGCGGAAAAGTATTTTCAGCAGAATCTTTTAAAGCCAGGGGACAGTCTAGCAGAATTGGCAATGAATTACCTGGAGAATCGGGGTTTAAATAAAACAGCTCTTGAGTGCTTTAATCTTGGTTTAGCAGTTGATAAATGGGATGGATTGCTAAATTTTTTACAAAAAAATGGGATCAGTCAGGAATTAATGCTAAAATCCGGACTGGTTGTGAAAAACGCTAATGGCAAGGTATTTGATTGTTTTAGAAACAGAATTATGTTTCCGATTTGCAATAGCCAGGGAAAAAGAATTGGTTTTGGCGGCAGGATCTGGAACACTGTATCTGGAGTCAATTCAGCCAATCAGCCCAAATATATAAATTCTCCGGAAACTGAGGTTTATAAAAAAAGTAAAAATCTTTATGGTTTTAATCAAAGTAAAAAATTTATTATTGATAAGGATTATTGTATAGTTGTCGAAGGTTATTTGGATGTTATTGTTCCTTTTGAAGCGGGAATAAAAAATATTGTGGCGTCCTGCGGAACTGCGTTTACCAGTGACCACGCGCGGATATTAAAGCGATATACGCATAATCTGGTGATTGTATTTGACTCTGATCCTGCTGGTCAGGAAGCAACATTAAGAAGTCTTGATTTATTAATAGAAGAAGGTTTAAACGTTAAAATAGCTAAGCTTGAGTCAGGATATGATCCGGATTCCTATGTGCGTAAATATGGAGGAATAAAATTTCAAAATTTAGTGGATAATGCAAGTAGTTTATTTGACTACAAACTGAATCTGCTTTGCTTAAAGCTGAATAAATTAGTGCCCGAAGAAAAAGCGAAAATTGCCGCAAGTATGCTGGAAACAATAAATAAGATTAAAGATGCTATTCTGCGCAGTAGTTATATTAAAAAATTGTCAGAAAGTTTAATGGTAAAAGAAGAACTCTTATTTTCTGAGCTTAAGAAAATAAAATCGTTTCCCACAGGAGGAGTCGATATAAGCAAGGTAAGTATTCCCAAAATTTACAAAATGAGTAAAGTCGCGGAGAAAATGCTTATGTCACTAATGTTCGAGGACGGTGGTTTTATCAAAGATTTGAAACAAATTGTTGATTATGATGAATTTAGTGATCCGATAGCAAAGAAAATTGTCAGACATCTCTATGAACAGGATTTGTCAGAATGTAATCCCATAGAGTTATTTAAGCAGATTGGTGATACTCAAATTAATTCTTTTATCTGTAATCTGCTTGTTTCTGACATGGGGATAGATAATAAGAAAAAAAGCTTTGAAGATTGTGTTCGGAAAATAAAGAAAGATAAAATCCAGCTGCAGCTTGATGCTTTACATCAACAGATTAATCGACTTAAGCAGTCAGAGTCCCAGGAGTTGATGAGTTTATTAAAACAATATAATGAATTAAAAAAGGAGCAGAATGCATATGAAACAGTCGCTAAAAAAGAAAGTTAAAAAAACTGTGAAAAAAAATGCTCCTCAGCGAAATGTGGAAAAGAAAGCGATGAAAAATAAAGCCGGATCAGCGAAAAGCGTTAAAAAATCAGAGAAACAGAATACGATAAAAGAAAAGAAAAAAAAAGTGACTAAACAATTTATTGAGAAAACCGTTGATAAAGTATCTGGAAGAATTGGAAAAAATATGGAAGAAAAGGATGGAAAAAACCTAGTGAAGAAAAAAACAATGAAGAAAATCGCGCAGGAAGATGCTATGCAGCTTGCGGATGAATCAATGGCCAAGAAAAAAGCTGAGTCGGCTAAAACCCTTAAACAGTTGGCAAAAAAGACAAAAACTTTGGGTAAATTAATCGCGCAGGGAAAGAAAAAAGGTTATTTAACTTTTGAAGAGCTAAATCATGCTTTACCTGACGACGTAGTTACTTCGGAAGAGATTGAAGAAATATTAATTGTCCTGGATAGTGAAAACATTGATGTTGTTGACTCTGAAGATGATGTAATAAAAGATAAACAGGATGTGGAAGAAGAATCTGATGATGCCAAGGTAGCTGCGGCAAGTGAAAGTATGCCTACTTATATTGAAGACCCAGTTCGGATGTATTTACGCCAAATGGGCCAGATATCTTTACTTACCCGGGAAGAAGAATTGGCATTAGCCATTGAGATAGAGACAGCAGAGATGACTTTGCGTAAAGCGGTGCTAAATTGTCCGTCTTCGCGTTATTATGTGCTGAAAGTGGCGAATCAAATCATCAGTAAAGAAGTCAATATTGAGGATGTTGTTCGTGATGAGTTTAGGTTAAGTCATGCCAAGCTGATGAAGAAAATTGAAAAACTTACAGCTAGTTTGCGTTCTGTACGCAAGCCAGAGGCGACATTGGATCTTTTGCTGGAGTTTAATCTTACGACTGCGGTGGTTGAGGATATCGCGGAGCAGGTAAAAACTAGCGCGGAAAGCATATCCTTGCTTGAGCGAGAAATTTCAAAGCAAAGACAGAAAAAAGTCCGCGGACAAATCCAAAAGCTGCAAGCCAAAAAGGCAAAATTATTCCGTGAGTTTGGCGGAAATATCGGAGATATTAGAAAAGCTTTACGCAATATAAAACGCTGTCAGCATGAATTTACTTGCTCTAAAAGAGCATTGGTTGAGGCTAACTTGCGGTTGGTCGTAAGTATTGCTAAAAAATATACTAACCGGGGATTATCTTTTCTTGATTTAATTCAGGAAGGGAATATCGGTTTAATGAAAGCAGTAGATAAATTCGAATACAAACGCGGTTATAAATTTAGCACTTACGCGACTTGGTGGATACGACAGGCGATTACAAGATCGATTGCTGATCAGTCAAGAACAATTAGGATTCCGGTTCATATGACGGAAACAATTAATAAATTGATTAGAGCGTCACGCTTTCTTGTGCAGGAAAACGGCAGAGAGCCTACTCCTGAAGAACTAAGCAAAATGATGCAGATTTCCGTGGATAAAATTAGAGGAATTATAAAAATTGCCCAGGAACCGATTTCCTTACAGACTCCGATTGGTGAAGAAGGTGATACGCATTTTGGTGATTTTATTGAAGATAAGCGGGTAGTTAGTCCGGCAACGGCAACAGCGCATTCTATGCTCAAAGAACAGATGGAGCAGGTAATGGAAACACTTTCTGATCGGGAAAAGAAAGTGCTGGTATTGCGTTTTGGAATTAAAGACGGATATCCGAGAACTTTGGAAGAAGTTGGTAAGATCTTTAATGTCACAAGGGAAAGAGTGCGTCAGATTGAAGCTAAAGCCTTAAGAAAGTTAAGACATCCTACGCGAAGTAAAAAACTGAGAGATTTTTTGGAAATAACGATGAGTGAACATATGGATTTTCTCTAAAAATCAGAAGTTAGCGATTGCAAAACAGCGGAGCTCAAAAAGCTCCGCTGTTTTTTTTGCTCTTGATTGATATAAAAAAATGCCTGCGCAGAGGGCTTGAAGATATCTAAGTTGTTTTTGCTTTGTGGCTGTTTGAACGATGATGGGAAAATTTTACGCTGACCTAGCTTTTATTTCCCCCCTTGAAACCAAGTGATCTATTTTCTTTGGTTTAGGAATGGAGATGGAGCCAGGACGGCGGAACGCCACTGA
This sequence comes from Candidatus Omnitrophota bacterium, assembly GCA_018817585.1. Taxonomy (GTDB): domain Bacteria; phylum Omnitrophota; class Gorgyraeia; order B26-G9; family B26-G9; genus JAHITE01. Next base: position 16,132 of record JAHITE010000088.1, read on the forward strand.
GCCAGGATGAGCGATTTGGCGGCGAACCCCGCGAATGCGGGGTGAAGTCGGAGTTACTAAACCATTAGAAAATCATCACTGTTTCAACTGGGGCGGGATTTCTTTGCTTCGTTTCTTTTACCTGCAGAAAAGAAATGAAGGGGGTAAGATACAAGGCTGTAAGGTAATATGACGTAAATATTAGGGGGTTGTTGTTTATTGTTAATTCTATACGGGCGCAGGCAAGCGGCGCCCCTACTCGCTTTTCACAATTTCTTGACTTCCTTCTCTAATTCTGCTATATTTCATATAAATGTTTCTTGGGCGATTAGCTCAGTTGGTTAGAGCGTTGCGTTCACATCGCAAAAGTCGGAGGTTCGAGTCCTCTATCGCCCACCAAATATAGTATATTTTCGTGATATAGTAGAGGCAATTTACGGTATTTAACGGGCGGACAGCCATCCGCCACTACAAAAAAATGATTTTTGCCAGACCATTGGCTATCGGCTATTAGTCATTAGCTATAAGACAAGCATGAGTGCTTCTCCTAATCGCTATAGGCTAGGCGCTGTTTTTCTACAATTTCTTGACTTCCTCCTCTAATTCTGATATATTTTATATTACTGTTTTCCGGGGCCCATAGCTCAGTTGGTTAGAGCAGGAGACTCATAATCTCTTGGTCCGAGGTTCGAGTCCTCGTGGGCCCACCATTAAAACCAAGAAAGATTTTTATCATGAAGGAAATAGAAATACTTAAGCAGCTGCAGAAAATTGATAGCCAGATTTTTCAAATCAAACAATCTCTTGAGGACAAGCCGAAAAAAATTTCTATTTTAGAGCAAGAATTTGAAAAACTGACTGGTTCATTGAAGAGTTTAGAGGCGGATTATAAAAAAGTCCAGATGGAACACAAGGAAAAAGATCTTGAATTACAGACCAAAGAAGCGTCTGTGAATAAACATAAAGGTCAGTTGTCTCAGATTAAAACAAATAAAGAGTACAATGCTTTGCAGCTTGAAATTGAAAAGATGAAAGCGGATAATTCTCTTTTAGAAGAGCAAATAATTATGCTGCTTGATAAAATAGATTCAATAAAATCTTCGATTACTAAGGAAAAAGAAGTTTTAGCCGCAGAAGAAAAAAAACTGAACAGCGCTAAAGCCGCGGTTGAATCGGAGATCAATGATCTGCAAGATAGCCTGAATAAATTAAAGCTGCAAAGAAAAACCGTTATTCCCGCTGATTTAAAACCCGAAGTTTTGGATTTATATGAACGGATCAGAGAAAATAGAGGGGAAATCGCGATTGTTCCGGTTCAGGATGGTTCCTGCTCAGGCTGTTTTATGAATTTAAGAGCGCAAGTGCTTAATGATTTAAGCATGGGAAAATTGCTTACTTGTGATACTTGTTCGAGAATTTTATATGTTGAATCTGAAAAATAAGGAAAAACTGTTTACAGTTAATGTTGATGGTGCTTGCTCGGGAAATCCCGGTGATACTGGCTTGGGAATTGTTATTGAAAATAAAACTACTGGATTTAAAGAAAATATTTCGCGGTATGCCGGGTTAGGAACAAATAATTATGCTGAATACAAAGCTTTAATTGTCGCCCTGGAAAGGATTATCGAGCTGGGGATTGAAAGTGTAGAAGTTAAAAGTGATAGCGAGCTTTTAGTTAAACAGCTCAAAGGAATATATAAAGTTAAAAAAGAGCATCTTAAAACTTTGCATGATAAAGTTCTGGCACTTGCCGCAAGGCTTGTTGAGTTTAAAATAGAGCATGTGCGCAGAGAATTTAACGCGGAAGCAGATTTATTGGCTAAAAATGCTATAACAGAATATCGGAGAACAAACCGGATGGTCGCTGCACAGCAAAAAGCTGTGTAGAGGAAAGTCCGAGCTCCATAGGACAGCGTAGTGGGTAATACCCACCCTTGCATACTTTGTATGCGGGCGGATTAGAGCAGCAGTGACGATGCCCCTTGTCGGGGAGTGAAACGTGGCAATCTCTGCGCGGAGCAAGACCAAATAGGAGGAGGGCTGTCCGCCTGTTATTTCTCGGGTTAGGTCGCAAGGATCCTGTAGAGTAATTTACAGGACAAGATAAATGA
>JAHITE010000089.1 GCA_018817585.1 Candidatus Omnitrophota bacterium
GGATATTGTTCTTGTAAAAGACAGGAAAGCTCGAAGATATCATTATCCGTTAAAATTTCCCCGTTTTTAAGTTTTTGCAAAACAGGATTTGAATTTAAAAGGTCACGAATAAAGGTTTCCAACTGTTCTCGATATTTGACAATAGTTAACCGTTCGTGTTGAGGGCCAAATTCTACAATTTCTTTTCGAACAAGTAAGTCTTTAATATTAAGTTTTACTATTTCACTGGTTGGCGTTTCTCTAAACTTCATTAAAGGCGCAAGCTTTTCAATAAGCAGATCAAGATCGTCATCATTAACCGTATACCAAAATGACGGTTGTAAAACTTTTTCAATTAATTCTCTTTCTTTAGCAACAATATGCACAGAAAATGGAAGTTGTTCTACTTTCTCAATAATGACTCCACTCAAAGCGTCCATGCGATCATTATTCTGCAATATGTTTTCATTAGCATATTCAACCACATCCAGCTCGAAACGCATTGCCCTGTAGTCAACACCTGATAAAGCTCTCATAACAGGCGCAATAATATCACGTAAAAATTCTATTTTTTGTTGGCTCAGGTCGATCCAAAAATTAACGTCCTCTGTTTTTGCTAAACTTGAACGATTATCCAAAACAGGCACAGAGTTAGACGGTAGCTGCTGAATATCTTGTTTCAGATTCTTTTTTGTTTTCTCAATAATATCATTTAATCCTTTGCCCTTTGCTGAAACGAGTTTGTCCAAGCGCGCTTTAAATAAACGAATTGGTAAGGCAATTTGATTGTTAACATCTTTCCCTTTAGGTTTCATTTTGAAATAATCAAAATTTTCCCAGCAATCAATAATGAGAAATTTATCTTTTTTAATACACCACGGTTTGATTAAATTTTCATTTAATACACGTGTTCCGCGACCAATCATTTGCCAAAATTTTGTATATGAAAATACCGGTTTTGCAAAAACCAAATTAACTATCTCCAAAATATCAATACCAGTATCAAGCATATCCACACTAATAGCAACACGCGGCATATCTTGATTTTTAAAACGATCAAGAAGCCCGCCCTTGCCATGGACACCTCTAATATCTGAAACAATTACCTCGGCAAGCTGTCCTTTGTATTCAGGATACAAGGCATCAAATGCTTCGCATAAACGATGTGCATGTTTTTTAGTGGCAGCAAAAAAGATTGTTTTCCCAGGGAGAACGCCATGATCATCTTTAATACATTCTTCCATAAATTCACGAACAATAAGACTATTAGTTCCTTTATTTGTTACAATTTTTTCTAAATCTGTTCCTTCAAAATCAATCTCATCTGGGTCTTTACCTTCAGAGATGAGTTTATCTTTTTCAGCGTCTGAAATCGTAGTGCTATTAATTCCCTCTTTTTGAAAGGATGTCCTAATTTTTAAAACTTCAAAGTCACATAAATATGGCGGTTTATTTGCGATTGCTTCGTCATATGAATAAGCAAAAGTTGGCAACCCATCATCACAATTAAATAGTTGGAAAGTATTATGATCAATTCTATCCGTTGGGGTTGCGGTTAATCCTAACTGAACAGCATGAAAATAATCAAAGATATTTTTATACACATTATAAATGGAACGATGGCTTTCATCGGCAATTATTAAATCAAAAAAGAATGGTGAAAGTTCGCAATCATCTTTTTCAATAATATTTAAGATGGTGGGATAAGTAGAAACATATACTCTGCGATCCAAAGAAAAACTGGTTTCACACTGCTCAGGCCATAATGGTAACCCTGGAGTAAATTCTTTAAATGCACCTAACGCTTGATTTTGAAGTGCAATTCGATCAACTAAAAACAAAACTCTTTGAACACGATTTGCCCTCATTAAGGCATCAACACAACCAATGCATACCCGAGTTTTACCTGTTCCCGTGGCCATAACTAAGAGAAATTTTCTTTTTGACTGATCAACTTCTTGCAAAACAGATCGAATAGCTTGGATTTGATAAGGACGACCAGCAATATTTGTATCAATCATTTGTACTGAAAGAGGTTTCTGATTGTCGCGCAAGAATTGAATACGCTCTAAATCTGAGCGAGTGGGAAAACCGTAAACTTTTACTGGAGGATATTGCTCTGTATTCCAATAATAAATGTCATGTCCATTTGTATAAAAAACAAAAGGCATTGTTTTTGTTGTTTCTTCTTGAATCTTTTGGGCATAGTTTCGAGCTTGCTCTTTACCATCGCGAGCATCTTTTGAAGTCCGCTTTGCTTCAACAACAGCTAAAGGAGTACCTTCTTTACCCAATAATGCATAATCAACAAAGAGATGCCCTTCATAAGAGGATGTTGGTTCTCTTACCCCTTCAGGCAAACCTAACCAGATATCAAGCTCTTCGGTTACTTGCGATGGGTCTTTAACATTCCACTTCGCTTGTAGAAGACGTTTATCTATTAGTTGTTGCCTTGTCTGTGATTCGTTTCTTGTCATATATCTACTTCCCCACCAACTCATCAATCTTAACCTTAAAAACACTCGCCAGCTTTTGAAGTGTATCTAAAGTCGGATTTGTATTATTTCCGGATTCTATTTTGATTAAAGTGCTGTAGGTAATGTCTGCTTTTTTGGCTAGCTGTTCCTGGGAGAGATTGTGTTTTTTTCTTAATTTTTTGATATTCGCGGAAAGCATATTGTTCTCCATTTTAATTTGAAGACTAAAAAATAATTACATATTTTACTTGACAAACTATCAATATATTGCTATTATTATATTAATAGTAGGCTAATAATATATTGCTTTTAATTAAATGCTATTTTAACGCTTATGCTTAAAAATATCAAGGATTTTCAATGACAGTAGAACTGCTTAATAATCCAGATATCACCTTGCCTCGACCAGCAGAGCCGATTGAAGAGCTTTCGCTTAATTGGACAGATAATCCTGATATCCAGGAATTACTCGATATTATTGCTTCAATTATTGCCCAGGAATACATAGAAATAGCTAAACAGCATCCAGAAACTTTTATACAGATAAACACTGATCAAAAAAATATTGATTAACACTGATGATAAGATATTGATAAACACAGATTTAAACAAGATTACACAGATAAAGCAGGAGGAGATGGAATGAAAGTAGCGATATACACTCGGTATTCATCGGAAAATCAGAGCGAGAAAAGTACTGATGATCAGATAAGAGTATGTAAAACCTATATTGCTAACCATGAAATGACTGTTGAGGATAGGCATATTTATGTCGATGAGGCTATTTCAGGCTCGATTGTTAACCGCCCAGGCCTACAGGCTTTGCAAATAGCGGCTGAAAACAAGGAATTTGAGGCATTAGTAGTTGATGATCTATCCCGCCTATCCCGCAGTAATCATCAGATGCTGACTTTAGTGCTGAAATTTAACTATCTGCAGGTTAAAATTATCTCCGTGTCTGATGGAATAATCACTGATGATGAAAATTCAAAACTCGGGATTCATTTGCGCGGCTTGATGAATGAATTATACCTGGATGATTTAAAGAAAAAAACAATGCGCGGCTTAGAGGGTCAAAAATTAAGAGGTTTTAGCGCGGGTGAAAATGTCTATGGCTATTCAACTAAGCCTGTGGGTGAATTAAAGCTGAATAAAAAAGGCCAGGCTAAATATGAGGGTAAAGTGCATCAAATAAATCCTGAAGAAGCAGACATTGTTAAACGAGTGTATCAGGAATTCATTAACGGCAAAAGTTTAAATAAAATTGTCCGCGACTTAAATCAGGATAAAATCCCCACGAAAAAAGGCTTTAGCGGAGGCTGGAGTTTGTCCAGCATCAGTAAAATATTGAGAAATGCACGCTATATTGGCAAATGGACTTGGAAAAGATGCAAAGGGATCAGAGACCCGATAACCGGCAGAAGAAAAAGAATTCTTCGCCCGGAAAAAGAATGGATGACTGATTTTAGAAAAGATTTGATTATAATTGATCAGCAACTTTGGGAAAAAGCCGAAAAAAGATGGCAGGAAATTGATCACTCTTGGCCCTTAAAGAAAAACCTTAAAGCCAACATTGGTTTAAAACAGCACAGCTATATTCATTCTACCCCCACTCACCTGCTATCCGGGTTAATGAAATGCCACTCCTGCGGCGGTAATATTATTCTGATCAGCGGTAAAGCCAGCGGCTATTATGGCTGTTTTAATGCTCGAAGAAAAACCTGCTCTAATACCTTAATTGTTTCCCGCAAGCGAATTGAGAGCATTATAATTTCCGAACTAAAAGAGCAAATCTTAACAATAAAAAATCTGGATTATGTTTATAAAAAGGTAGAGACAATAACAGCCAGCGGAATGAATGAAGTGCCGGAACAAATTAAAAAGAAAAAAGTGCAGTATGATAAAACCATGCAGGAAGTGCAGAATTACCTTAATTATATTAAGATGGGTAATTTTTCAAAAGTAGTCTCTGACGCATTACAGCAGGCAGAAACAAACAGTGAAAATTTAAAACAAGAGATGCAGGGTTTAGAATATCAGCAGAAAAATACTTTTCAAGCCCCGCCTACGGAATGGATAAAACACAGATTAGAAAGATTAAATGAAACTTTAAATAAAGACACAGTGTCCGCGGCTTTAACTCTTAAGAAAATTCTCGGGCCAGTAGAGCTTGAGCCAATTTCCCATACAAATGAAGATTTTTATAATATTGTTAATGGCGAGAAGAAATTTAAACCATATTACATGGCGCATACTAAAATTCAAACCCTTGCCCTTTTAGACGACAAGGACAAAGGTTCGAATTGGTATAGTTGGTGGAGGTGGCGGGAATCGAACCCGCGTCCTTAAGCAATAAATAAGGGTATCTACATGTTTAGCCTATTATTTATCTTTCCGCTTAAATCCCCAATAGACAGGGTATCTAAACAGGCAGCTTTTGAATGTTTAACCTTACCTGTCAAAAACCAACCAGGTAAAGCGAGTCTGTAAGTGACGTTTTCTGACTCCCCAGACAAAAAGCCAAAAAACGGATTACTTTATTTTATTAAAGTAATACTGGTGCAGGTACAAATCCCGCGAAAGAAGGATGGGCAATGCCCGATCCGATTTTCTCAAGAAGTGCATCTACGCTTACTGGAACTTTAGTTTCAGCATTTATTATTTGCCAGGTGTTTAACGAGGCCTCCCGACCACCTCGACATGCGGCCCTTATAACATCCACTCAAGTCGAACCCCTTCACCCCCCAGTCACTAATTTACACTAATTATACACTAATAACCACAAATATGGTTTGATTCGTATTTATTCGTGTGCTATTCGTGATAATTCGTGCATGTTATTTCCGGATACTGCTTATCTTGCGCAAACGCTGTTCAGTTTCCTTATCCTTGATTTTTTCCCGCTGATCATAGAGCTTACGGCCTTTGGCCAAAGCCAGTTCTACTTTAGCCTTGCCTTTATCATTAAAGTAAACATTTAAGGCTATTAAAGTATAGCCTTTTTCCTTCATTTTCGCAAACAGTTTAGCTATCTGCTTTTTATGCAGTAAAAGCTTTCGCACTCTTTTTGGATCAGCATTATTATAACTTGCTTTATCATAAGGGCTTAAATACAAATTATGCAGAAAAGCCTGACCATTATCAATACGAGCAAAACTGTCTTTTAAGTCAACTTTATTTGCTCTAAGTGATTTTACCTCAGTGCCTTGTAATTCAAGACCAGCCTCGATCTTTTCAATAATCTCATAGCGGTGAGCCGCGCGTTTATTTGAAGCAATGATTTTTTTTTCCATAGACGAGGATTATACCATAGTAGCTTTAGGTTTGCAATTATTTCACACCTGGAATTTATTAACGATGAGTATTACACTCTTTACACACCAGAAAAACATCTTCATTAAACGCTTTACAATTCTTACATGTCCAACCTTTAATACCTGCCCGTTGTTTTTTTATAAGTTTAATCTGCTTAATTTTATTTAGCGCGAAGGTCAAAGAAAAAAACAGCCAGATACTCAGCGTAATTAATAAAGGGGAAAAAATCGGCTTAAAAAAATAAACCATCCATACGCATACCGGCACCATGGAAAAAACCAGCATTCTGGCACAGCGCTTTTCTAATTTATAATCATACGCGCCAAAATACAAAGCCATGGTCAACAGCATTAAAATAACACTGATAAACACAAACAAACAAAACAACGGATATGCGGAAATAAACTCTGCTAAACGCGCGATTATATCGCTAAAGCCTGATCGTCTCATAATATTTACTTTTTTAGGGATTTGAAGATTGTACTAATTTTTTAATGCTCTCAATCCCGCTGGCCACAGCCGGATTGTTCTGGGCCAAGGCAATCAATACTGCCCAGATAACCGAATTGCGCATATAATAATCGCCGAATCCAAAACTGCCGTCTTTAGTAAGAATAACATCGGACTGATTCCAGGGGTTTTTATTTTTAACTGATATAGTATTCCAAACTTTTTTTGTTAATTGTAAACCTTCTTTAACAAATCCCTCATATATTGCTAAAGCGGCAAAAGAATAACATACTCCCGGCCAGATATTTTGAGAATGATATGATTCCAAGTCGCGCTTTTTATTGATAAACACAGAATTTGTCGCGCCATAGCTTGAGTCTTTGTCATTTAATTTTAAAATCCAGCGGATTGAGCTCTTAATATTTTCCTCAGGAAAGATTCTGCCCAACCCAAGCAAATACGCGTACCATTGGCCGGTGAGTTGAGCTAACATGCAGGACTCATAACTTTGCTCCGCGCTTTTTGCGGTAATATAATATTTCCCGTTCCAGAGTTTTTGCTCAAAACTCTTTCGGCCTTTGGTAAATAAATCAATGCATCTTTTGGCCAAGCGCTGATCATTAAAATGTTCCGCGATCCGCCTTAAAGCCAAAAGACTGACTAAAAACACGCTGCCATTATAAGCACTGGCGCCCTTAAATCCCCAGGTGTCAAAAGTTGTGTCAAAACCTTGATTATCCGGTAAACCATCACCATCTTTATCCAGCTTTAAGCTGTATTCAAAAGCTTTTTTCAATGCCGGATACATGTCTTTTAAAAATTTAGTATCTTTTGTCTGGCAAAAAGCGCGATAACACAAAAGAATAAACTTGGGATTTAGATCTTTCCACAAGATCATTGTTGTGCCATTAGAAGGCAGATCAATTCGCTCCAGGCCGATATCATGGGGCATATAACCCGATTCGCGGATATGCTGTTTAAATAAGCTCAAGGCTTTTTTATCCAACGCGGGAAACAAAAAACCAATTGCTGTTGAAGCATAAAAATAAACATCAAGCGTACCCATCAAAGGACAGATCAGCGGAGCCTCATACATTGTAAAATCACCTTTGCGCGTAAGCCAGGATGATGAAAATAAAGTATAGAGATTATTTAACAAAGCATCAGACAGCCATTCATCTAAACCCATACTATTGATTATATTCGGCAAATAAGCGGTTTTTTGATACAGCTCTGATTGATTACGATTAATATATACCGCGGCATCGCGGCTTTTTTTAAATGACTTTTCATAAAGATGCCCGAGAAAATGCTGGGGAAAATGCCAAGTGTAAAAAAAAGGTATTTTTTTATTTTCCTGAGCCGCTAATTTAAAACTCGCGGCTATTGCCCCTCCCAGTTCAAAGCTCTGACTTTGGGTTGGCTGTTTCATCTTAATATTCGGCAGTCTACCATGCTCGCTAAAATAATCCAAAGCATCCAGCCCGACTTTTGGCTCAAAAATAAAATTTTCTTTTTGCATATTCCAACAGCTTAAAAAACTGATTTTGCCCGCGTCCTTAGGCAGTCCGATAAAAGTATCACCCGCTAATTCATCATTGCGCAAAGGTTTGGCATGCGTAAATTCCAAGCCGACTATTTCATGTTCTTGTTTAAAGTAATTAATTCTGCCCACAGAATTACGGGAAGAAAGATTCCGGCCAATAAACATTATGCCGACTTCAATATCCTTATCCAGCTTGTTTTTAATTTCAAATTCAAACACCGCTGCCGGCAAGCCCGAGTTTTTAATATCTCCGGGGATAAAATGCGAATAAACCTGCAGTGATATTTCCACAGGAAGATTATCATCTTTATAAACTAAATTCGCAAAAGGAAATTTTGCCGAAAAATCAATGGATTGAATCGTATTGTAATTGCTGATTGGTTCAGTTTGAAGAAGTTTACAAATCGCCGCGGCTTTGGTATTTATATACAAAGCAAAATGAAAACCGGCTAAGCCAGCAGCCTTGTCCTTATTATTCGGATTGGCTATAGGCCTGGTCCAGTTATTCTGATAAGTGATATAATCAAGCGTCCCATAAGGCGTGATTTCAAGCTTACCCGCGCCAATGCCGCCCAAAGGCATTCCTGATTTTACTTTTTCCCAAGAATTATATACAGGCATTATTATTTATCCTCCTCCTAGATAAAAACTATTCTACCAAGCGACAAACAACAAGGCAAGATAAATACGAATTATTAGATCGCCTGACCGATAAGCATCAGGCTGATATCAATGTTTCCCAAAGAAGCGGCAGCTTTTGGTAAGATAGAATTCCGCGGATTAGAATTCAGCTTATCGGCTTTTAGATTATTTAGCTTTTGAATCTGCTCACCCTGTTCATTAACTATAAAGCCGCTAAAAACATACAATGCCTTAATCAGTTCAGTCAAAGGATTCGGGCCATTAAAAGGGCCAAGATCCTCATTTATCCCATCATATCTAAATCCATGCTGGTATTCTCCTAACAAAGATATTAATCGCGGCTTATAGCTTTCCGGGATCATTTCATCAGCCGCGATTTGATCCGCAAGATCATTATCTTGCGCTATTTTATAAACAGTCGATATTTCTGTTTTATTCGTTATCCGCATTAAATAAGTTTTAATTATATGATTTTTAATCAACCGCGGGAATTCTTTATCTAACAAAGAAATGTCAAAATATCCCCAACCATCAAAATAATTCGATGTCTGATTTTTAAGCATCACCTTAGTATATTTTCCATGCACCCGTTGAGGAATCTTCCCCTCTGCAATATAGTCCTTATAAGCACCTCCCATATAGAAAACTATCTGGGTAGCTAACCTTTTCCAGTTAATCATCCTGGAAATTTCTTCAATAGTTGCTTTATCATCAATAAACTGCCCCAGAAAATAAAGAAATACCTGCTTTATATTATTCGCGATATCATTAATAAAGTTTTTATCATCAAAACTTTCTCTGGTTAATTTCCCTTGTTTTTTCAATCTTGAGGCATATATAAAAACCCAGGAAAAAAAATAATCTCCTAAATAGCTAGCTAAAATATTCTTCTTATTTTTTTCAATAACGCGATCTCCTATTTCTTTAAAGCGGATTATTCGCTCAATTGTTCTAAACTCAGCAAGATCAGCCATAAACCTGATTCTCGGGTTTGGATATTCTGTGGTTTTAGAAAAACCCCGTACAACTCCGGCTCCTAACCGGTCAAAAATTATACCTTGAACCGGAGATAAGACGTCTATCATCCAAAGATATCTTCTTTGGTGTTCTAAACTATGAAATAATTCTATAAGCGAAGTATTCATGATTCCCATTTTAGAAAAAACCGCGAGATCACGCAGAAAACGCTTTGAGGAATCGATAAAATCAGCTTGGGATATTGATTTATCATTTAAATAAGTAAACGCGTTATTATCTTTAACTTTATAGCAGATAAATGTATAAGCCCCCCTGCCTTGACTTACCCTGAACTTTCCGTCTTTTTTCGCGGCTGTTTCCAGCTCTTGCCTTATATCAGCCGGAATATTTCCACTGTTTATTCTTAAAACTCTTTGACC
>JAHITE010000090.1 GCA_018817585.1 Candidatus Omnitrophota bacterium
ATGTATCAAAACTTTTTTGAATATCAAACATATAAAGGTGATATGCCTGAGCGCCAGAGCGGAGTATTGATTTCCCAGGCAGCTGGTGCGGCAGTGAGCTACGCGTTATATAATTTCCAGGCAAGAGGCGAGATTTTTGTTAATCCGGGTGATGCTTTATATGAAGGGATGATTGTCGGAGTAAATAATAAAGGAGCGGATCTGGTGGTTAATCCGCTGAAAGGAAAAAAATTAACTAATATGCGTGCTTCTGGTTCTGATGACGCGATTGATCTTATCCCGCCGCGTCCGATTACCTTGGAATTCGCGCTTGAATTTATACAGGATGATGAACTAGTGGAAATAACTCCTCAGCATATTCGACTGAGAAAGATGAATTTAAACGAAGTTGATCGTAAACGAACAGGAAAAAAACAAAAATCCGAAGGATTTTAAAGTTGTTATTAAAAAAATAAGAAAGTTGGTTGTAAAATGGATACATTTAAAAGTTTAGGTTTATCGGAAGATGTGTTAAAGGTTTTAGAAGCAAAAGGGTTTGAATCTCCGACCCCGATACAGAAAAAAACTATTCCGGCAATACTTAATGGAGAAAAAGATATTGTGGGCCAGGCGCATACCGGTACAGGTAAGACCGCGGCTTTTGGTTTGCCGATAATGGAAAAATTAAAAGAAAACGCTAATGCCGTTCAGGTTTTAGTACTGACTCCTACTCGGGAATTAGCGATTCAGGTCGCGGAAGAAATTCAGTCTTTAAAAGGCAAAAAAAAATTAAGCGTGGTTCCGGTATATGGCGGACAAGCAATATCTTTACAGCTGAGAAGTTTAAAAAAAGGCGTGGATATTGTTGTGGGAACTCCGGGGAGAATCATTGATCATATAAATCGCCGTACCTTAAAGTTGGGCGAGATTTCTTTTTTAGTGCTGGATGAAGCTGATGAAATGCTGAACATGGGTTTTTTAGATGATGTAAAAGAGATAATGGAAAAAACCCCATCATCCAAGCGCACGCTGCTTTTTTCGGCAACCATGCCGCCGCCAATATTACAGATTGCTAAAAAATATATGCATGATTATGAACTGATAAAAGTTACTACTCAGCAGCTTACGGTTAGTAATACTGATCAGATATATTTTGAAGTCGCTGAAGCGGATAAATTTGAAGCATTGAGCAGAATTATTGATATTGAAGAGGATTTTTATGGGCTGGTTTTTTGCCGGACAAAAAGAGACGCGGATAATGTATCCAGGCATTTAGCTGAGCGCGGTTATGATGTTGACGCATTGCATGGGGATATTTCCCAAGCACAGCGGGAGCAAATATTAAATAAATTTAAACGCAAAGCAATTAATGTTTTAGTTGCCACTGATGTCGCGGCGCGGGGAATTGATGTTCAGGACCTGACGCATGTTATTAATTATGCTCTGCCTAATGATCCGCAGGCATATGTGCACAGAATCGGGAGAACCGGTAGGGCGGGGAAGCAGGGAATCGCGATAACTTTTATTACTCCTGCTGAGTATCGAAGATTGCAGTATATAAAACAAACCGCTAAAACTGATATCAGAAAAGCGGAATTGCCTAAAGTAAAAGATGTGATCCAGACAAAAAAACGCAGAATTAAAAACAGTGTTAGTGAGATTATTAAAACAGAACTTCAGCCGGCATATCTTGAACTGGCTAATGAGCTTTTAGCCGACAGTTCTCCAGAGCAGGCCTTGGCCGCGCTTTTGCAGCATTCTTTTGCCGGAGAACTTGACGCGAAAACTTATGCCGATATTGATCGTTCGGGAGTTGACCGCAAAGGGAAAACCCGTTTATTTGTTGCTCAGGGTAAAATTGACGGATTGTCATCAAACAAGCTGATTGATATTTTAAAAGAAAAATGCAAAATTAAATCAACTCAAATCCAGGATGTTCAGATTTTAGACAAGTTTTCTTTTGTTACCCTGGCTTTTTATGACGCGGAAAAAGTATTGGCATTTTTTAATACCAGAAAATCCGGCGCGGGCTTATTTATTACTAAGGCTAAGACGGATGAAAAAGGCCGGGAACGCGGCTCACAAGGTAATCGCGATCGCTCTGGCAGAAGTGATCGCCCTGGCAGAAGTGATCGCCCTGGCAGAAGTGACCGCCCTGGCAGAAGTGACCGCTCTCGCGGTCCTAAAGATAAAAAGAGTTATGCTGGCGATCACAAAAAACGGAGTAGAGGCTAATCCTGAATTATGAGAGCTGACTTAAAACTCTTTGAATTTGTTTTTTGTGATGCTCAATAATATCTTCCGGTGTTCCCCAGGAAGCGGACATTGCGGCCAGTCTTTCAATGACTTTCAGTAGAGATTCTTTGGTGGGTTGGTCAAAATCAGCGTTTATTTGCTGAAAGGTGAGTTTGACAACCGAGATGATTCTTTGTGATACATCAGTATCATCTGAGGATTTGCCGAATTTTTGCTTGGCACGTTTGAATGTTTCTTTTTGTGCTTCAAAAAAACATTTAATAATCAAATCTCTGGCTTTTTGGGGGTTTAAATCTTTTAAATCTTCCCCTTGTAAATACCATCTTTTGTGATCAGTCATTTTGTTTATATTTGAGTAAACTGCTTATTGACGATTGACTGCTTAATTCGCTGTCAGTACTGCAAATTGCTTTGACTGTCAGCTGATCATTGTTTTCATGTTTAGGCATGGCAAAGCGGGCTTTAACGATACTTGAGTTTTGGTAAACAAAAGTTTTTGAATCAATAGTTTTTCCGTTTATTTCAAGATCAATTTCCTTGATAAAATGAGTGCGGTCTTTTTCATGCCGATTTGCTGCAATTCGATGGTTTACAGAAACAACTAATTCATTTTTTGCCTGGTCATACTGCATCTGTATATTTGAAGGCGGATGAGCAAATGCCGCTGTTGTTAGACTAGAAAAAACTAAGCAGTAAAACAGTATGATTTTCATAAATAGCTCCTTTTTAAATAACTTAAAATTTGATCTATATATAATTATACTTCTTTCCTTAGAAAAAACATATTAATTTTTATGGAATCAAAGCAAAGGATGTGTTTATAATATAATGTGATATCTTGAAATAGGTTGACAGAGAATAGAAGACACTAGGTCACAAGGTCACAAAGTCACAAGGACAAAGCAGTTATGAATTACTAATTATGAGTTATTAGTGAAAAGCAGAAAAGCAGCGGATAGCGATTAGCGTTTAGAAAATAATAATTTTAATTTAGTGTATAATTTAAATACTAAAAGCTGATTGGAGTTTGTAATGAGTTTAATAATAGTAGATAAAAATAAGTGTAAGGCAGATGGAATCTGTACCAAAGTTTGTCCGATTGAAATATTAAAGATGGATGCGGATAAGCAGATGCCTGCAGCCATAGAAAACGCGGAAGAAATGTGCATTAATTGCGGCCATTGTGTTTGTGTCTGTCCGCACGCTGCTTTATCACTGGCTAAAATGCCGGTTAAGGATTTAAGCGAATTGCCGGCTGACTGGAGAATTCCAGAAGATAAGCTAATAACATTTTTAAAAGGCCGCAGGTCAATCCGTCAGTATAAAAATAAGGAAGTTTTCAAAGAAGATATTGAAAAATTAATTGATATTGCTCGCTACGCGCCCACTGGTTTGAATAAACAGCCGGTACGCTGGACAGTTGTTTATGCTAAAGATCATACGCGTAAACTAGTGGAACTTGTTGTGGCCTGGATGCGGAAGTTAATTGATTTAAAATCTCCGATGGCTGAATCTTTGCGCATGGATTTAACTATTGCCATGTGGCAGCAGGGTAAGGACCGGATTTGCCGCGGCGCACCGCATGTGATTTTAGGCCATGGGTTAAAAGAGGACATGATTGCTCCGCAGTCTACAACCATTGCTTTTACTTATCTGGAACTTGCGGCTGTGTCTATGGGGCTTGGGCCTTGTTGGGCGGGATATGTTAATATGGCGGTAAATTCTTCAGAAGAAGTGCGTAATTTTTTAGGTTTGTCCTCAAGAAGCGCTTGTTTTGGGGCAATGCTGCTTGGCTTTTCTAAGTATGAATACAAAAGGATTCCTCTTAGGAATAATCCAAAGATAAAATGGCGCTAAATATTAAGGTCCCAGCGAATTTACATTGTTTAGAAAAAGATGTATAATCAATAATACACTTACAAAAACCAACTAGGAGGTTTTGGTGATTAAAAGTATGTCAATCGGGCGTGAAGTATCTGTTGTAGTTATAAATGAGGTTGGCGCGTTAGCTAAGGTCACATCTTTTCTCGTAAACCATGGGATTAATGTGGAGGCTGTGGCTGGTTATTCTAACCATGTTGGAGATCAGGCGGGTTTAATGTTTATCACTGATGATAATGTCTCCGCGATAAATGAATTAACGCATAATGGTTATGAAGATGTCAGGGAAAACGAAGTAATAATTGTTGAACTGGAAAATACTCCCGGAGCATTAAAAAATATTTCGGAGAGGCTTACGCAAAATGATATTAACATCGCTTACATTTACTGCACAACCTGCATGCAGGGCTGCCCCGCGAAAATAATTCTTTCCACATCAGACAATGAACGGGCTTTTGAACTGCTTAAAAGCTGAGACAATTAGAAAACATGAAAAGCATTATTGGCTGATAGCTTATGGCTAATGGTCAAAACAGAAAATATAAGGACACAAAGTCACAAGGAAAGGGTTAGAATAATTATTTTGGCGGGGTTAAAGCCTGATTTTGATAGGCCTGGCAAAATCAGAGATTTATCCTCGGAGCCTTACAGGAAGTAAGGCGAGAATGAGCCAAAATGATTGATTCTAGACTGTCAAACAAAGGGGAAAAATATGAAAAAAGGTTTAATCATTGCAGTGGGAATAATAATCGCAGCAAGTTCTACTTTATTTGCTCAAGAGGAGGGGGAGGGGACTTCCTTAAGACAAGAACGCAAAGAAAAGTGGCTGGATAAAGCGGATGCGAATGATGATGGAAAGGTAGATAAAGCGGAAAAACAAGCTTTTCGTCATCAACAAATAGATAAAAACAGTGATGGAAATATTGATCAGGCGGAAAGAAATAGATTCCAAGAACAGGTACAGGATCGTCGTGAAAACAGACAAGAACACCGCGAAAATGCGCAAGAGCGCAGGCAAGAAAGACAGGAATATCGTGAAGATAATCCGGCAGATTATGGGCGGGGTAATAATGGCAGCGGCCAGGGTAAAGGCTCAGGCGGCGGACGCGGCAGGTAAAAAATTAATTATCGATAACAATATTCCCTGCATCCTCACAAGGTGCGGGGTTTTTTTATATGTTTTTTATAAAACATTTTGATTTATAAAGCAGTTAAAGTATAATAAAACTCTAAGTTTATATTTTTGCAATATCTTTCCGGAAAATAAATCACTGCTAAGGAAAAGAAGATTTTTTATGAATCAGGTTAACGAACATGCTGACATTCAAGCTGATAATGCTGTGACCAGTCACTCTGCTAACGCTCCTACTCTGAAAAGTTCTGGCTTGCAAAAGCTGCCGTATGATTTTATGGACAGCACGGGATTAGGTAACTGTACAGTTCCGCTTCTGGAGTCAATTTCTCCAAACAGCGATATTGAAGAGATTCTTGTTTTTGCCAGAAACAATCAAGCAACAGATATTCATATCTCAGTGAATAATCCGATATTTTTTAGAAAATATGGGGGATTAATCGCCCAAACAAAGCAGATATTAAAAACACAAGATGTAAAATTTTTTTTAGAAAACATGCTTACAGCACAGCAATTAACGGAGTTTTATGCTTATGGCGACCTGGAATTAATTTATGTTATAACCGGTGCCGGCAGATATCGGGTTACTATCGGGAAAAAAACTCCTGGCTGGGACATTACTATTCGGTTAATTCCTATGCAGCTTTTTTCTTTTGAAGATTCTGGCATGCCTGAATCGTGCCGCGAATTGACTAGATGGTCTCAGGGTATGGTACTAGTTACAGGACCAATAGGCTGCGGGAAAACAACAACATTATCTGTTTTAACGGAATTAATCAATCAAACCCGTACAGAGCATATTATTACTATTGAAAATCCGATTGAGTTTGTGTTTCAGCCGGAAAAATGTCAAATCACCCAAAGGGAAATCAATAAGCATACGCTTTCTCAGGATAATGCTTTGCGCGCAGCGCTCAGACAGGATCCGGACATTTTGATTGTCAGTGAACTTCGAGATAATGAAAGTATTCATTTGGCGGCTACTGCCGCGGAAACAGGCCATCTGGTTTTAGGCACAATGAATACTAATGACGCGGCGCAAACAATATTGAGGATTGTTAATTCTTTTTCCGTAGAAGACAGATCGCTAGTCCAAAATATGATATCCGAATCATTAAGAGGGATTATTTGCCAGCAATTGATTCCGCGCAAAGACGGTACAGGCATTGTTACTGCCTATGAGGTTTTAGTGGTTAATTCCGCGATCTCTAATTTAATCAGAAAAGGCAATGTGGATCAGATTTTACGGGTTATTGCTACCGGGGCCGCGGAAGGAATGATTCCCTTTGATTTATCATTAATGAATTTGCTGGAAAAAAATATTATTAGCTGGGAAGAAGCTTATGCCCGCTGCGCGAATAAACGGGAATTTGAGAAACGTAGAGGCGGGTTTTATCCGTTTTAAATATAACTAGGAAAAATATGCCAAAAATCGACATTTTATTTTATGAACTTATTGGAAAAAATGGTTCTGATTTACATTTAGCTCAGGGCAGTAAGCCGAAAGTTCGGATCAATGGAAAACTCACGGCATTAGATAATTATCCGGTTTTGACCCAGGAATATATTTGTGAAATCTTAATGGAAATTTCCGGGCCGGAATTATGGCAAAAATTTCAAGATTCCGGAGATATTGATTTTGCTTATGAACTAGATAATGGAAGCCGGTTCCGTTCCAACTATTTAAGGCATTTTTATGGATTCGGCGCTGTTTTCAGGCTTATTCCCTCGGAAATTAAAACATTTGATGATCTGCAGCTGCCATTTGTATGTAAATCCTTATGTGAATTACAAGCAGGCCTGGTTTTAGTTACCGGCCCGACTGGCAGCGGTAAGTCAACGACTTTAGCGGCAATAATTGATCATATAAATTCTGAGTTTGTTAAAAAAATAATTACGATTGAAGAGCCCATAGAATTTTTACATCATAATAAAAAGTGTGTTATTGTGCATCGAGAGGTGGGTTCAGATACAGTGACTTTTTCCCAGGGTTTGCGCAGCGCGCTTAAAAGCGACGCGAATATTATTTTAGTTGGTGAAATGCGCGATCGGGAAACCATTGAACTGGCTTTAACCGCGGCGGAGATGGGAATTCTTGTGTTTGGAACTTTGCATACAAATTCCGCGGCAAAAACCATTGACCGGATTATTGACACTTTTCCCGGAGCGAAAAAAGACCATATCCGGGAGATTTTGGCAAATACTTTGCAGGCAGTTTTAGCGCAGCAGCTGGTGTGCAGTATTGATGGTTCTAGAAGGTGGGCTGCTTTTGAAATTCTTTTGCGGACCACGGCTTTGCCGGCGATTATCCGCGCCGGGGATACTAAGCTTTTGAAAAGTGAAATCAATACCCATGCTAAAGTGGGCATGGTATCAATGGATAGCTCTTTACTGAGACTTTTTCAGGAAGAAAAAATCACTAAAGAAGACGCGTATCTCAAAGCGCTAGACAAGGCATTATTCAGAGATTTGCGCTGATAAATAGTTGAAACATGGGAAAATGCTAATAAATCAAGCAGGGTTTTGATTTTTTTTAGAATTGACAAAATAAGAACTCTTATGCTATGATATTTCCCTAACAACACCTTGTCATAGCTATTATGCGTAAGAAACGGCATAATCTGCAAATTCCTTGCAAGATAATACTCAATGCTTTTATTTGCATATATTTATGATATTTAATCTACTGCGGGACGCGGTGGAATAATAAAGAATGGAATCCTTTATGGATTCCATTATCATCTTTAAAGACAAAAATAATGAAAACTGGTAATCACAGAAAATGGAGGAAGTAATGGCAAGAAGAAAAATCGTGATGGACGGCAATAGCGCCGCGGCGTATGTCGGACATGCTATGAATGAAGTATGCGCTATTTATCCGATAACCCCGTCTTCGGGTATTGGAGAAATAGCTGATGAAAAATCAGCAAAAGGTCAGAAAAATATCTGGGGCCAGGTGCCTTTGGTGTCTGAACTGCAGTCTGAAGGCGGCGCGTCAGGAGCTGTACACGGCTCTCTTTCCGCCGGAGCATTAACCACAACTTTTACTGCTTCACAGGGTTTACTGCTTATGCTGCCGAATATGTATAAAATTGCCGGAGAATTAACTCCCGCGGTTTTTTATGTAACTGCCAGGACTCTGGCTTCACACGCGCTTTCCATATTCTGCGATCATTCGGATATTATGGCTGCCCGTCCAACTGGATTTGGGATATTATTTGCCAGCAGTGTTCAGGAAGTAATGGATTTGAGTGTTGTTGCCCAGGCCGCGACTTTAGAATCACGTATTCCGTTTATTATCTCTTTAGACGGATTCAGAACTTCGCATGAAATTCAGAAAATCGAAGAATTGACTTTTGATGATATGCGGGCCATGGTGAAAGATGAGTTTATTATCGCGCATAGAAAACGTGCGCTTAATCCTGACGCGCCGTTTATGAAAGGAACTTCTCAGAACCCGGATGTATTTTTTCAGGAAAGAGAAACTGTAAATCCGTTTTATGATAAAACTCCGGCAGTGGTTAAAGATGTGATGAACAGATTTGCCAAAGTTGTTGGCCGCCAGTATAAGGCTTTTGATTATATCGGAGCAAAAGATGCTGAGAAAATAATCATTATTATGGGATCCGGCGCTGGCGCGGTTCAGGAAGCAGTTGAGAAACTGAACGCGGCTAAAGAAAAAGTAGGAATGATTGTTGTCCGGCTTTATCGTCCATTTGATGTTGAGGCGTTTATTTCTACTATTCCGGCAACTACAAAATCAATCGCGGTTTTGGACAGGACCAAAGAGCCGGGCGCGATCGGCGAACCTTTGTATCTTGATGTGCGTTCAGCGATTGGCGAAGCAATGGAAAAAGGCACCGCGTTGTTTAAAGTCTGGCCAAAGATTGTTGGCGGACGTTATGGTTTAGGGTCAAAGGAATTTACTCCCTGCATGGTTAAGGCGGCATTTGATAATTTATCCAAGCCTGAACCGAAAAATAAATTTACACTCGGGATTGTGGATGATGTGACTAATTCCAGCTTAGAGTCTGATGCTTGTTTTGAGGCAGAGGATCCGGAAACTTATCGCTGCATGTTCTGGGGCTTGGGTTCTGACGGTACAGTCGGCGCGAATAAAAACTCAATTAAGATAATCGGAGAATCAACTGATTTTAATGTCCAGGGATTTTTTGTTTATGACTCGAAAAAAGCCGGATCAAGAACAACCTCTCATTTGCGTTTTGGAAAAAAGATTATTAACAGCACTTACCTGATTCAAAAAGCGAATTTTATTGCCTGCCATAATTTTAGCTTTTTGGAAAAATATGATATGCTTTCCGCCGCGGAAAAAGGCGCGACATTTCTTTTGGCCAGCCCATTCGGTAAAGACGAAGTCTGGGATAAAATGCCTAAAGAAGTTCAGCAGCAGATCATTGATAAAAAACTTAAGCTTTACATTATTAAAGCATTTGAATTAGCGGATCAGCTGGGATTAGGCGCGAGAATCAATGTGATCATGCAAACTGCTTTCTTTAAAATCAGCAATATTCTTCCGGTGGAAAAAGCAGTAGAAGCGATCAAAGCTTCGATTAAAAAGACATATGGTAAAAAGGGCGACAAGGTAGTGGAGATGAACAGCAAAGCCGTAGATATTGCCCTTGCCTCGATTGAACAAGTTAAAATCAGTGAAAAAGCAACCAGCAAAATATCGATTCCGAGCATTGTTTCAGATGATGCGCCGGATTTTGTAAAAAATGTTACCGCGCCGATTATTGCCGGTCGTGGTGATGATTTGCCTGTATCAGCTTTTCCGATTGACGGTACCTGGCCAACCGGAACTTGTCAGTATGAAAAACGCAATATTGCTTTACACATTCCTGAATGGGTGCCTGAGCTTTGTATTCAATGCGGCCAGTGCAGTTTTGTTTGTCCGCACGCGGTTATTAGAATGAAAATATATGACGCTGATCTGGCGAAAAAAGCGCCAGCAGGGTTTAAATCATCTCAAGCTAAAGGTAAAGGCGTGGAAACTAAGGCATTTACTCTCCAGGTTGCCCCAGAAGATTGTACTGGCTGCGGTGCTTGTGTGAATAAATGTCCGGCTTTGGAAAAAGGCGCGGATAAACAGCCTACTGGTAAAAAAGCAATTAACATGGTTTCGCAAATTGAAATCCGCGACAGGGAAAAGAAGAATTTTGAGTTTTTCCTTTCTTTGCCGGATTTAACAGTAAAAGATAATCCATTTGGCATTGAGACATTGCGCGGCGCACAGCTGATGCGGCCTTTGTTTGAGTTCTCCGGCGCTTGCGCTGGTTGCGGGGAAACTCCTTATGTCAAATTACTTACCCAGTTGTATGGTGATAGAGCGATTATTGCTAATGCCACAGGCTGTTCCTCAATTTACGGCGGAAATTTACCGACAACACCGTATTGCACAAGAGCAGATGGCAAAGGCCCGGCTTGGTCAAATTCATTGTTTGAAGATAACGCGGAGTTTGGTTTTGGTATGCGCTTGGCAGTAACTCAGATTCAGGAACAGGCAAAAATCGCTTTAAGCGAAATTGCCAGCGGTGATTTAGGTGCTTTGGCTGATCAGATATTAAAAGCTGAACAGAAAACCCATTTACAGATTGAAGAACAGCGGGAAAGAGTCGCATTGCTTAAAATAAAACTCAAAGGCAATGCTAAAGCAGCTAAATTGCTTTCGATTGCCGACTATCTTGTTGCTAAAAGTGTCTGGATACTTGGCGGAGACGGCTGGGCCTATGATATTGGTTATGGCGGATTAGATCATGTGCTTGCTCAGGACAAGAATATTAACGTGCTGGTGCTGGACACTGAAGTTTACTCCAATACAGGTGGACAGATGTCCAAAGCAACGCCGATGGGAGCGATTGCTAAGTTTGCGGCAGCGGGAAAACCCTTGTTCAAAAAAGATCTGGGATTATTGGCCTCGACATATGGTTCTATTTATGTAGCCAGAGTTGCTATGGGGGCAAATCCGGCACAGACCCAAAAAGCGTTTATTGAAGCCGAGCAGTTTAACGGGCCTTCAATAATCATTGCCTATACGCATTGTATAGCGCATGGAATTAATATGACCAAGGGTATGGATCAGCAGAAACTGGCAGTAGACAGCGGATACTGGACATTGTTCAGGTTTAATCCTGATTTGATCAAGCAGAATAAGAACCCAATGCAGCTTGATTCTAAAGCGCCGAGCATTCCATTGGAAAACTATATATATAATGAAAACCGGTTTAAAGCTTTGAAGAATATGGCTCCGGAAAGAGCAGCGGAATTTTTAAAACTTTCCCAAGCTGAACTTAAACGCCGCTTTAGAATGTATGAGCATTTAAGCAAAATGGATTACAGTATAGAATAAAATTATTGCTGAGATTAAACAATATAAACATAAAAAGATATTGCCACTCGATATATTGCATGATAATATAGATTAATAAATTAAAGGCATCTTTAATGGTTCATAGTCAAATGAGGGGGGGAAGCAATGAAAAAAACGTATTTTGCTGGATTAGCTGTAATCGTTATGTGTTTATGTGCACTTTTTCCGTTAAAAGTACAAGCAGAAGAAGGATACCCGGTGCGTGAGAAATACTCCAATGTCCCGTTTATAACAACAGAAGAGTTTTTCGCGGAATATGACAGTATTATCATCGTTGATGTGCGGTCAAAATTTGAATACGATGTTATTCATGTCACCAAAGCGCCGAACATAATTCTTTCAAAAAAAACATTTCTCGAAGACCTTGCGTCGGTTCGGGCTAAAGACAGCACAGTAAAGATGGCTTTCTATTGTAATGGCCATACCTGTGAAAAGAGCTATGAAGCTGCGCAGCAAGCAATAGAAGCCGGTTTCAAAAATGTTTATACGTACGACGCGGGGATATTTGACTGGACAAACGCTCATCCGGAATTATCTACTTTAATGGGGCAAACTCCAGTTGACACAGAAAAGCTTATTTCAAAAGAAAACTTCAATAAACGGTTTATGGACTATGAGGAGATAAAAGAAAAAGCATCAGATATCAATAACGTAATTATTGATATCCGCGATCCGTTTCAGCGCGAAAAAATCCCAAACATACCGGGACTGCGCAATATCCCTCTTGACAGAATGCTTATTCTGCTTCAAACCGGTGAATTTAAATCTAATCATCTCTATTTTATCGATGCGGTGGGCAAACAAGTAAACTGGCTGCAATACCATCTTGAAGCTAATGGATATGAAAACTACAATTTTCTGAAAAAAGGAGTACTTTCAACAGCAGATTTTAAATAAAATGCTTTATGCCGATTAAAGAATTACCTAGCAAACCACGGATTATTCCGTGGTTTGTTTTTTTACGCTTCGGCGAGCTATTAGCTGCTTTTTTTTAATTTGCAATAAAAAACAATCCGAATTATAATAAGCATTAGTTTTCTAAAAAGTATTCAGAAAAAACTTAGGCAGATTATTTAAAACAATAATGATTGAATCTATGAAAAGATTTACTGCTTTGTTTTCCATTCCAAATATTGCTGGTGTAGAACGCAAAACTCGGATATTGCTGAAAATCGCGTTTATTACCATTATGTTTTGCGGAATATTGCCAAAGAATATTCTCTTTGCCCAAGGGGCGAACCGGCAGGGATCTGATATCTGCATATATAGTTTTGTTAATAATGAATGCAGTGACTGCGAGGAAATATACGAAAAACATGTAGTCAAGTTGATCGAAAAATACCGTTTAAAAGCGATTGCCCTTGATGTGAATTCCGCGGAGAATTATGCCTTGCTTGTTGGAGTGGAAAAATATTTCCAAAAAAATGAACTATCTTTTCCCTGCGTTCTTCTGAATGATGATTTGATGGGAAAAGAAGATATTATTAGCGGCTGGTTAGAGAAAAGAATCGCCGCTGTTCAGACAGCCGGAATGCCTTTTTTTGACTTTGCCGAAATTAAAAATTTACTCGCTACTAATCCTCCGCTATTTAAACTAAAAAACACAACCGCGGTTTACTTTTTCAAAGAATCCTGCAAAAAATGCAGTCGTGTGGAGAAAAGCCTGCTTTATCTGGAAAAAAAATATTATGAGTTTAATTTTCAAAGATTCGATATCGCAGATAAAAATTCATGTCTTTTTTATCAATACCTGACAGACAAGTATCATCTTATCGGTAATAAGGCTTTAACAACCCCGGCCTTATTTATCGGCAATGAATATTTAACAGAAAAACAGCTATATTATCTTTTTTTGGAATCAACAGTACAAAAGTATCGTTATCAGGAAAGAAATTCCGAATACGCGGAATTTCTTCGTAAAGATAAAGCCGTGCTTCAGGGGAAAATCGCAGAGAGGTTTAAAAGGTTCAGCGCGATTGCCGTAATTACCGCTGGAATTATTGATGGGGTTAACCCTTGCGCTTTTGCGGCAATTGTTTTTTTTGTTACTTCGCTTTTGATCCTTAAACGGCGGCGCAGAGAAATTATTTTAGTTGGGATAAGTTTTATTAGCGCGGTTTTTTTTACCTATTTGCTTGTCGGGTTAGGCGGAATAAGACTGCTTCAGTCTTTTTTAACGCTTCCGATTATTGAAAAAATTGTTTCCCTTATTTATGCGGTGCTTGCCGGAGTGCTTTTTGTCTTGGCTTATTTGTCTTTCCGCGACATATTTATGTTCATTCGGCAGAGAAAAAAAGAGGTGATTTTAAAACTTTCTGATAAGCAAAGTTCGGCTATCCGAAAAACCATAACAGAAAAACTCCAAGGCAAACACTACATTGCCGGAGCGATTATAAGCGGAGTTTTTGTTTCACTTACTGAACTCGCTTGCACAGGACAAATTTATCTGCCGACAATTATGTATATTTTAAACGTGCCTGACTTGCGCAAACAAGCTCTTGCGTATCTAATTTTGTACAATATCGCCTTCATTATCCCTCTGATTGTTATCTTTATTTTAGCTTTATTAGGATTACCCGCGCTGTACTTTGTTCGCGTATCAAAGAAATTTTTTATCTGGGGCAAACTGCTGCTTGGACTGCTGTTTATTTGCCTTGGGGTTATTCTTTTATTGACGCGTTAATCTTTTGCGAAATTAATTTACCTTGCGGCTTATTAGACCCTAGAGTTTTCACCAATACAAAGAAGGAAAAAACCTCTTGACCTTTTAATCTCTAGTAACTACAATAACTATAACAACTACAATAACAACAATAACACTAACAATAAATTTTTTAAAATCCAAAATGAAAAATTCTCATCAAAAGCTAACGACGAAGATTATTCTTATTGCGGCTTGTGGAATATTGCTTATAATGCTGAGCGTGGCGTTTCTTGTTGTGCAGGTGGAACGTAAGGCATTATTAGAGCAGTCGTTGCAAGCTAAAGAGCTTTTATCTCAACAGTGGTTGCAACGAGAAAGTGAATTGGAGTCAGAACTCCTATTAAAAGGAGAACAACTTCTTAGTTTGCTTACCGAAGTGGCTCCTGTGGCGCTCATGAATTATAACTATGAGGTTTTGCAAAACAGCGTTACAGCTATTGTAAAAGATAAGACGGTTGTTTACGCGGTTGTTTTTGATTTGAACAATAAAGCCTTGACTCAGATGGAGGTGCCTTCCGCGGATGATGAAAACCTGCTTACTATAGAGAGTGATTGCATAGACGAACGCGGCTATAGGATCGGCAAAGCGAAACTGATTTTAACAAAAAGTTTGATGCGGAAGTCATTAGCGTCTACCGATCAGCAGATAAATGAACTAAAAGCCAAGTCAGATGAATTTACAAAAAAGGCGATAATTGACATAATCAAGAGAGTGCTTTTTGCGTTTTTATTTGGGATTATTCTATTGTCAATTCTTTTGTATTATGTTTTATATAAACAACTAATAGTGCCACTTTCGGTTATTTCTAAAAATGTCAGTGGTATTGCTAATGGAGATCTTACAAAGATAATAAACCTTCAAACCCGTGATGAGTTGGAAACTCTGGCAATGGCAGTTAATGAGATGAGCAGTAACCTGCGGGAAATCGTTATGGAAGTTAAATCTGTTTCTGAAAACATCCATGACATGGCTAAGGAAGTATTTAGTGTTGTGCAGGAAGAAAACGCTTCAGTTGAATCAATTTCCGCGACAATGCATCAGATAACCCAGGGGGCTGATGCCCAGGTAAGGGAGTCAGAAGATGCTTCGACAATTATCGCTGAAATGACGGTAACGGTTACAAAGGTCTCCCAAAACGCTAATGAAGGTGTTATGCTTGCCCAGGAAACAACAAGATTGTCTGAGCAGGGCATGACTGCTTCTAAAGAGGCAGTGAGCAAAACCATATGCCTTTTGGAAAGTGCCCATAATATTACGGCGACTGTCCAGAATCTTGGGATCCGTTCCCAGGAAATCGGACGGATTGTCGATGTAATCACTAGCATTGCTAAACAGACTAATCTTCTGGCTTTGAATGCGGCTATCGAAGCCGCGCGCGCCGGAGAATCAGGCAGGGGATTTTCTGTTGTTGCTGAAGAAGTGCGTAAATTAGCGGAAAATTCCGCAAATGCAGCAGAACAGATTGCAAAGATCATACATGAAACGCAAAAGGAGACTTCTGATGCAATCGTATCAGCGTCTAAGGCTGCCGAGGACGTTGAAGCAGGAAAGATTATTGTTGAAAAATTTCACTCTTACCTGGACAATATCTTAAACGCTGCCGAACATAGCACAATTCAGTCTCAGCAGATTGCTAAAACCGGTGATGCGCAGATAAAAAACTCCGAACTTGCACGTAAAGCAATTGAAAATGTGGTTAATATCGCGAAAGATTCATCTAACTCTATAGTAACAGTTTCCAAATTAATCACAGATATGACTTCAGCCATGGAAGAGTTGTCTTCGCGCGCGCAGAATCTAACCGATATGGCTTCGAAATTACAAAATCGTGTAGAAAAGTTTATAATTAAGTAAGCGCGGCAATGGAATAGTAATGCAGTTACTTTAGAGCTTACATCCCCCAGTAAACTTAATAGTCCCAATCCTCTGCTTTTCAAATTCTATTGTTGGAAAATAGCATATAAAATAAATCTTCTGTCTTTTTATTCGTCAAACTTGTTTTTTAGTATTAGCAAAAAGTTAATAAGCAAAAAGGACGAAAGGTCTTTAAACGCGATGTTTCTAATATTTGCTAATTCTAGCTAGGAGTGCCTTGCTCTTGATTTTATGCTGAGTTTATGCTATTGTGATAACACCTGAAATGTGAAATCAGACCAAAAGAGGTGTGTCATTACCAGGAAAAAGAGTGAGCCATGGTTTGTTTATGTCGCAGAATGCAGTGATAAAACGCTTTATATTGGCATAAGCAATGATGTAGAGAAAAGAATTAAAGCTCATAATACAACAAATATTTGCAAGTATACAAGAGCGCGGAAACCGATAAAACTGCTTTATTCTGAAGAATGTTCAGGTCGGGCAAGCGCCGCTAAACGGGAAATAGAATTAAAAAAATACTCCAGAGCTAAAAAACTGGATTTAATCAACAATCTTAAAGAATAATCCGGAGAGGTGTCCGAGCGGTTTAAGGAGCACGCTTGGAAAGCGTGTGTACTCACAAGGTACCCAGGGTTCGAATCCCTGCCTCTCCGCCAGAAAATAAAACCCCAGGTTTTTCCTGGGGTTTTTTATTTTCTGAGAGGCAGGGATGAGAACCCAAAAGAGGATTTTAAGGGGAAAGATAGTTTTCCCTTATCGGCGTACTTGAGCTTCCCTGCGTAGGGAGCTAGCTCGGGGAATCAACCAGAAGCAAGCGGGGGGCGTAGCTTAAAGATTTAAAGTTAGTTATAATGCGTATTCCGGAGTACTTCGGCCACCATTTCCGGAAATCTTCGGCCACCTATTCCGGGCCACTTCGGCCAGTCTTAAATTGAGCTAATCGACGAATAATCAAGCAAATAACTTTAATAACGGAAGAGTTTTGTCTACAATAGTCTTCTTTTGAGGTAAGTAATTGCAAAAAAGGAGGTTATTAATGGCAAAACGCAAACAA
>JAHITE010000091.1 GCA_018817585.1 Candidatus Omnitrophota bacterium
GTACCTCTTAGCTTTGGCTAAACCTTTTGATGCTAATACGTTTGTTATCGCTGATGTCAATGTTGTCTTACCATGATCAACGTGTCCGATTGTTCCAATATTTACGTGTGTCTTATTCCGTTCAAATTTCTCTTTTGCCATTGTGCACCTCCTCATTAATTAAAGCTGCTGATGGGAATCGAACCCATGACCTCGTCCTTACCAAGGACGTGCTCTACCGACTGAGCCACAGCAGCGCTTTTTAGGGCGCTTAACAGTTAAATTGAATATACGATATGTAAAGTTTAAAATATACCATAAAAAAAAACATTGTCAAGCATTTTTTTTGATTTTTTTTTGGGGCAGGGACAAAAAAGTCATGTTTTGGGTTGCTCAGTATATTTCATTTCTAATTTGACTTACTATCCTATCCGCTTGTTTATTAACTCTAAAAGTTGCTGATTATTAACAGGTTTAATTATATAATCATTAATACCTTCCATCGCAAACAACTCTTTCATTTCCCCCTGTGCTGAAAAAATAATAATGGGGATATCTTTTAAATTTTCCTCATACCTTATTTGTTTTGCAAGAGTAAATCCATCAATTTTAGGCATAATAATATCCAGCAAAATTATATCTGGATTTACACCTTTAATGATTTGCAAAGCAATGCTTCCATCATTAATATTAGAGACAATAAATCCTTTTGCTTCCAAAAAAAGCTTTATTTCGCCAGATGGCTTAATATCATCATCAATAATTATAACTGTTTTTTTTGTTTGCAAACCTAGCTCCTAAATGACTAGCGTGAAATTTATCTTACCAAAAATTAACCCTAACGTCAATTTTTTTCTTTTATTAGTCTATTTAAAAATAAGTTTATCTCCCACCCCAATTTTATTGCTCCCAAACCAACCCTCGTTCATTTCTAAGGCATAAATTGCCTTACTTTTAGGACTATAACGCAATTGCTCATCCAAAGGCGCCATATGCTGCACATCTATTATCTGCTTATTCTTGTTTATAAAAGCAATATCCAAAGGAATTAAGGTATCCTTCATCCAAAACTGGGGATAGCCCTCTTTTTCAAAACAAAAAAGCATACCTTTATTTTTAGCTAGAAATTTTCTACCTTTTAATCCCTGAGATCTTTTATTTAAATTATCCGCTACTTCCACAAAAATTATTTTTCCGGCAATATACACTGGCTTTAACTGCATATTCAGCAAAATAAGCACTAATAAAACAATAGCCACTGCTGCTATGATTTTAAATGTGTTTTTCTTCATAAATAAAGGTTGCCTGCAAATTGTCATATAAACTATTAATAGGAAAGCATTTTAATATTATTGGTTTATACCTAAACATTACACCTACTCAGCTTTATTCAGCATTACACCAAGAAGCTTTAGAAACTCCTTCGGAGGAAGATATCCAGGAACAACTTCAATTAATTGCCCTGAAGACTTTAAAAAAACAGTAGAGGGAAATCCGTTGATTTTATATTGTTTAGCTATATCCTTATTTTTCTCAGCATCAATTTTAACACAAATAAATTGATTAAGACGCTCCTGTACCTGCGGATCAGCATAGGTATCTTTATCTAATCGCTTGCACCAACCACACCATTCGGTATAAAAATCTATTAAAATCGGCTTATTTTCTGATTTAGCCATCTCCTGTGCCACATCAATATCTCTAATCCAGTTAAGCTTACTTTCTAAAATCTCTGCCTGCGGCTGAGTACAGCCAATAATAAATAATAGGCCCGCTAAAATTGCTATCTTTTTCATCTTACCTCCAGGTTTATAAAAAACGCGCATAAATCATTAGCCAAAATAAAATAAAATAGCTTATTTCTATAAGAACTGAATATATTTTTTTATTATTCTGTTTAAGCCTATGAATAAAATGATGTTCCAAAAGAAAAAAACCAATTAGAAATGTTACTGAAACAAGCAGCGGTTTTAGAATATACTTTGTCATGGATATATTTTATCCTATAAAAAAAACAGTGTCAAGAAACACTCTTTCTAACGGCCTGAACAATCGCCACCAAACTATCCTTAATTGACTGCGTATTTCCACTGTGTATTTTTTCAACATTAAACACACTTGCCCCAACAGCAACTCCGTCAGCTTTACAATCAAAATATTCCTTAATATTATCCAGCTTAACCCCGCCAACAGCTAAAAGCGCTATTTTATCAAAAGGCCCCTTAAGCTCTTTAAAATATTTCGGACCAAATAAACCGGCTGGAAAAACTTTGACCATCGCAGCGCCACTGGAATATGCTGTATAAACTTCTTGAGGAGTTAAGGCCCCGGGGAAAAACAGTATGTTATTTTTTGC
This sequence comes from Candidatus Omnitrophota bacterium, assembly GCA_018817585.1. Classification (GTDB taxonomy): domain Bacteria; phylum Omnitrophota; class Gorgyraeia; order B26-G9; family B26-G9; genus JAHITE01. The sequence continues at coordinate 2,336 of JAHITE010000091.1, forward strand.
ACAATAAGCCGCGACTTCCTTAATAAATGTAGGCATAACAATAAAACTGGCTCCAGCATCTAATGCCATATGCATTGAATCCAAACTCAAAACTGTTCCTGCCCCGATCATTAGCCGACCTTGAGATAAAGCAACTGCATTTTTAATGCTCTTGGCTGCATCCGGCGTATTCATTGTGATTTCAATGGTTTCCAAACCTGAAACAAAAATAGTTTCAATTAAAGCATCAATTGCCCATGGCTCGATACCTCTGATGATCCCCATTATCGGAAGTTTTTTAAAACGATAAATATCCATACATTATCCGAATTATTCCACTTCTTGAGAACTAAAACTATCATAAAATGCCCGATAATTTTCTTTTTTATCGGTTTTTCTCATAGCCATTGCAGTGCGCGGATGCTCATCAAGCATCCCAGTAATCGCATAAGGAATAATATAACCCCACTCTATTTTATCTCTTAAAGGAATAAACTGAGTTGAGATTATATCTAAGATCGGACGAATATCAAATTTAGGATTCTTAAGAAATCCAATCAGAAGTTCTAAAGGACAATTCCCGGCCGCGCGGCCAATACCATATACCGTTGCATCCAGATAATTAGCTCCATGAATAATTGATTCTATTGTATTGCTAAACCCAAGCTGCTGATTATTATGAGCATGAATTCCCACTTCCTTAGACTTTAATATGCGTTTAAACTTTTTTACCAATAACTCAGTGTTTTCTTGATACAAAGCGCCGTAACTATCGACAACATATATCACTTCTGCCTTACATTCTTCTTCTAATTGGTGTAAGGCCTCTGTCATCTCACTGTCTAATGTACAGGATACCGCCATAATATTAATTGTTGTTTCATATCCTTTTTGAGAAAATTCATTTACCATAGCAATTGCCTTATCTACATTTTTTGCATAAGAAGCAACTCTAATCATATCAACCGGGCTCTCACTAGCCGGCTTAATATCATCCATATCCACTCTGCCCACATCAGCCATTACTGATATTTTCATATTCGACGCAATGCCATCCGTAATTTTTCTAATATCATCATCATCGCAAAATTTCCATTTACCAAAATCCTTTGACGAAAACATCTTACGTGAGTTTTTATATCCGATTTCCATGTAATCAACACCCGCATCAGAAAGAGCTTTATATGTTGCTCTAACCAAAGCATCATCAAAATTATGATTATTAATCAAACCGCCATCACGAATAGTACAATCTAAAATTTTAATTTCCGGTCTATACATTTTAATACCTCCTTAAATAAAGCTACAAAATAAATCCTGCATTTCACATATTGTTAAGGTTCGTATTTTACCATACACCTTGCAATAAAAACAAGAAAAATGGTTTCAAAATAAAAGGTTCTCCGACTCGCTAAAATCGAAAAACCCTTTATCCCTAAACAAGCTTCTGCTAAGACTAGCTAATTATTATCTCTGATTGGCTGCTTTTTGTAATCCATAAGTCTTAAGCAGCCCATTAACATCCGTTGTTTTTAAATCCATACCACTAGTTTCTGAAAAAGGAAGCAGATATATTGGCTTATTCATCAGAGCCTCAGCCATTTTCAACTTAACCATGGTAATGCCGCCAGAATTATTTAAAGCTTCAACCATCTTTTGAATTCCCTGAGCTTCGGCATTTCCTTCTACTTCAATGGCCTTCGCAATTAGACCCTGTTGTTCAAAATAAGCATTTGCCTGAATTTTTTCTTTTTCAAAGTTACCATCTGCTTTTGCAATCGCCTGATTTACTTCACCTTGAGCATATTGCAATTTCTGAAGATACTCTTCAACCGTAGCATTAACTTCTGATTTAAACCTTTCGGCCATTTGATCTGCGATTTTCTTTTCTTCAATTGCCTTTTGATAAGCCGGATTAAACCGATAATCTTTAGACAATACATTCTCTACAATAATACCGTAATCCTTTAATACATCATTCAATAACTTAAGCACTTTATCTGCTTTTTCAGTCCGTTTAGTCGCCACATAAAAATCTTCTGACTTTAATTCCCCAAACAAATTTCGAGTAATGTTGCGGGAAAGCGGACGCACTACTTTTTCTTCAAGTTCATAATTATTTTTCGCAACATACTGAAGAATGTATGCCGCCTTCTTTGGATCAATACGATAAGCAATAATAATATCCAAACTAATATCATTACCATCAATTGTTTTAAACAATAAATCATCCGGTCCCAAATGTGCTCCTTGGCCTCTTGTAATCGTCATTTCCATATTACGCAACTTTGTATCAAAAACATGCCAGTCATTGACAATCGGCAAAAAGAAATATGTTGTTCCCGGCGCGTATACTCTGTCCAAAACTCCGCTTTTAGCAAATGGAGCCCATTTAATTGTTTTAACTCCGACTTCTGTAGAACCAGTTGAATGTGGCATACAGCCGGAAACACCTACAGACATGCCAATTAAAAGTAAAACTAACATTATTCTAATTACTCTTATTTTATTTTCCATTATTCATTACCCCCTTTCACCCCAAAAAGCTCCAGACCTTTTTCCAGGTTCAAAGGATTAAATCCATTTTCTCCGCTAGAAGAAAGCATTATCACACTAAGCCCATTTAAAACTTCCGCCATTTTCAATCCAACTAGTTTATCCGATCCTTTTTGCTGATAAGCATTATTTATTAATTCTTTCTTTTTTGCTTCAGCAAGCTTTAACATCAGATCCCCTTCAGCATGTTTTGTTCTAACATATAGATCGCGTTCAGCATTCCTTGTCACAACATAAGCTTGACCTTGTTCAAGTTTTATTTTTATATTTGCTTCCCCTTCTTCGCGCACTTTTTTAACCAAGGCCTCTTCAGCCGAAGCTTTTGCCTTTGATTGATTAGTAAACACCAATTGGTCTTTTAATTTTTTCTCTTCGATGTTTTTTTGAATTTCATCACTGTATTTAAAATAGCGAATCAACACATGCTCTACCGCTATCCCTTTAGGCTTAAGCTCTATGTTCAGCAATTCCTTAGCCTGCTGAGCCCGAGAAACACGCAACGAAGAAATAAAAAATTCTTCTGTTGTCATCTCCCCTAAAGTTTCCTTAAGCACTGGCTCAACCTTCGGAACTATACCATTTGTCTGATACAGCTTACCAGGTCCAACTGTTGTAATTACCTTATAGGGATCAACAATATGATAAATAATACTCACATCAACATCAACAAAAAAACCATCAGAGGTTTGAATATGCGCTGACTTTTGAGATTCCCCGGGATCTCTATGTCTCTCATAGCTATCCGAAGATATTTGAGACCTTCCCAGATTAAACTTAATACTTTTTGCCTTAGTCTCAAGATAATCATTTAATTCAAATACCTGTAAATCCTTAGGAAAACGATGCATAATATGGATACCAAAAGGAGCGATGATATGAAATCCTGTATTATAAACAATCTCTCTTATTCCTGAATTAATTCCAATATTGATCTGCTTAATCGCAACCTCATTAGGTCTAACATAAAAAATGCAGTTTCCAAAAAAAACTATTGCCACCATCGCTACAATAATAAGCTTGGAAAAAATCTTCAGAGGAGCAAGCATTTTTTTCACTTTCATACTCTGCATCTTTTTTAAAAAATCTTCCTTTTCATTCATTATCATCTCTCCCTTTAAACTTAACTACCAAATGTTCCCCTTTGCCACGGCTCTAATTAAATCGCGCTTCGTAACTACACCTACAACCTTATCATCTTCTATAACCGTAAGATAATAAGTTTTATTCTCGCTCATAATAGTTGCAATCTCCTCAATTGACATTTCCGGAGATATTACCTGCGGATTCTCCTGCATTACATCTTTTAAATCTGTTCCGGTTATCCTTCTTAATTCCTCTTCGGTCCGGGCTATTCCCAAAGGAATTATATTGGAAAAGAGATTTAAAAAAGTAGGCAGATTAACTTTCTTATCCTGAAAAATTAGATCTTCCTCAGTTGCAATGCCTAAAAAATTCCCCTTAGCATCAACTACCGGAGCTCCGCTAACATTTTCTTTGATTAAAAAAGCAGCAAATTCTCTTATTTGCATTAATGGATCAACCGACTGAACATCTTTGGTCATAATATCTTTTGCGACCATATAGCCTCCTAGGTTTGATTATTGATATGTAAATCAGTGTAAACAAAGCTAGAGTGCTTGTCAACTTGAAAATTTTATGCTATCGTAAGATACACTAAAAAACAAACAGCTTAAACTTTATTATTAAATCCAATAATCGGTATATAAAAATGAATGAGCGCTTAAATAAAATAATCGCTAAAAGCGGTATCTGTTCAAGAAGAAAAGCCGATGAACTAATATCAGCCGGTAAAGTCAAACTTAATGGCAAAACCGTCACAAAACTAGGCACTCAAGCTGACATAGAAAAAGATAAAATTCTATTTAATGGCAAATTACTTAAAACCGAGAAGAAAATATACGCGTTACTCCATAAACCCGTAGGATATACAACTACAATAAAAGACCCGCATGCTGAAAAACTAATAACTAAGCTTTTTCCTAATATACCAGAAAGACTATTTCCTGTGGGGCGCTTGGACAAAGATACATCCGGATTATTGATCTTAACTAATGACGGGAATTTAAGCTTTAAATTAACCCACCCCAAGTTTGAAATTAAACGAATCTATGAGGTAAAAGTAGAAAAATACCTCTCTGCTCAAACAATTAAAAAAATTGAAACCGGCGGACTTAAAATAGAAGATTACATAACTTCTAAATGCAAAATAAAACTTATCACTCGCTCAAAAACAACGACTGATTTAGTCATCACTCTTACCGAAGGAAGAAAAAGAGAAATTCGCAAAATGTTTAGTATGTTTGGACACACTGTGATGAGCCTTAAAAGAATTCGTTTTGGAAAATTAGAATTAGGATCCTTAGAAGTAGGCAAATGGCGATACCTCAAAAAATCTGAAATAATTTAATCTAAACAAAACATCCTAATGCGCCAGTTCTGTTGACTGGTGTTTTAAATCCGCAGAAATTTGATTTGCTTTATGCAAAGCTATTTTCACAAAAATAGGTCCGATTATTTCATAGATTATCGTTGTCGCGGCAATAGTTGTAAAAATCATTGCCCCCCATTCCGGAAAAGTACTTTTAACAATTAAGGCCATACCCAAAGCAACACCCGCCTGAGGCATCTGAGCAATTCCCATATAGCGTTTCACATCAGAACCAGCATTAGAAACAATCGCGCCAATATATGTGCCCAAACATTTACCTAAAATCCGCACAATTATGTACACAGCGCCAATAGCGCCAATTTGGACCAGCAGATTTATTTCCAGATTTGCTCCGGCTAATACAAAAAATATAAGATATATCGGCCAGTCAACTGTTTGTAAAACTTCAAAAAAACGAAAACTTTCCTTATGAACATTAACAATCGTTGCCGCTAAGATCATACAGCCTAAAAGCACAGAAAGATGAAAATGAATAGCCAAGCCAGCGGTAAAAAAAATCGTTCCCACAGTATAAATCAACAAATCTCTTTCATTCCGAATATGGCTGGCAAATTTTGAAAATATCCAGCCAACAACACCACCCAGTACAAAAGATCCTCCTATTTCCCAAAACGCACTGCCCATAACCTGGAATACGCTGTCAGCATGATTAAAATGAATCTTGCGCGCAAAAGCCAGACAAACAGAAAATGCGATCAAGCCCCAAGCATCATCAATCGCGACAACTCCCATTAAGATTTCAGTAAATCTGCCTTTTGCTTTATACTGCCTTACAATCATAATCAAAGCTGCAGGAGCTGTTGCCGTGGCTATCGCGCCAAATAGCAAAGCAACATATACAGGCAATCCCATAACCATCATCGCGACGACAACAAAAGTCCCGGCCCCGAATGCCGCTAATATCGAAATCCAGATTACCTGCTTGCCTATTTGATGGAAAATTCCTTTAGAAAAACTCTGCCCAATACTAAAAGCAATAAAACTCAAAGCAAAGTTAGAAATTAACCCTGAAGCAGCGATTATGCTTTCCGGAACAAATCCCAGAGAAAACGGACCAATTAGTATTCCGATTATAAGATATGCGGTAATTGCAGGAGTTTTTATTTTTTCAGCGATTTTTCCAGACAAAAGACCCAAGAGAAGAATTAAACTTATCCCAAGAAGGGCATTCATTTAAACAAGTCCTTTTTCTTTAAAAATTTTCATAACAATATCAAACACACTGATTATTCCTACTAATTTTTTCTGATCATCAACTACAGGGATAGAATCCCGATTATGCAACTGCATCAGATCATAAGCTTTTTTAAGATCATCATTTTGATTTACTTTAACTACTTTTGTATCCATGATATCAGCCACAATCACCAGAAAGCCCATCTCCTCTTCTATATCCACATTAAAGATGTCCGCAGGTTCCCGACTGACCATTGACAAAGGATTACGCATCAAAAGGTCCTGATTATGCGGCTGAAATATTTCAAAAAAACTGCGGATATGAACCGCTCCCATTAAGACCCCATTATTATCCACTACCGGGACTTTTGGAAAACTATGAAAAGTCTTAAACATATTAAGCAACTGCGTAAGCGTAGTTCCCCGTTTTACAGACAAAATTTCTGTTTGCATAATATCTTTTACATACATAAACACCTCACATTTTTATATAGCATTCATCTGGATAAAACTCTATATTTTAATTGTAGCACAAAAATGCTTAATTGTGTATCTGATTAGTTTTATGCAATGCAAGTTTTACAAAAAAAGGGCCAATTATTTCGTAGATAACAGTTGTCGCGGCAACTGTTGTAAATATAATATTTCCGGCTTGAGGAAATTGTTCTTTAGCAATCAAAGCCATACCCAAAGCAACTCCCGCCTGCGGCAAAAGACCAAGGCTTAAATATTTTTTCACATCATCATCTGATTTAGCAATATGGGCGCCCAGATATGTACCAAGAAATTTGCCAACTATTCTAAATATCATATAAACAATGCCGATAACTCCGATTTTACTTAACAAGTCGATTTCTAAACTAGCTCCTGCTAAAACAAAGAATATCAGATAAATCGGCCAATCGATATGGTTTAATATATCGAAAAATTTAAAACTCTCATTATTAAGATTCACCACCACTGCGGCTAAAAACATTGAAGTTAATAAAACCGAAAAATGAAAATGCAAAGCTATTCCTGTTGCCACAAAAATAACGCCTATAGTCCAGATCAAAAGATCTGTTTGATTTTTAAGAAATAAACCAATACGACTGAGGATAATCCCCAGCACTCCGCCGACAAGAAAAGAACCAGCAATTTCAATAACAGCCCCCATAAGCATACTCCCCAGGCTTGAAGATAAATCCAAATACATTGCCTTGGCAACGGCTAAAGAAAGAGAAAATATTATCAAACCCCAAGCATCATCAAGCGCAACAACCCCCATTAAAATATCGACAAATTGCCCTCGAGCTTTATATTCTCGGACAACCATGATAATCGCTGCCGGCGCGCTGGCAGCAGCAATTGCCCCAAAGATCAACGCCATGTATGCAGGGACTTTAAAAAACAATAAACCAATAAGCGTTATCAGCCAAGCGCCAACTGCCTCAAGTATCGATATCCACATTACTTGCTTGCCAACTTGTCTAAAGATCTTACCGGAAAAATTTTGCCCGATACTAAACGCGATTAAGCTTAAAGCAATATTAGAAATCGTGCCGGATACTTTTAACATATCTTCGGAAATAAACCCTAGCATAAACGGACCAAAAACAATTCCCAGCAACAAATACGCGGTGATTGCCGGAGTTTTTACTTTCTCAGCCAATTTCCCGGATAAAAGTCCAAAAACAAGAATTATTCCCACACCCAAAATAATATTCATTAATCAGATCAGTCCTTTTTCATGAAAAATTTTCATAACTATGTCAAAAATACTTATTATTCCCACCAGTTTTTTTTGATCATCCACTACGGGAATTGCTGTTTTTTGATGCAATTGCATCAAATCAAAAGCTTTTCTAATATCCGCGCTTTGTTCTATTTTTACTATTTTAGTATCCATAATATCCGCCATTATAATTAAAAAACCCATTCCCTCTTCAATATCCACATTAAATATATCTGTAGGTTCGCGGCTGATCATGGACAAGGGATTACGCATAAGAAGATCCTGATGCGGCTGAAATATCTCAAAAAAACTGCAGATATGAACAGTTCCCAGCAAGACCATTTCCTGATCAACGACTGGCACTATGGGAAAACTGTGAAAGTCTTTAAAACTAATAAGCAGCTGGGAAAGAGTTGTGCCTTTTTTTACTGAGCGCACATTAGATTGCATAATGTCTTTAACTTGCATTAATCACTCCTCTTGGCTGTTTTGGGAATTTTATCATATTTGGCTTTTTAACGCAAATAAAACATCCTTTTATTTAAAAGTATCGCACTTGCTTATCTGGTCACCCCAAACAGGCAATAATCTAAACTGCACTCTAAACATCAGCATATTTACTAAAGCAAAATATTTTGCGGAAACAAATCCAAGATGCTCAAATAACCTGATTATAATCAATCGCTTTAATAACCGTAAGCAGCTTGTTTGAAGAAAAACAGTTCATATAACCCACCTGAATTCCTGTCTTGCGGTCATAAAAACCATAACAATTAGCCAAGGCAGGATCTTGAACTACTGCCACAGAATAACCTTTCCAGATTGTAAATTTAATAACTTCTCCGGCTGCCAGATTATTGCCAATCGATAATAAGGCCGGCGCAATCCATAAAACCGCGGCTGTTGGTCCAGGCAATGCCATTCCTGTTGCATCAAGCAAATTTTTATCAACAATATATGTTTGCTGATTTTCCAAAAAACCAGTTGATTTAAAATCAACTTGATAATAGTTTTTATTTTTCTTTTTAAACAGCAGATTATGCTCAGAAACATTATTATCTTTTACCGAACACAGAGTCGTAATATATTTCAAACATAATCCATCTTTTATTGGACTAACTGTTTTTTGAAAACCCCAGATCAGAATAGAAAATATTAATAAGATTAGTAAAAAAACAATAACTTCAAACCGAACAATTCTCATTTTTAACTTTTTTTATTTTTCCGTTGTTTTTTACGATCAAGATAAGCGACTAATTCTTCAGGAGTTTTAATCAGCACCTCATGATACTCTCCAAAGCGTTCACAATTCGGAGCTTTATGGGCTTTACATTTATCCGGACGCTCTTCATATATTTTGCAAAGATTATTCTTACCCAAATACATACATTTACCCTTTACTCTCAAATACCAATGATGCTGTTTGATAAATATATCAACAGTGTCAAAACGTACTTGCCATTTTAAATCTTCTACTTCTTCTTTGGTCTGTGGTTTACCAATAGACATAGCCAAATCACGGCAGCATATCGCAGGGCATTCTTGACATGCTTCAAGAGAAGTTATTTTCTCTAACTTTGCTTTTTTTTGTTTTAACATTACATCCTCTTCACTGTTCAAAAATCATAACCCCTAATCTATATAAAAATAAATCAATTAAACATTAAACCTAATATCCAGCATATCTCCATATTCAATTACATGATCTTTATCCACTAATTTCACAAAGCCGGAGGTTTTCGCTTCCTGCATATTATGCACAGTTTCAAAATCCTTAAAGTTAACAACTTCCGCCTTAATAAATCCGCGAGCAAGATCAGAGTGAATTTTTCCAGCGCAAGTAACCGCGTCAGAACCTTTTTTTACTGGCCAGGATCTAACTTCCGGCTTTCCTGCTGTATAAAAAAACATCATCCCGGCTTTAGCAAAAGCTTTCGCAATCAAGTCATTTATATCCACCGATCCATCAATAATTAAAGTCGGCTTTAAACTTAAAGGCGCAAGCTCTTTAATTTTTATATATTCTTCTTCAGTAAAATCAATATCACAAGCTGGTATTTCCTTTTCTAAATACTGCTGGCATTTTAATAATGCCGCTTTTTCCGCTGGATCATTGGTATTAGCTATCCGATTATCGACTTTTTCCATATCCATTATCAGAAAATCAAGCAGCTTGTCTTTAGCCACAGCAATACAATCCGCGTTGATAAAATCTGCTTCCTTAAATTCAGCAAAAAACGGTGATATTTTTTTCGGCTCGAATTTCTCTGTTAATTTTATGATAATCTCGTCATTATATTTCACTTTACCTTCCTGGATATCTAATTCAAAAAAACTAATCTTCATTCATTTCACTCTCTTTCTTTTTACTCCATAAAAAAACCTTATCTTTGGGTTTAACAATAAACGGCAACTTAACTCCCACAATCTCACCTTTATTTACATTTTCAACAAACTCATGATTTTGCTGCAATTCAACAACAGTACTAAAACTAGCCGGAGTCCCTTTGCCAATAAATAAAAGCTCCTGCCCTTTACGCAGTGAAGCGTTTTGCGCACGTATTTCCGCGACACTGATTTTCTTAAAAAATTTCACAACTTCACCTAAAAATACTTTTTCATAGGTATTTCCCAAGCCGCTGCTAAATGCTTTCTGCGGCTGGCCAAAATAAAAACCTTTAGAAAAACCGCGATTAAATACCCGGGAAAGTTCTTCCTTCAGCTTCTTTTTTAATCCTAATGTAAGTTCCCCCACAAAATAAGCATCAATTGCCCGGCGATAAACACTGGTAACCACTTTAACATATTCCGGAGCCCTGCGCCTGCCTTCGATCTTAAAACAATCAATGCCTGCCTCTATCAGCTGATCAATAAAATCAATACTGCACAGATCTTTCGCGCTAAGCGCATAATCCGTGCCCAGGATATATTCACTTTCATTTTCCAAATCTTTAATCTGGAATTCGCGGCGGCAATATTGAAAGCATTCCCCTTGATTCGCCGACTTAAACGCAGTATAACTTGAAAGAAAACATCTGCCGGAAATACTAATACACATTGCCCCATGAATAAACGCTTCTACTTTGCACTTAATCCCCTTGATTTGTTTCTTACTGATAATCTCTTTAATATCTTTCAAAGTACATTCTCGGGCCAAAACAATTGTCTTTGCTCCCATTTTAGCAAAAGCCTCAAAAGCACTGCTATTGGAAACACTGGCTTGCGTAGAAATATGCATCGGGATCTTAAGTTTTTTAGCGATTTTCATTACTGCCATATCCCAAAAAATCACACCATCTACCTTAGCCTCTTTTGCCTGGGAAAGAATTGTTTCGATTTTTTTTAAATCAGACTCCATGGCAATAACATTAAGCGCCAGATAACCCTTTTTTTTATGCTTTTTCAAAAAAGCCATTACTTTTTTTAATTCAAAACCATCAAAGTTTCCGGATAAATTACGCATGTTCAGGCCTTTGACCCCAAAGTAAACACTGTCAGCGCCATTTTCAACAGCAGTAACAAGCCCCGCCCAATCCCCAGCTGGAGCAACCAACTCAGGTTTTTTTATTATTTTTTTCAATAAATTTTTATTAGATTTTATATTATTCATTTATCAGTTTTCTTCTTAAAAATAACAACCGCTAAAAACTTGAATTATTTAACTACGCAAAGCTTATTGCGAATATTTTCAAGTTTTCCAAAACAAATCAACTTATCACCCAAAGAAATCTTAGTGCGCGCCGGCGGATTAGGAATAATCGTTCCCTTTGTCTGCACAGCAAGAATGGTTATATCCGCGTCTCTCAACTCTGAATTCATCAAAGTTTTATCTAATACCGGTGAATCCTGACAAACTTCAATTTGAGAAATACCATAACCGCCGGTAGCAACCACCAGTTCTTCAAAAGAAACTCTTTTTACCAGCTCATGACTAATAACTTTTGATCTTAAAAAATTAGTTAACTTTTTATCAAACCTGCTGTATTTAGCAAGCTTATAACTGGCAAATATCGCCAGAATAATAATTCCTAGATTAACCCACGGAACCAATTCCGGAGAAAAAATTCCCTGCCATAAAGACATTGTCTTTCCTGACGAAAACAAATTAGGGCTCAATGAATTAGCAAAAGTCGCGACCAAAGTCACAAATCCAGCATGACCAATAATAATCAAAACCCCGGCAATCCTCCGCCTTTGAGGATTAGAAGTTATCAGTTCCGATTCTTTGGTGGTAAAACCAGTACCTGTAAAACAAGATAATGCCTGAAAAGTTGCCATTGACCAGTCCAGCCCTGTTAGTTCAAAAGCAACTGCTCCTAACCGGACAGCGATAAAAGAAACAGCCAAAGCGATAATAAATAATAGTACATTCATGTCTTCCTCCGCAAAAATTTACTTAAAACTTAATTATCAAGTTCTTTTTCAATTAATTGATTTTGCTTTCTGTTTAAATACACCGCCGTTGTCCAGCCAATAACCATTCCCAGCGTCAGGGTAAAAAATAAAACAATCGCCCGACTGGTAGTAAACCCCCAAAATAAAAATTTTATTTCTATGGTTTCATAATTTTGGGTAACAAAAATTACCAATAATAATAGCAGAACAATTAAAAACCAAAATTTCCATTTCATAAAAACTCCTAATTAACCATATATTAGAACTGTTTTTTGAACTGCAGATAAACTTTATCTTCTTCACTCAAAGTCTCTTCTCTGTTTTTTTCAACTGAATTTTGTTTTACTTCCTTTTCCGCGTTAACAGATACTGTATCGGTTATTTTTAATTGCCCCCCCACCCTATGCGATGACAAGGTTTCTTGCGTATCACTAGTCTCTCCGGGTTCAACCTCATAACTAACTTGCATCTTATCTGCTATTGAAGTCGTAACTCCTACGCCTTTTGTTTGGCGATTAAAAGTTAGCGAAATATCACTAAACCCAAGATGCCGGGCAATTTGAGTGCCTTTTCCAGCAAAAAGAAAATAATCAACAAAATCACGCACTAAGTTCGCGGAGATTACATCCTGCCCTAAGCTCACTGATTGCGCTCCCCAGCTTCTGCCTGTTGCCAGCATAACTAATAAAAGGTCTTGAGTCAAGGGGGGGTAAGAACTTAATCTTAATTTTGGTTTATCCGCTGTTCCTTGGAGCACCGCGCTTATCTTTACTCCTTCGACAACTGACTTACCTCGGATATTTAATTGCGGCCTCAACGGATCTGATTCAAATACAATCTTACTATTCTCAAGGACAACAACGGCCGTATTCAAACCCATTGCTGTGCCAGATTTAAAAACAATTTCTCCAGTTAAAGACATCGCTTCAAACAGATCATCGCAATACATCATCACAGAACCAGCGCATCCGCTAAGCGAAAAATTTTCCTTGATAATCTTATCTATAAAAAACGTACCTTCCATGGCCAAAGACTTCTTTTTCCCAGTTATATGCAAATTGACATCGCTAAACACTCCGGACATTGTGCTGAGCAGGCGTTTGCTTGTAAACAAATCAATTATCTCGCGAGCGCTGACTTTTTTTGAATAAATACTTAAATCCAATATTCTGTGATCATAATTACCATAAAAAAGAATTGTATCCGAAAAAGGTAGTTTAAGCCGGCCATTATATACAGTCAATGATAACTTGCTCAAGCGCAATTCTTTCAAGCTGATATCAATTCTTTGCACTTTAATTAAAGCCCCGGGAGGAAGCTTTTGGGCATTTTCAACCAGCACATTATGTAATGATATTTTTGTTTTTAAAGTCCCTTCCGCTTTTTCAAACTCAATATTCTGGGCTTGCAAATATTTAGTTAAAATAAAAACAGCAACTCCCTCTGAACCTTTTTGAGTAAAAAACAAGTAATAGCTCAATGAGAAAAGGCAAATCATACTAATTATAATAATTAAAATAATAAAGGAAGAATTTTTCACGCTCATTATCCATAATTTCCTAAATATATCCTTAATAAAAATCGCCATTAAATAGGCTTTATTCTATTATACAATATATTGGGAAAAGAAGGCAGGGTTTTTAACAATCAAAAAGACCGATAACTTCTAGAGCAATGCAAATAAACATATCGCCGCAATACAATTTAGCCGTTTTTTATTGACTCCAGACAATAAAAAGATATACTGTAATCAGCGAGTTATGTATAGGTTAAAAACCACCCAGATTCGCTGGGTGGTTTTTTATTTATTAACAAAAAGCGCGCAAAACATGTTAAAAAACAACAATTTTCCAATAAACAATATATTGAATCATCTAAACCAAAAGCAAACTTTTGTTTTTTTGGAAAGTTCGCGGTATGATCAGGAAAATTATTTGTCGTACATTTTTACTGATCCTATAAAAATTATTCAGACAAATGATCAATCCAAAGTAAAATCATGCTTTAAGCAAATTGAGCTTGCCCAAAAAAAAGGACTCTATGTGAGCGGCTTTATCAGCTATGAAGCTGGTTACCTAATAAGCGCTAAATTTAAAAAAATTAATCTCTCTGGTTCCGCTTATCCTTTAATTTGGATGGGAGTGTTTAAAAAACCGCTAATATTTGATCATACTAAGAATAAATTTATCCGCAATCAACACCTGCCTCCTTGGAATAATTCACAGGCTGCGCAAGAAAATTATCAATTAAAAAACCTCAAACTTGACATCTCCCAATCAAATTATATTAAAAATATAAAAAAGATCAAAAGCCTGATTAAAAGCGGAGACACTTATCAAGTTAATTATACAACAAAATACAGGTTTAATTTTCAAGGTTCAAGCACTGCTTTATATCGAAATCTGCGCGATAATCAAGCTATTGCCTATAGCGCGTTTATTAAAAGCCCTGGATTTGACATATTGTCGTTTTCTCCGGAACTATTCTTTAGACTGGATAACAATAAGCTTACAGTAAAGCCAATGAAGGGGACAGCCGCCCGCGGGATTAATAGCTGGGAAGACAATCAGAATAAAAAAACTCTCGCGGCTGACTCTAAAAACCAGGCTGAAAATCTTATGATCGTTGATTTACTGCGCAATGATTTAGGGAAAATCTCAAATACTTCCAGTGTAAAAGTGACTAAGCTATTTAATGTCGAAACCTACCAAACATTACTCCAAATGACATCAACCATTATTAGCAGATTAAAAAACAATCTTTCTTTATTTGAAATATTCTTCAGCCTTTTCCCCTCTGGATCAGTGACTGGCGCGCCCAAAATCAGGACCATGGAAATAATCAATGAACTGGAAAAAGAACCCCGCGGAATCTATACCGGAGCGATTGGGTTTTTTGCGCCTAATAAAAAAGCGGTCTTTAATGTGGCAATTCGAACAGTTTTACTTAAAAACAATATCGGCCAGATGGGTGTTGGCAGCGGAATTACATATAGTTCTAATCCTCTGGAAGAGTACAATGAATGCACGCTAAAAGCAAAATTCCTAACCATCCCTAAATTCAAACTAATCGAAACAATGCTCTGGAGCAAAAAACAGGGATTTCATCTTTTAGCTTATCATTTAAACAGACTAGAACAATCAGCACACTTCTTTAATTATTCTTACTCCAAAACAGCAGTAATAAAGCAGCTCGACAAGCTAACTACCACCTTAAACCCTGCAGCAAATTACAAAGTGCGCCTCTTATTGAATAATCCGGCACAGCTAACCTTAGAACCAACCATTATCTTAAAACAAAAACATGATTTCGTTAAAAAAATCATCCTATCTAAAAAACTGACAAACAGTAACGATATTTTCCTTTATCACAAAACTACAAACCGCGAACTTTATAGTTCAGAATATAAAAAACATAAAGCACTCGGATTTTTTGATGTAATTTTCCGCAATGAGAAAAATCAAATTACCGAAGGCGCGATCTCTAATATATTTATTAAAAAAAATAATAAATATTACACCCCTACGATTCAATGCGGAATACTTCCTGGAGTTTTTCGAACTTATTTCATGCAACAAAAGAAAAATAATGTTCAGGAAAAAACGCTTTACCTTGAAGATCTAAAAACAGCAGATTATATATATTGCGCCAATGCGATTCAGGGTCTTGTCAAAGTAGAGTTTGCTGATTATTAAGCAGCTTATACTTGCCGGATTTTATAACTATGCGACCCAATCTCTTTATTATCAATATAAAATTTAATCAGATAATTACCACCCGTTTCATAGCGCACATTAACAAACTGACCAATAAACCCAAAATTGCGTCTTGGGTCAACTTTAACTTCCTGAGAGATAATAGCTATCTGTTTTTGATTCTGATCATCAAGAACAAGCTCACAAGTAAATTTATCTTTATCATTAACCCCGGATATATTCGCAACAATAAACATCAAAGGATGGTGAGTCGGCAATTGGCGAACATTGATATTTTCAAAGATCCCATTCATGCTCAATTTCCCCTCCCGGCTTATTGAAGAATAATCACATAAAAAAGAAAAATTTAGTTTTGCGTTTAGAATACTCATATACCCTCTCTCTTACTTTTTAATTAAATGATAAATTAAGATTTATAATTCTCTGCTACTAAGCTAGCGCTAAATAGCAGAAATAATTGTTTATTAACAAAACTTCATCAGAGTTTAAACATCTTTATATTTAGCTTCCAAAGATTTTTTTCGACATTCAAACACATAAGCAGTTATTGAATTTTTTACAGCCAGAGAAGCTTTTCCAAATTTAAATCTCGTAGCATAGAGCATTTCTTGCCCCTTATCCCCAATAACACCGATTAATTCCGAACTAACAACCTCTGCTTCAGTTTTAATCGATTCTTTACTTTTTGGAAGAATTATTGACAACTGCATTTTATCTCCTCGGATCAACCGATGATTTAAATAAACCTTAATTCCTCCGCCACTTATATCCCGGGTTTTGGTCCGAATAATAGTTGTAACTTCCGAAACACTGGAAACAAATTCAACTTCAACAAGATCTTCAATCCGTTTATATACTCTTTTCTGATCCATATTACTGCCTTTCTCTGGTATCCTGCGATTGAGATTATTTTATAAGCGCTGCCTTCTTAACTTTTTCTGCCACATCCTGACCGCATAGTTTTTTTACTATGGCCAAAGCAAAATCATAAGTCGTCCCCGGCCCGCTGGCAGTAATAATGTTTCCGTCCACAACCACGTCCTGCTTTTTATATAGCGTCCCGGGTAAAAACAAAGTTTCATCCCCGGGATAACAAGTCACAGTTTTCCCCTTAAGCACTCCGGCCTTAACCAGTGCATGCGCGGGACTTGCGCAAATAGCCGCGATTAATTTGCCATCATTAGCTGTTTTTTTAATAAGCTCGATTACCCTCTCTGATTGTTCAAGATTCAGCGCTCCAGGCATACCTCCTGGCAAAACCACGGCATCAGGAATAAAATCAACATTTTCAAGTTTTACCTGCGCCTGCACATTTATCTTACGAGATCCTTCAACCAGCAAATCATGATCAATACAAGCGATTATGGCATCAATGCCCGCTCTGCGCAGAATATCAATACTGATAATTGCTTCCATTTCTTCAAAGCCTTTGGCTAATACAATAATTGCTCTTGGTCTCATATATATATTTTAAACTTTTTGTTATGAAATCGCGAATTTATTTATCTTGCTACTATTGTACTCTTTTTTTGATTTCTTTTCAACAGGGTAATAGGGTGAAACATAAACATCGTAGGGACCGAGGGCTGTCGGCCCGATAATAATATCCCATCATAAAATAACGGGCGGTCAGCCAGCCGCCCCTACTAATCGAGGGAGAAAATAATCGCGACACTTATTGTTATCATATTTTGCGCTATTTCATCAGGAATCGGTAAAAACGGGCTGGCTCTTTGAATAGTATTAAGTGCTTCTGTATCCAACATTTCGGATCCAGAACTTCGCGAAATCTGCACAGAACCAGCTGCGCCATTGGCAAATACAGAAAACTTTAAATCAACCATGCCCTGGGTTTGATTGCGCTGGGCACGCAAAGGATATCTTCTAAATTTTTCAATTCTTTGCTTGATCATATCCTGATAACGCAGCATTGCTTGTTCAGCCCTAATCTCTTCCGCGCTTATTTCCGGCTTCGACTCTCCGGCTGAAGCATTCAAAACTAATTTATCCGGCTCAGGAATAACCTCTTGCTTTTTCTGCTGGGAAACTATTTTAGGAACCTCCCCTATTACCCGGATTTCCGGCAATAGAGGAGATTTTTTCCGATCAATTTCTACAATTTGCGTTTTCGGCATACTTTGCTTAATCGGAAAATCAAACAACCCTCCCAAAACGCCAATCCCGGCCAGATGAATCGTGCCAGATATAAGAAATGCATAGAAAACAATTTGCTTATCTTTCATAATATTTAATACTAAAAAACACCTTTCACTCCCAAATAAATAACTCTGTCCATTCCGTTATATCCGCGTATCGGCTCATAGGCAATATCAAAAACATTCTCAATCCTGCCAAAAAGCTGAACATCATCTTTTAATTGATACTCACTGGCAATATTGGTAATAAAATATTTTTTATTTTTATAATCATTATAAGCCGGCGAGTCCATCCGTGAGCCAACATACTGCGCGCTCAAACGGATATCGCCTTTGGCCGAATAATCCCACTCAATAAAACTATTTGCCTGATTCTTTGCTCTACGGCCAAACTCTTTAGCTGTATCTGAGTCTCGGGTTTTTGTATAAGTATAATTAGCCCCAAGTTTCAATGTTTCCAAAACATCAAAACTTGATTCCAATTCATAACCTCTGGCTTTACCGTTTTTTATATTTACATATGCCCAGGTAATCGGATCGCTATCAATCAGGTTTTTATATTTATCATAAAAAAATGTTGTAGAAAGAAAAAGTTTATCATCAACACAGCGATGCTCAACTCCCAGATCAAACCCACGGTTTTTTTCCGGCTGTAAGTTAGTATTGCCATAACTTCCATCATAAAGCTGGTAAATATTCGGGGCTCTGAATCCTGTGCCATAATTTATTTTTAAACGGGTTTTTGAATCCGGAATAAGATAAGATGATGACAATTTATAAGTCCACTCTGAACCAAAAATATCATGACTGTCTACACGAAATCCCGCGCTGGTAAACAAATCGTCGGCCAATTCTGCCTGATTCTGAAAATAAAAAGCCCGGTTTTCCAAAGATCTTCTGTCAGACTGATTATTGCTCCACCAGTTTGTTCCCGTGGCATAAGACGCTCCCCGCTCCTGCTCATATTCATAACCAATGGTTTCCGTATCCCATTGCGCCAAAGAAAGATTATGCTGCCATTCAATTTTTTTACGATCTCCTCGGAACCGGGAATATTCATTTTCCGTTGTATCAATACTGTCAGCCGGATCACTATCGTTACGATCAAAACTAACACCGGAAAATGTCAATACATGATCCCAGTTTTCATTGATTTGCTGCGACAGGTCCAAACTTCCGGAAAATTGCACTGACTCAGTAACCCGATTAGGATCATCCTCATAAGCTCCATCATCAACATCAACCTGGGCATCGATATAACGAATATTTGCCGAAAGCTTACTGTTTTCCGAAACCGCTAAACCCATACGCGTTGAAAATGTATTATTAGAATATCCGTCATTATCCTGACCATCGCGCGCTTTAGATATACCATCACTATCAATTCTTGATATTGCCGCGGAAAAATCAATTTTCCCTTCACTGCCGGAAATACCAATTGATTCCATAAAAGTATTATGCGAACCAATTTCCACCATTGACTGAATCTTAGCCGGACCTTGCCCTTTTTTAGTAATTATATTAATTACCCCAGCCATTGCATCTGATCCATACAGCGTGCTCTGCGGACCGCGAACAACTTCAATGCGTTCAATATTTGCCGATGTAAGATGGGCAAAATCAAAATCCTTGCTTACTGCCATCGGATCATACACTTCCACTCCGTCAATCATTACCAGAGTCTGCCCTCTTTTTGCGCCGCGGATATTTATCGAAACAGCACCGCCAAAAGAACCCAGAGAATCAACCGACACACCCGGAACTTGTTTTAAGATTTCATAAACAGATTTATTCGCCGCGCCTGAGAGCTCTTCTGAGCTAATAACCGTTGTGCTGGCGCCTACTTCATTTTGATAAGATGGAGTTTTAGTTGCTGAAACAATAACATTTCCCAAATCATAATCCAAAGCAAATACATTTAAAGCATTTGAAATAACCAAAACAAATAAACCCAATAAAATATAAAAATTTTTCTTTAACATTCTTCTTTTCTCCTCCCGCGAGAATACTTTCCCCTTTCAAGCAATCGACCGGACTAAAACGCACAAATTCACACAAATTATCACTAATTAATAGTCATTTGTGTTTATTAGCTTTTGATTCGTGTTTATTCGTGTATTTATTACCGTTGCGCGGCAGCGCTTTGAATCACACAAAGACTTCCTTTGCTTTTTGGGTAAATCTCTTCTTCGGACTTTTAAGTTAATTTAATTCAACCAATATTTCCCTTTACCCATTTCCCAGACCTTTAAACCCCTTATTCTTTTTTTATCCTATCACCCCCCTGAAAGTAGCGATCAGCGTTTAGCTAAATGCTAAGATACTAAAATACTTTTTCTATCTTCTATAGATGCTCAGCAAATTTTACGCGAGTCACAAATTTTCTTGCTGATACAACCTTTATCGAAGGCGGTCCGGAATCAATCATTTTGGCTCATTCTCGTCCCGCATCGTGCGGGACTCCGAGGATGAATCTCTGATTTTGCCAATCCTATCAAAATCAGGCTTCAAACCCGCCTAAATAATTATTCCTGCCCTTTATAGTTTATCGCTTTTAGCTTGCAACCTTGTGACCTTTTTTCTGTATTCTGCTTTTTCTAAAAGCTATCGACCATCAGCCATTAGCCAAGTATCTTTTACTTTATGAACTTTACAAACTTTCTACTCTACAGCTTTTTGTTTTAGCTTTTAACCATCAGCCATCGACTATTAGCTATAAGCCAAGCGCTTTGCGCTTCCTGCTTTTAATATTCAATTCCTTTGCGCGCTTCAATCCCCTGATTATAAGGATGCTTTACTTCTTTAATAAAACTCACCAAATCAGCTTTTTTAATCATTTTTTTTGTGGCGCCGCGTCCAGTAAAAACCATTTCTAAGTTATCCGGTTTTTCATCCATTAAACTCAACACAGATTCTTCCCTTAAAAACCCATCGCGCACACAAATATTTATTTCATCAATAATCAAAAGATCATATTGATTATCATTAAAAATCTTTTTAATAAATTTAAAACCCTTTTCACATTGTTTTTGTAAAGCCTCAAAACACCTATGATTTTTTGCCGAGCATAAAGGATGCTCTTTAGCAAAACAATGCACTGCAATACCGATTTTTTTAAAACAATCATACATCGGCTTGCACTGCTTAGGGTCCTTATGAAAACTTACAAAACAAACATTCATTTTATGCGCTTTTGCCCGCACAGCCAATCCGCAGGCAGCCGTTGTCTTGCCTTTACCTGGGCCGGTATAAATCTGGATTAATCCTTGTTTCATCAATCTTATTCCTTTGCTGAAATTACAAAAACATGCGGTTTATCAGAGACCGGATTCCTACTGACCATCACCTCAGTTTTATAAACAGCCTCAATTGTTTGTTTATTTAAAACCTTCTCCGGTTTTCCAATCATATCAACCATACCCTTATTCATCAATATCAGCTGATCGCAATATTCCGCGGCAAAATTAAGTTCATGTAAAACAATAATTACACTCAAATCATGCTGTTTATTTAACCTACGCAGCAAATTCATAATATAAACCTGATGCGATATATCCAAATGCACTATCGGCTCATCTAATAATAAAAGTTTTGGCTTTTGCGCTAATGCCTTAGCAATAATCGCCATTTGCCTTTCTCCCGCGCTTAACTGAGCTAAAGGCCTCTGAGCAAAACCAGTCATTTCCGTCAGCTCTAAAGCTTGATCAATAATATTCTGATCCTGACTGCTTTCAAAAAACTGAAAATTCCCTTGATGCGGAATCCGCCCCAAAGCAACAAAATCATGAACCGTAATATTAAAATTCAACTCAATATCATTACTAACCACAGCAATATTTTGCGCTAACTGCTTATAACTCATCTGGCTGATGTTTTTTTTATTAAATTCAATTTCTCCACATTCTAAAGGCAAAACTTTTGTAATTGCTCTCAGCAAAGTTGTTTTCCCAGAGCCATTAGGCCCGATTATCCCCACTACCTGATTTTCCCCAACAGTAAAACTAATATCTTTTACAAAAAACTGATCTGTATATCCACAGCTAAGATTTTTTAATTCCAACATACTTTATTTACCTCTTTTTTTATTTAAAGCATAAATAAAAATTGTTCCGCCGATTATTCCGGTAATAACACCTACCGGCAGCTCCAAAGGAGAGATAATACTTCTTGCGATAGCATCACTAGCAATTAAAAATATTCCTCCGGCAAGATAACTGCATATCAAAAGAATTCGATGATCGCCTCCGGTAAAAAGGCGGACAAGATGCGGCATTACCAGACCGACAAAACCAATAATTCCGGCCACAGAAACGCTTGCCCCAGTAAGCAATGAAGTAAGCAAAAAAAGAATCTTTTGAGTTCTCTGCGTATTTATCCCCAAATGCATTGCATGCTCAGCCCCCAAAGAAAAAGCATTTAACTGTTTACAAAAAACATATGAAACCGCTAATCCAATAAAAGAAATTAAAACCATTATTTTAATCAACAGCCAGCTTGACTGTTCCAAAGATCCCATAGTCCAAAAAATAATCCCATGCAAATCCTCCACCCGCATAACCGCCATGATAAGCATAAATAAAGATGAACAAATAAAACTAATCATAACCCCAGACAAAAGCAAACCCTGGATTTTTAAAACACCCTTGCGATAACTCAAAAAATAAACAAATACAATTACAAGTCCTGAACCAAGAAAACCTGATATCGGCATTGATATTATGCCCAAAGTTTTATTAATCTGAAAAGCAATATTCAAACAAACCCCTAATGCCGCGCCTCCGGAAATCCCCAAAGTATAAGGCTCAACCAAGGGATTGCGAAACATACCCTGCAAAATCACTCCAGCAAGACTTAATGCACTGCCAACAGCAAACCCTAAAATTATTCTCGGCAAACGAACATTAAACAAAATACTATAATTAACAGAAGTTATATCCGGGCTTGTAAAAAACTTTAAAACATCACTGCTGAGAATTTTTGTCGCCCCAACAGATAATGCACAAAGCCCTACCGCCAAAAGAATAAACATAAGCCCTAAAACTAAAAACAGCCATGCGATATTTTTCTTAATTACCATCTTCTTTATCCTCATGCAAAAAACCAATCATCAGCCCAAGCGTATTAACAAAATTATTTGGGATAGGATTGCAGATTATATTAGGGTCAATACAATAAATTTTATTATTTTTTACAGCATTGATAGTCTGATATCTCATCCATATTTGTTTTTCATCTTCGGCAGTAAGCCCCATAGAAGCAATAATAATAATATCCGGGTTAAGCGCGACTACTTTTTCCCGAGAATATATTCCATTAGAAGCATTTTCCGCAATATTCACCCCACCAGCTAATTTAATCATATCATTTACAAAAAATTCTTTATTCATTGTAAACAAAGGTTTGGTTCCTACCTGAATAAAAACCTTTTGCTTTGGTTTATTTAAAATACCCTGATTAAGCACTTTAACCTGATCAGCCGCATCTTTAACAATTTTCTTTGCTTCTGCAGATTTATTCACAATACTTCCCAGTTTTACAAATTGCTCACATATCTGAGAAAAATCTTTCACCTGATCAAAATCAACAATATTTAAACCAATTTGCTTAAGCTTACTTTTAGCCTTAGCATTAGTCAGCGGAGTGGTCAAAATTAAATCCGGCTGCAAAGAAATGACTTTTTCAATATTAACTTCAACAATAGAACCAGCTTTTTCTTTTTGCTGAGCTTCAGGCGGGCGATTACAATAAGTTGTTACCCCCACAATACTATCCTCCACGCTCAGCAGAAAAAGCCCTTCAGTTAAATATGAACCCAAAGAAACAATTCTTTGCGGAATAAAATCCTGTTCAGCACCCTGGGCATTAACTCCCACTGCTAAAAAACTAACTATCCAGATTAAGCAAAACATTAACCATAAATTAATTTTTAATTTTTTAAACATATCATTACTTCCTGGCTTTGGGCATAAAAAAATCCTTTATGCCATAAAACATGGCTTAAAGGATTGCACCCTGTTTCTTCACCCTTCCGCGAGGTTCAAAATATATTCTTCTCACAACTCAGGCAGATATTCTGACTTTCCTGCTTTTTTAACTGCCTTCCCGCTTTTAGCTGCAAGCAGTGACAAATACTTCTGTTAAAAAAGTTCCCAATTATTTCAGGACAGGATTACAGCGGCGGGACCGTAACGGAATTATTGCACTGCAATGCACCGTTTTCCCTTTTAAGCTTTATTAAGCACCTGTGCTTATGTGATTTATTATATCAGACAGATTTGCGGAGTCAAGATAAACCGTTAATCAGTAGAAAGTTTGTAAAGTTCATAAAGTAGAAAGAGTCACATGACACCAGGAAAAAGCTAATGGCTCATCACTAATAGTAAAAACAAAAAGCGATTGATATAAACCTTTGACTATTGTGACTGGTGACCTTGTGACATTTTCAAGCATTATTCCACATACAACCCGTCCAAGGGGCTTTTCGGAGCACTCGACATATCCCGCAGCACATGCGTATAAATCATCGTTGTCTCTACATTCTTGTGCCCAAGCAGCTCCTGAACCTCCCGGATATTCACCCCGTTCTGCAGTAAATGTGTCGCGAAAGAGTGCCTAAAAGTATGTACCGTAGCGTGCTTGATTATCCCTGCCTTTGCCACCGCGACGCGCACTGCCCTCTGCACAATTTTTTCACTAGCATGATGCCTTCGCACCTTTCCCGAACGCGGATCCACAGACAGATCCACCGCGGGGAAAACATACTGCCAGCGCCATTCCTTTCCAGCGGAAGAATACTTAACACCCAAAGCATCCGGCAAATATACTTCTCCATAGCCCAGGGCCAAATCTTTTTCATAGACAGCTTTAACCTCCTGAAGATGTTCGACAAGCCCCTCCTTAACAAAAATCGGAAGCATCGTAACCCTGTCTTTATCCCCTTTTGCCGCCCGGATAGATACCGTATTTGCCTCAAAATCAATATCCTGCACCCGCAATCTCAACACCTCCATCATGCGCATGCCGGTTCCATACAATAACTGCATCATCAGCAATATTTTTCCGGACATCGCGCCAAACAGCCGCTTTACTTCATCCACAGTCAAAACCACCGGCAGCTTAATTCCCCGTTTCGCCCGCACCACCTTGCCGACAGCCCCTAGCTCAATTCTAAGCACATCGCGAAACAAAAACAAAAGCGCGTTAAACGCCTGATTTTGAGAAGAAGCAGCCACTCGGCGGCGTACCGCCAGATAACTAAGAAATTCCTTTATATCCTCCGATTCGATCTCTTTATTCTTATTCCGCACCGTGGTCATATAATCAAAAAACCTTTTACTCCAGTCAAGGTAAGAGCGTTCCGTACTATAAGCATAATGCTTGATCCTCAGCAATTCTTTCATCCGCGCCAAGATGGCATCTTTTTTATCCATAACTGGTTCCACCTCTGTCTTAAAAACAAGGTTTTCCTTATCAAGATAATGGGCCAAATATATCGAAACCGCCTGCCTTGCCTGCTCTATCTGCCAATCAGCGGTTTTCCCGTCACTGCCCAAATAAACCAAAAAATCATTCAGCCCATCCCCGGCATCCCGTGAACTATTCGCGCAAAAAGCCTGAAACCTTTTCACCCACAATGCAAAAAAAGGCGCCTTATTTTCCGCGGCAAGCCCTCGGGAAATAATAAAACTCTGAAATTCCGGCAATATCAAACCAATATCTTTTTCCCTCATCTGCACATTTCTCCATAAAACAGGACATGTCCTATTTTATGATATTATACACAAAATAGAACAGTAATCAAGGGGAAATCATATTTTTCTTTGACTTTACTTCCCCAAACCATTATAATTATGCATAAGTAGTTACACAAAACGACATGTCACATATTTAATGTTGAAGCTGTAGGAAAAC
>JAHITE010000092.1 GCA_018817585.1 Candidatus Omnitrophota bacterium
AAAGCTTCAATCACAATATCTTTTTCCGGATGTTTTAACGCGTTTTTCAAAGAATAACTCGGCTGTTCATCAGCAATTTCTTTTTTTTGATTATTATTGCGGATTGAATCCGGCAGATCATTTAATTCAATGGTATTGCCTTTAACTAAAATACAGGAGCGTTCCACGGTGTTTTCCAGTTCCCGGATATTTCCCGGCCAACCATATTTCATCAAGGCTTCCATTGCCCCGGGACTGACTTTATCAATAATCCCGCCGCTGCGATTAGTGCGCATTAGATTATATTTTTGCAAAAAATGATCCACCAGCAAAGGAATATCGCCGACTCTTTCGCGCAATGGCGGCAGATTAATACTAATAACATTCAACCGCCAAAACAAGTCACCGCGAAAGCCGCGTCTTTGTACCAATTCTTCTAAGTTCTGATTAGTCGCGGCAATCACCCGCACATCGGATCTAAAGGTCTGAATATCCCCCACCCGCTCATAAGAACCTTCTTCTAATACTCTGAGCAGTTTAACCTGCAGGCTAGGTGAACAAGTATCAATTTCATCTAAAAGCAATGTTCCGCCATTAGCCAGCTCAAATCTGCCGGCGCGGTCTTTGATTGCTCCGGTAAACGCGCCTTTTACATGGCCGAATAATTCGCTTTCTAATAATGTTTCCGGCAAGGCGCCGCAGCTGATTTCAATAAACGGCTGACCGCAGCGCATGCTGTCTGCCTGATGTATGGCCTGAGCAATTACTCTTTTGCCAGTACCGCTTTCGCCGCAGATCAATACAGTAGACGGTGTATCAGAAATTGATTCAATCATCGAATAAATTCGCTGCATTTTCGGATCTTTGCCCAGAACTGTGTGAAATCTATAGCGTTTTGGGGAGGATTTCAGATTTTTCGCTTCTGAGACAGCCGGCTCTGCCAGATCCGCTATATCCTGTTTAAGTTTATTCTGGCATTGGGCTATTTTCTCAATCAGCTCCTTGATCTGTTCATCATCGATTGGTTTAGACACATAATCATACGCCCCCAAGCGCATGGCCTCAACCGCGTTTTCAATTTTGCCATAAGCGCTCATCAATACCACTTCTGTCTTAGGATAATCTCTTTTAACCTGTGTTAATAAATCCAGGCCGCCGAGTTTCGGCATTTTCATATCTGTCATAATAATATCCACTGGATATTTTTTCATAATTTCCAAGGCCTGCGCCCCGTCTTCGGCGGTGCTGACATTATATCCTTCATAACGCAGGATTTCTTTAAGGGATTTTCTTACCAATGGCTCATCATCGGTAATCAGAATATGAGTTTTCATGCTATGTCTCCGATCGGAATTTTAAAAATAAATTTAACTCCTCCTTGAGACAAATTTTCCATTTCGATACTGCCTTTATAACAATCAATTATTTCTTTAACAATCGCCAGTCCCAGTCCCTGGCCTTTTAGTTTGGTAGTAAAAAACGGATCAAAAATCCGCTGTTTCAGATCAGCGGGAATTCCTTTACCGCTATCGATAAAATCAATATTAATCATATTATTAGAATAAGTGCTGGTTATGCTTATTTGACCATCTCGCTCAATGGAATCAATTGAGTTTTTAATACAGTTAAGAAATATCTGCTGCAAGCCGCAATCTTTTATTTCCGGCAAACGCTCGGCAAAATCAGTTTTAATTTCAATCTGCCTATAAGCAGTTTCATGTTTGTAAAAATCAATCGCCTGCTTTATCACTTGATTAATATCTACCTGCGCCCGGCTGATTGTGTGTTTATTCCGATTACCGGAAAAGGACAGCTGCATCAGGGAACGGATAATTCCTTCCATTCTTTTTAATCCGGAACGGGTTTCCATCAGATACTCGTGAATGATTTCATTGTCCTGAGCATGCATTAAAGCCAGTTTATTGTAACGCAGTGCTCCATCCAAAGGATTATTCAGCTCATGCGATACCGCGGCAGCAAAGTTGCTGACTGCGGTAGAATTTTTAAAACACTCCAGCTGCTTTTCCAAATGCTCGCTGGCCACAATCCGATCAATTGTTCCGGCCGCGCAGCAGGCAATCGCGCTGATAAAAGACAGTTCCTTGATTGAAAACGGCTGGCCGCTGGCTTTTTCAGTTACATTTAACACTCCGAGTAAAAAGCCGTCATACATCAATGGCACGGATAAAAATGAATGCGTACGATAATTTTTCGTACGGCAAATTTCTTTAACAATGGTATTGGTACGCACGTCTTCAACCAGCATTGCCTGCTTGCTCTGAGCAACCATACCGCTAATCCCCTGGCCAAGTTTTATCCGCTCGCCCAAGATCGAAGCGCTTCTTGCCCCTCGGGCAACCCGCACCACGATATCCTGGTTGTTTTTATCCAACAGGAGAATTGAACCGCTGTTTGATTCCAGAATATCCAGACACTGCTTAAGAATTGATTCTAAAAACAATTGCATAATAATCTCTTCGCGATTAGTTACAAGTTATAAATTATGAGTTACAAATTACTAGTTAAAAAAGCTAAAATAATTACTAAAAATCATTATAATTACATTAATAATTCATAATTCCTTTTACTTCATATTCTCTTTTGATGTTTTTACAATTGCTGTTAGTATTTTCACTATTTCATCACATTCATTAAGCAACTCTTCCACATTAGCTACTTTTAATAAAGCTGAATCTTTTATTAATTTCAACCAATATCTTGTTTCTCTAGCTTCCTTTTTTGATATTGTCATTTTATTCGTAAAATCTTTCTTGCTTGATGCTCCTTGAGCTTCTTCTACATTAGCGC
>JAHITE010000093.1 GCA_018817585.1 Candidatus Omnitrophota bacterium
AAAATACCCAATATATCTCCTCTTGAATTACGTAAAATAATATGCAAATACTGCATTACTCTTTGCGGCTTGCCTCCTCCCAGGGCTTGAACATCTTTGACTATAAGAACAGGCGCGACATAAGCAACCCGCGCGGTCTTATCTCCAATTAAATGCGCCCAACGATTTGGCTCATAATACATTTCCAACCCTTTTGTTTTTGCCAGATTAAGAACATATTCTTTTTCATCACTTGCTATGCCCGGCTCTTCTGTATATCTAGCAGAAGATGGATCATCAGATCGCGTTCCAATTATCTGTTTTATATACCACTTTTTCGCGACAGAATCATATTTAGTGACTTCGTAAAATTTTACCCGTCCAAATCCAAGGTGATCTATAACTTGTTTAACAATATCATGCACTTGGCTAACTTCGCCGCAAGTTAACAGTTTAGCCGCGCTGTTTAAAACAAAAGAATCCTCCTGATGTTTTAATGCTTCTGCCCGCGAGTTTTGGTTTTTAAACCCAGCAATTAACGCGTCGCTATTTATGTGAATTTGAGGGGATAATGCGGATTTTTGATTTAAATCATTTCGCTCCATGGCCAAGGATCCGGCAAAGCCCGCGTTTGCCAATAAAAATGTCTGGATTAAGCATAATGTGATTATTTTTTTAATTTTTCCCATATTATTTTTTCGCCTATTTACTGAATCAGAAAGCTTTCATTATTTTTAGTTAAATTGCCTGACCAACCATTCGCGCAGACTGCAGCTGATTTATTATAACCGGCATTAATTCTTCTATTCGCACAAATTCTTTGCCGCGATAAAAACCGTTTTGCGTCTCGGATAAAGCTTTAACCGCGTAATCTAACTTATCAATTAAATCAGACCGCAGATGTTCATAAGAAGCATATCCGCTTTTCTGCTGAAAATCTTTTTCTAAATCCACAACTGTCTGCTCAAGGTTTACCAGCTTGTATCCAGGCAAAGCTTTTTTAATCACACTATTTCGTTCTGATATTTTTGCTAATAAAATTTTAAGTTTTTTCTTTGGAAAAGCAAATTGATTTACAATCAGTGATTTGAACTTAGGATTCATTTTTACGCTTTTAGAACTATTCACTTTTTCAGTAAGCTCTTCCGTTTGATTTACAGCATACGCAATAACCTGATAAAAACTGACATTTGGCTTCGAAACAGTATTCAGCTTATTTATCACGAAACTCAGCTGCTTGGCATATTCGGTTAGATTTTTGTTTCCCAGCCATTTCCTAGCGCTTATTAATTTTTCAATAATCGCGGCGACTGACTGCTGTTTATCATATTCCAACTGATTAATCAGCCGAAGCGCAGTGCTTGCTGATTTAGCATCATCAGCTTTGTCTAATTTATGGCGCAAAAGTTTTATTGCCTGAATCGCCGGTACATACAAAGCTTTTTTGTTTTCAACAACTGGGTTTTTCAATATTTCAGATTCTAAATACTCAATACTGCTTAGAGCAATATTCAAGCTATTAATTTTAATTGCTGCCCTAACGATGCTTAATTCGTTTTTAATAAATTCCGAGTAAAAATAATGATCATTTTGCTGAATCGCATATTCCCTTAATAAAATATTCCGCTCATTTATTTTACTAAACAGAAAAACTGTCCTCGCTTCGAGATAATCAATCGCCTTTTCTATATTCTCAATCACCGCAGAAAAATCATCATAAGCAAGCTTGCCTTTTTTCTTAACAATTCCCTCAATCAACAAATGCGCTTGGTGTTTTTCCTGCAATCTCCCCTTGTCTTCTTCCGGAGATCCAGGAAACCTGCGATATTCCGGAGATTTAGCCAACCACTTATCCAAAGTGACTAATTCTTGTTTTATTTCATCCCGGGTATCAGAGGAAACTCCAGCTAAATCAATATTTTTTATTCTTTTCAGCAGATCAATAGCCTGTACAACCTTAACCAGATCCTGCTTCTGGGATTGGAGCGTATGCATTTCTCCTTTAAATTCTTCAGTTACATTTTCTAGTTTTTTAATCCGCTGCTCAAAAGTTAAAGGTTTAAGCCCCTCGAGTAAAGCATCCGCAGCCTGGACAGTTTTAACTCTGCCTTTAGTCTGCTTAATTGTTGTTTTAAAATTCTCACCGCTGATAGAAACATACGCTTCTAATTCATTTCCATCTTTAAGCCTGACATTAACTTTAAATTCAACCCCTTGATTATCTTTAACAGCGTCAAGTAATCTTTGTCCGAATTCATAAGAAAGTTTATATTGAAAATAGATTAGCCAAAGAGCTCCCGTTGGTTTAGATTTAAGCTCTTTTTTTGTATATCCGGTAACCGCGGAAATAGAATCAAGCAGCCATTTTCTTTTATATTTTTCTATTGTTTCCGGCTTTGCCCGCTTTTTACTTGGCGGATTATATCCTTCTAAAGCAATCCACTCTTTGTTTCTTGTTTGCTTAATCGGAAGCAGTTGTTTTTTTAATTCTTCATTACCGATTAACAGGTTTAAATTTTTTTCTCCATGCTTCTGAAAAAGAACATAAACCGAATCATTAGAGACGTATTCAACCTGAATATCAGCAATATCCTGATTACTTAAATCGGTTAATAAATTTTGTTTTATTGTATTTAGAAGTTTATATTGGATTACTCGCGGAAAAAGAGATTTAAAGGGTAAAGCATATAAAGTATTATTAAAATCTGTTCTAGCTTTGATTGTATCCGGCTGTCTTAAAATAATCGACTGCTCAGAAAAATAATTATTAAACGCCTGATTAAAATTCGGAATTGAAATATTTAAAGTAGGACTAAGACATAAACAATCAGCGGAATTTTCTATTCGCGCGAAAGCAGTGCTGACAAACAAAAAGGCTTGCAGCGTAAATAAAACTGTTAGCTTAATTATTAATTGCTCTATTTTTTTTATCACGAAAGGCCCCCAGGTACTAATTGCCTTGAATTAAATTTTTAATATCTAAACCTTTTATTTATGACAAGTTAAAGTTGCTTTAACCAATATATAACAAAGGTGCTAAAGTATACCATAGGTTTTGGTGATTTACAAGGTTTAAAGCTTAAAAATTGCGATGGTTTTTAATGCTTAAGTCTATATTTTGATTGAAGTTAAGTCGGAAGGCATAATAAATGCTTATTTTTCTTGGTTTTCAGGATTTTCAATCGGATTATTTGGCTTATTTCCTGCTTCTTTTCGCAAAATTCTGATAAATGCCTCAACAACTTCCTGATCAAACTGGGATCCGGAATTTTTCTCAAGTTCCTTTATCGCTTCTTCTAAGCTCATGGCTTTGCGGTATGGGCGGTCAGAAGTCATGGCATCGAAAGCATCAACCACACTGATAATTGTTGCTTCTTTTTTGATTTGGCCTTTTTGCAATCCCAAGGGATAGCCTTTGCCATCAATCCGCTCCTGATGCTGCTCAATGATCAGAGCCACAGCCTCAAACCCATTTAGCCGGCGAACAATGTCCGCGCCTTTTTTAGGATGCTCTTTGATCGCAGTCCATTCTTCTTCAGTTAACTTGCCCTTTTTAAGCAGGATATGAATCGGGACTCCGACCTTACCAACATCATGCAGTAAAGCGGCAAATTTTAAATGCTCCATCTGCGTTGCGTTTAAAGCTAATTCCGCGCCGATTTTCAGCGAAAGCTCTTTCAGTCTTTCACAATGATCTTCCGTGTATCGATCAGCAACGGAAACTGTTTCCGAAAGCATGGAAACTATCTGAATTACCATTTCCCGCATGCGCTCAAGAATTTTTTTCTGTTCAGTAATATCTTTGGCCACTCCGTATATCCCGATAATTTTATTATCTTTATCATACATTGGCCAGGCATTCAGCAAGATTACAATTTCACTATTATCCTTTTTAATACAGCGGAACTCCGCGTCTTTATTCTTTTTTCCGTTTTTAATTTCAGCTAAGATTTGATTTGCTTTTATATGTTCATCAGGGTGAAGAAGATCTAAAATATTATGCCCTACAATTTCACTCTTTTTATATTTTAAAACTCTATTAGCCGCTGAATTAATACTAGTGATCAGGCTTTCATTATCCAAAGAAAATATCAAAGAGCTGGTGTTTCTCAAAAGGTCAGAATAACGTTTTTCCGCGTGTTTTAATTTTTCTTCTGTTCTTTTTCTTTGACTTATATCCCGGACTATGGCAAAAACACATTCTCTTTTCTCTACAACCCCTTTTTGCATGTTTATTTCTACTTCAAAAACTTCTCCGGTTTTTTTTAAGGCCAACCACTCGAGATCCTGTTCGCCCTCATAAAAAGCCTTGGCAGTAACTGCTTTTATTTTTGTTCTTAATGCTTCCTTGTCACCATAACTTAAATCCTCAATTGATAACTTACTCAACTCTTCTTTGCTGTATTCACACAGCTGACAAGCTTTTTTATTCGCGGTAATTATTTTATTGTTTACTGGATCAATAACATATATCGCGTCATTGACCTCTTCAAATATTGATTTATATTTTTCCAGGGAAGAAGTTAATCCTTCCTCATGATTTTTAATATCAGTAATATCGACTTCTATGCAAAAAATTGATTCGCAAACCCCGGCCTTGACATAAGGAAACATAGTTGAATATATAACCCGTTTATGTCCATTCTGAGCAAGCATGATCCATTGGCGAGGAGGCAATGGCATATTAGTGGCATAGACTTGAGCAACATTTTCCATAAACTGCTCTTCTTCCCCGTCAACTAACAATAAATCCGTAATCTTTTTACCAATCGCGTCTTTGCGCAAATAACCATAAGTCATTTCCGACGCTCGGTTCCAAAGGAGGATTATGCCGTCTTTATTAAAGCTTTGAATTGGGATATTTGTAACATACTCAGTCAGACTTTCCACTGAGCTTATAACTTTTTTATGGGAGGAAATAAGATGTTGAATCAACATCCCGATAATAGTAAAAACAATAAAACATATTCCGATAACTGATTCGGTCTCGAACATAGAAACTAAAACCCCTTTATAAATAATTAAAAAAAGTTTTCTTTATTATTATACTAAAAGATAAAGGGTAAATTCAAGATAATTAAACTAACGGGTATTTTTTAGGACACAAAACCTAGGAAAGATGCTACTAATCAGACTGAGCGTCTAATATTTTAACCAGACTTTTCTTATCATCATCATTATCCCACCATGAGAAATTTATTCCAATCTCATGATGATCATTGCCAAGATCTCTGATCCGAACAATCCGGCCATACACATCATTAACCTTAACCATATCACCCAGCGTAAGATTAAGGCTCATTAATGAATTTTCCGGTAAAACATCACTGGTACTAAATGACATTCCGCCGGCACTTATATCTTTAAGCAAATTAGTCCCTTTTGAGCGCGATTCAGCCCAAAAGTTGAAATCCACTAATTTATAATCCGCGTCAACTTTTTCTATTTTTACTCTTTTATCTTTTCTTCGTTCATTTTCTTTGTTCATAAAACTCTATTCACCTTTACTTAATATCTATTTTAAAACCACAATCAGGTTAGAATATTATAATTAAATTGCTGAATCAACCATTTGGTTAGGATTAACGCGCAAATCAATAAGCTCAAAACTGAACAACTGCTCCACTTTTTTCAAATTATCGGAACTTAATTCAGCTGGCGCTTGAATAATGATCGGCTCTCTTGATTCAACCGCGACTAAAGGAGAATTAAGGATTGCCAGTTTCTCGGCTTTTTCCTGATCAGGTAAATTCTTTAATGTTTCCTCTAAAATCTCTCGCAAATCCATATGTATATTCGGAACATCATTTAGGTACTTTCTTAATTTATTTACCATATCATCTGTACCAGTCCCAACTTCAGAGATAGTTTTTAAACCAATCGCTGAAGCATATCTTAGCTCAGCAACTTTACCCTCGATAGCATTTCCAAATTCTAATGCCTGAACTATTTGCAGATCATTTAATAAAGCGCCTCTGCTTAAAGTATTTACCAGCACTAGCCGCGCTCTTTGTTTACTAATGTCTTTTAAATCAAGACTTTTTATTTCTTTATCTACAATATCATTAACAATATCATTAACACTTTCAAAAACTAAGCCAAGCGCCATATTGTTAATTAATGTATTATCTAGATCAAAAATTATTGCTCTAACCTTTTTTCGCTCAGAATCAGCAAATGTCTGGAATGCATAATGCTTTGTTAGTTGTTGATATAAAGCAGACGCTTTAGTTTCTCCGCCTATTTCAGACAGCGGAGTACCATTTGACCAGCTCATTATTAGCGAGGCTATTCCTAAAGTACCTGACAAAATTTCATTAAACTCTCCTTTATCCAATTCCGCGGCAACTAATTCTATCTTTGTCTCATTAGGCTCTCTGTATCCGCTTTCCAAAAGATTAACTATCGCGTTATGCAATTCCCGCATTTGTTCGGAACTCATGATTCTAGATATTGCCGGCATGTTTTGAGCTTGTTGAATGAAAACACCCGGTTTATGGAGATTACCTTCAATCGCTAGCCTGCCAACCAGTATTGCAATTTCAGGAAACATACTGTTTCCATCAGTAGTAATTTGTGGTAAAACCTGGCTCAGGGCTTTAGAAATTATTTTAGTTAAAGCAGGATTCTGAGTTTCGCGAAGAATAATTATCTGTTTTAGAATATTATCAGCCAGAACGCTAACTGGATGATTTCTTTGAGCCTGAAAGAAGTTGCTCAGTTCACGATCTTTTTTAATCTCTCCGATAAATGAATCAATATTTAAATCTTTGGCTCTAGCTAAGGAATTAATAATATCTCTAATTTTTGCTTCTATTGCTACGGGATTTCCTTGCCGCACATTTATTCCTGTATCCCGAGCCGTTTCATTTAAAACAGCCCGCATTTCACGGGAATTGATTTCTGAATTTATTGTTTGCTTAAACAAATTTTTAACCTTATTCTGCAAATCCTGAGTAATAGGAGCAGCCTGCGCATTTAAGCCATCTAGGAAAAAACTTTCAAACAATTCTAAATTTATTTTGCCTGATTTTCCCCTTAGTTCCTGAGAAACAATAGTTACGATTTTAATTTTGTCACTTATCTTAGCTGATTGATAGTATGCCATCAAATCGCGGGAATTTTTTTGCCTGACTGCCTTATTAACTAACTGGGTTGTACGTTTTTCAACTGATTTGTTAAAGATATTCCAAACAAGCTTACCGACTAATAAAAATGATCCAACAATAACCATTGTTAAAATATTCGCTCCCCCAAAACCCGTAGTCTGAGCAACAGACCCGTCTGCTGCCAATGACGGAAGCGCCTGGATAAAGCCAAGCAATGCTATACCTGTAGTTATTGCCAAACTTGCAAATATTGATTGTCTAGGTTGACTTTTTTCATTCGTAGACATAGTATTATTATATTCCTTTTGAATTTCATCTTTCATCAAAAGCATTTTATTCCAATCATTAGTATCTAAAAATGAAAAGAATTGACCGTGTTCCTGCTCAAAATCCACATTTAAACCTCTATAATTATCTGCCCACCAAAACCATATTGCCACAGCACGCAACCCTTTTTCCGATACCATCCCGTAATTAGCCGCGTATTCTTTCCATATTACCCCACCTAACTGCTCAGTACTATTACTGTCAATACCAAAGTAATGCAAACTCATATTGATTATAGCCACACCTGGTAGCCATTGTATGATATCCCCCTTTTTCAAAGCAGGAGACCCTCGCATAATAATTTCATGATGAGATTTAGCATTAACAAAATCTTTTATTATAGTCTCAACTTGACTCTCAATTAAATACTGCCAGTTAAAAATTCTTAAAATTTCTTCAAGATTAGTTAATGGCCAAAGCATTAAATGCCCTTTTCTTCCACCTTCATGCGCAAATGCAGCTTCTACTAATTCTTGCCATAATAAAGGAGCTTCCATATGTAATTGAATCAACTTCGGTAAAATTTTTAAAGAAATACCGATCGCATTTTGATCATATTCATATTCTCCTACCCCCTTTGGCCTTATAAGCCTCATAAACATATTGGGATTATCCGTCGCTACAGGCACAAACTTCTTAAATCCATACCAATAAGGAAGATGCGTATAATTAGCAGCAATTTTTCTCATAGCCAACAACATCCTATCAGCATTTTTTTTATCTAATCCCAACTCTACCGATGTTGCCATAGCAGTTTCACCATTAGAATTAATATATTCCCATAAATCAGTATTCTTTGTTATTGCCATTATTGAATCATTAAGCAATGAAACTCTTACTGCTAATCTGTAATTTAGAAAATCCGGAGAAAGATATAAAGTATCGCCTTCTATTGTAAGGCTTTTCACATCTCCTTCCTTAGTAATTACAGATTTAAAACCTATTTTTAAAATATTTAATCGCTTTAAATTTTTTATAAATTGATTATCCTGTATTTCCAATACTTGAAGCAAATAAGCAATCAGTTTTCTATCCATTTCAGGGGTAATTAATTCAAAACCATGGGAACTCAATTCATCTTGAAGCTTTTTTTTAGTAAACGGATAAGGGATAATATTTCTCAGGTTCGCGTTAGTAAAGAAACCAGCTAATAATTGATCCGGCGGCGGCGATACAAACTCAATACCTAATGGGTTATACGAAACACCTAATAGGTTCTGTTGCCCAGCCTCAGTATTATTTGCCGGCGAAGGTCTACTAATAGTAGCCATATAGTCCGTTGGTTTCGATTCCTCGTTAACGTCGTCCCAAACAATCTCTTGCCCCCCCTGTTCGGCATTCTTTTTCGCTTCTAAATAAAATAGTTCCTGCAAATCTATTTTATTTATCGCTACCGAAGGCGCGAGGGTAGTTGTATCGATAGGGCTGGCTATTGCTCCGGCGGCGAAAAAATCCAGGCAAATAAAAGCCTGAATAAGGATGAATGATATGATTTTAAAATACATTCTTTTTTTCATTGTATTCCTCATAGAGTTAACAATCAGTAATAATTATTCATTATAATCAGTATGATCCAGTTTTTGCTTCACAAAATCAAGAACTAATGACTTATCAAATGGTTTTGGCCACCAAGAAAAATTTAGCCCTAAATCATAACCCACTTTATTCTTCTTACACCAAATAACCTTGGCAATAACTCCTACTGTTCTTAAAATAACATCCAAATCAATATTTAAAAAAGCCAATGAACCATTTGGTACTTTTTCATCACTATATATCGCTATGCCTTCAGCACTTATATTCCTTATTGGCCAAACTGTAAACTGAAACTGTCCTTTGGTTTCAATAGTCAAAAGCCGGCAATTTGCCACAGAATCTCTTGTTAGTATTCTTACTGCTTTTCTGCGTTCTTGATTCATATCCAGTCCCCTTGTATACGCTTTACTAAAAAGATTTTTAAGTATACACTAAATTAAAATTTCATGCAAATTATAATGAATTTTTATAAATTCACTTAATTCTGTACAAACAGTTTTTAGTGCTCATGCTTCTATTATACAAGTATGAGCCAACTACTCAAAGAACTATCTACATTGCTTAATTGCATAGCAAGCTTACTAATTTTCTATATTTCACTTTCAATATCAGCTGTCTTATATAAATCTATTAAAATATCGACACAAGTTTAGAGTAAATCCAGAACTAACTCTAAATCAATAATCGATTTCTCTGAAGCTTCTGCTAAGAACTCTTTGTCTACAAATATTATTAAAAAAACAAAGATCAGCAAAGCTTTTAAAAACCATAGCTCCTTATTAGCAAAACTCAACTTATTTGCTTAAAAAAAGGGTTGCCAAAGTATACCTGATAAAGTATTTCTTTGCAAGCTCTATTTTGATTTGTTTTCATGGTGCTAAAGCGTTAAAATTAAACGTGTTACAATGCTGAGCAGCCACAATGTCTGCTCTAAAAATAAACTCTTTTCGCGTAATAAAAACAGTTTTCATTTGCTATTACTCTTTAGCAACTTTTTCTTCTTTTTCAATCATTTCCTCAAAAGGGGTTTTCTTGCCCTGCAAAGCATTAATATAGCGCGTATCATCAGTATCTAATTCATCGATTTTCGGCACTATTACAATATACGTTATCCGTTTATCTTTTAAATAATCCGTGATTCCCTCGGTATGAAAGCCGCCGGTTATCAAAATGCCGATATCCTCATTTTCTTTGGCCATCCCCTCCAGAGTATTAAGCGCTAAGATATCATTGCGCTTGGCAGCGTAAACATAAAAATCTTCTACTGCCGGCAAGGTCTGTTCCATTTGCTTTAATTTTTCATCATCAGGAATCGTCAGCTCGAGTTTTAAACGTTTTGATTCCCGGCTGATATAGGTTTTCATTTTCTTGGCATTAAAGTCTGTTTGATATTTCTTGACCAGGCTCAGATCTTTGTTTAACAGCTTGGTGGAAAATAAGCTTCTGGCCAGTCTGACGATCTTTAGATTATAATCCAAGGTCTTTTGGGTATAGCTGGTGTATAAGGAATTTTTAATTAATTCCAACAGCTTATCGATCTGGGTAAACAAAGCGAATTTATCCAAGGTCTCATGACGTTTTAAGTATTCAATATAGCCATTAAGATCCGGCCATTTCCGATCTAGAGTCTGGTTTTTTTTCTCCATCTGATTGTAGAGTTTTTGCAAAACAACATGATA
Organism: Candidatus Omnitrophota bacterium; assembly: GCA_018817585.1. Lineage (GTDB taxonomy): Bacteria > Omnitrophota > Gorgyraeia > B26-G9 > B26-G9 > JAHITE01. Next base: position 10,631 of record JAHITE010000093.1, read on the forward strand.
TGCCAGATTGTCCAGGGTCTTGGCTTTGTATTCAACTGTTGCTTTTAAAAATTCTTCCATTTCATAGCGAACAAGGTTATTGGTTAAATAATCAATCAGTTCTTTTCGCTGTTTCTCGGCTTTTTCTACGCTGATCGAGTTTTTGAAATTCATGCTTTCTACCAGCTGGTTTACCTGGTCAAATTCCCGTTTCAGATTGTCTGCCGAGTATAGCTTGGCGATGTGCTGGATATAATCTTCAAATCCCATTTCCCCATTATCATAGCTGACAATATAATCATCAAGTTCTTGGAGTTTTTTATTATAGGTTTTGTTTTTTAAGATATTCAAATCGTTTTCCAATACCGCGATGGTCTCAAGAATGATTTCTCTTGCCGGCAGGGCGCGCATAAACGCGTCTAGATTTTTATCATAATATTTCGCGTCTTCCGCGCCATATAAAGCGATCGGCCGCTCAGTGGTTATGGCAAAGTATTCTGTGCCATTGATCCGCGCTTCTCTTAAAAAATAATCCGCGACTTGTTCTTTGATTTTTTCATCCGGCAGCTGCTGATAAAAGGTGGTATCGATCTTACCGGAGCCGCCTTCTACGCTGATCAGTTTAATGCCATAGGTCTGAGTCAGGTATGCTAAAATCCCGGCAATGTTTTTCTGAGCTTTATAATTGCAATGCAGATCCTGGATATTGATAATCATTTTTTCCGTGGGTGTTTTCGGCACATGGATTTCTTTGATAAATCCTAATTCAGAAGGTATTTCCAGATTGCGCAGCACTTGCTGGACTTTTTCTGTCTTTTGCAGTTTCGGACCTTCAATGGTGTCCACCTTGGTGGTGAGAAATGATTCGGCAAAACATTGATTTGAAATCACTATAAGCAAAATAAATAATAAAAAAGAAACCGCGATACGTCTAATAATAATTTGTTTAAAACCTTTATCTAAAAAAAGCATCCATACCTCCCCTAAGATTATGATGTTGATAGTATTGCGTATTGAGTATTGCTAACCGTAGGGGCGCTGCTTGCCTGCGCCCGCTTATCAATCATCTTCCAGATTTTAATAATATATTATTACGGGCCGAGGCAAGCACGGCCCCTACTTTGTGTCCTTGTGACTTG
>JAHITE010000094.1 GCA_018817585.1 Candidatus Omnitrophota bacterium
CAAGAGGAGATATATTGGGTATTTTAAGTGTGGATAATTGGGAAAAACCGCTCGCGGACAATCCTGATCTTTCTGAACCGATATTCACGCCTGGAGCGGATAGTCAGCAGAAAATAAAAAGTCTTAAAATGTTCGCGCAGCTAAGCGGATTGGCAATGCAAAGAATTGATTTTAAACGCAAGGAACAGGGTATAGATAATTTGCAGGAATCAGAAGCCATTCTAAGGGAAATATTACATGGCCTTAGGAATAAAATAATGAAGATTCGGGGGTATTTGACTAGAATTGAGGCTAAAGAAACTAAACAAAAAGTTAAGGAAAGCGCTGAGAAAATCAATTATTTATTTGCTAGTTTAGTTTTAAGGGTAAAAGGATCAGGTGAAAATTTAAAAGTTGATTCTGTTTTGCGGCCCGGAGCATTGATTGATAGAGTTTTGCAGATTATTGAAGAATCAGTGGTTCTTATCCGTAGTCATGATCCAGAGAAAGTAAATGCTTTGTTTCAGGGGTATACAAAACAACTACGTGATGCGGTAAGAAACTCGGGAAATGCGGCTTCTCAGCAGCAGCAGGATTTTTGGGATTTTCTGGATGATTTTAAAAAACTGGCTGTTTATCAGGCTGGTTTGTTTGGCAGGAGGGAGGAGCTATTTGTTATTCATCAAGAGATCCAAAAATCTTGGCAAGAAATAGAGCGGAACATTAATTCTTTGCTTTCTGTTGAAGATGCTGACATTAATTCTCAAGAGCGAAAAAATCTAACGGACATACTCATGGCTTATACGGCGGCGAAAGAAGACTATGATAAATATATTGATTTATGTAATGATTTGGCATCGCGGGGTTTTTTACAAAGATCTCTGGATTATCAAAAAACCGACATTAATGAGTTAATGAAAGTTATTGATGATCGGTGGTTATCCGGTAAATTAGAAAGCGGGATTAGGATAGATAATGATTTACCAAAAGTGATTGTGGATAGTCAGATTTTTCTTTCTGTTTTTGATGAGTTAATAATGAATGCTGAGAAATACGGAGGAAGTTCTGTATCGATTGATGTTTCTATGGATAAAAAACAAAAAGATTTTGCGCGTATAGACTTTACTACAGCAGGAAGAGGGATCGCGGAAGATGAATGGGAAAAAGTTTTTCTTGATGAGTATCGTGTTGTTAAAGATGACGGGCTGGGAACAGGGTTGGGGCTTTATGCTGTAAGAAAAAACTTAGAACGTATGGGCGGTAAGATATCTATTACTAAAAGTGTTTTAAAAAGCGATAATCAGAAAGGTAGTGTCACTTTTTCTATTGAGATTCCGGTAGTAAATGAAGCCAGCTTAATTAAAGATGACTTTTCAAAAACACCTTTACTCAATAGAAAAAATATAAATAAAAATTCTTTAATTGCTGTTTCTATTTAAGCTTGTTTTTATCGAAAAATCAGGTTGAAAAATAGATAAATAGCATGTTTCCGGTCTTTTAAAAGCAATTTTTTAAAGATTAGGTAAAAGCTTAAAAATCATGCTCATATCTTATTTATTTGCAAGTAGTTGCATTTATAAAAAAGTTAAAAAAAATATTGACCGTATGTACTTTATATGCTATACTTAAAATGTATTAAAAAAGTGCATGTAAAATTAATATATGTGCTTGAAAATAAAGTGATTTAGAAAAATATAAGACTTATAATTTAATCTGAACAAATGGTCACCTTATCCCTATTTTATATTTTTGCAAGTAGTTGGGCAAATCTTGGAATTTAGGGGCCAAGATGTAAGCACTCAAAAGATGTTTAGCAGGGGAAATATGTTTAACTCAGGGAAAAAACACAATATATATTTCAGAGCAATTTCCGCCGTGATTATTCAGGCGTTTTTGCTTAGTGATATTGCTTTTGCCGCTGGCGGTGATCTGCGCTGGCTGAATAATGATAATTCCCAATCTTCTACTCTGGCTCCTGGTACCGCTATCCCGCAGGGGACTTTTCGTACAAAATTTGATCTTATTTTAGCACTTGTATCTGCTTTTGAAAAAAAAGATAGCGCTGATTTGCCGCTGGGAATGAACTATATTGATCCAGCGAATTCAATTGTAAAATTTGAAGGCAAAGATTCAGATCTTTTTATATTTGAGGCAAATAAAGATAATGTTCCATTGGTTTTAAAGAATGCGGCCGATCAAATCAGATTTAATGGATATGTTATAGCGACTCTGCCCAAAGAAGTTCAAAAAATTCCGGAAGATTATGTTGAGGTAATAAGTGAAAAAAGCTTTGCTGAAAAGCTTGCGGCTTTAAAAGCTCAGGGCAAAGACTTTGATCCCCGGGCAGCTTTAGAACTGGTAAAGCAGTCCATACTATTAAATGGATTTACTGGCCAGTCTGAAACTATTGGCGCAAAACAATATGCTCCTTGGAAAAAAAATAAATGGGATGTGCAAAAGCAGGCTATTGCTTTAATGACCTCAGGCGTAATTGTGCGCATGCCGACATCAGCAGGTAAAACCTTTGTATTCAATGGCGTCAGTGTCTTAAGAAGTTTGGCAAATAAATGGAATCCCAATGCTCTCAAAGAAGTTTCCATTGTTCACACTGAAGAAGGACTTGTTGAAAGAGACGCCAGAAACGCGGCTCAGGTAAATGCTGATTTCGGGCTTACCACTGGATATGTTGTTTCTCGCGACGGCAGGAGAATTGCTTATTTTGTTGATGTAAACGGCAATGAGTCTGAATTGCCGGGCGGAGAAAAAGAGCTTTATGCTACAGCTGACATTGTTTATTTAAATATTAGTAATTTTATTTTCCGTTTTCTGGATGATAATTTTACCGCGCGTTCTGAAGCGGATATGGCATTGAATTGGGGCAAACAGACCTATTTTCTCGCTTTTGATGAAGGAGATGTTCCTTTAGATATTCGCGCTTTTAATCCGCATACAATTTCCGGAGGAGCTTCGCTTACTGGACAAGGTTTACAGCAGATTTCTGAACAAACCCTTAAAATGCAGGAAATTATTGATCAAATGATCCAAGGCGAGTTATTGCCGGTCAGCAATGAATTATGCAAAAAAAATGATGATTCTAAAACAGTTAGTCTGACAAAACGCGGCGAGCAATGGTTAAAAGCTAAATTAAATACAATTAGCGCGTATACTGATAATAAAGATAAAGCTTCAGTATTTGCTGATCAGACTTTATGGCAGGAATTTACTGAACTCGCTTTATCCGCGTATGTCTATTATCAGAATGGCCAGGATTATATTATCTCAGATGAAAATAAAGTGGTTATCATTGATAAAGATAATAGCGGTATGCAGATGCAAGGCATGAGCTGGAGTAATGGCTTGGATATTGCTGTGCGGTTAAAAGAACGCCGCAATGGTCTTGATATTGAAATCAAGCCTGATGCCTTAAATGTTGCGTCCATGATTTTACCGGTAATTTTAAGTAATAAATTAGGTCTTGTTTCCGGAGTCACTGCGGCTTCTGCTACTATTGGAGAAAAAACAGCTGATAAGTATGGATTAGAATTTAAAAATCTTAGCGGTTTGGATCAGGTTTCAAAAAGAGTAGAACAGATTATCCTGAGTTCAGATAAACAGGAATCAATGCAAAACGCGATTGACGCGCTGGTTGTGATGAAATCAGATCAAAGCGCAACGCGGGAAATGGCTGATTGGGGAATTCCTGATAATGCCGGAGCTGTGCTTGTGCGCTGCGATAATGAAAATCAGGCAGCTGATTTTACTGATCAGCTTTTACAAAAACAAGCTATGTCCGAGCGGAATATTGTGCGGATTACTCAGGATGGGAAGATTACTGACGCCAAAGGCGCTGAAATAGCAAACCTCAGCTTGGCTGATCTTGATTCTTTGCTTGCGGATGATAATGTGGACAATGTTATTATTGAATTTGTGTCTAAAAATCATGAGTCTGTATTTGGCGGTAAAATGTTAAAAGATAAGGTAGAGGCACTTTCTAAAAACAGTAAGGTTATTATTGTTTCTACCAATATAGCAGGCCGCGGAGTTGACTTTAAAGGCGACAGAATGGTGGTTATGTCTTTAAGTGCTGATGCCTCTGAAGAAACAGATATTCAGCTTAGAGGCCGCAGCGCGCGTGATGGCAGAGAAGGATTCTTTTTTGGTTTTTGGTCGCCGGAAGATTTTAATAATTATAAAAATCTTGTTTCGGAACAATTAGCTTATTTAAACAGCAAAGTCAGGGTTGGTAAGCCGCATACATTTATTATGAGCAATGATTCCAAAGCAGCTGATCGCAGCCAAAAAATTATCACGGCCATACGTAAAAGTATAAATGATAATAAGCAAACCATGGAACAGCAGCAAAAAGCTTTTGGTGAGTTTTTGTGGCAGGAAGCGGACGCGAAAGGGAAAAACCAAGGATTTGCCCGGGAACATGTAATGTATCGAAGAAGTATAGTTACTCAAGGTTTAAATTCCTTAGGTATTCCTCAGCATATCATTCAATCAATCAGAGAAAAGATCGCTCAGGCGGTTGAGAATAAAATCACTTTTTTTCTCCAGCCGGAAGAATTTGTAAATGAAATTTTAAGCAAAGAGTTTGGCTTGAGCGATATAGACGCGCGAACAATTAAGCAGTCTTTAGAGTCAGGAGATTATGATATTGCCCAAGCTGTATTTTCTGTTATCGAAACTGTGCTTAAAAATCGCGCTTTGGAAATTGTTGACCAACAGTGGACACGTTTTTTAAGTGAATCAGAATGGAATAAACATCGATTAGAAAAAATATCAACGCGCTCTGGATATGAAAAGCAGTTTATAAAACCGCAGATGATTTACGCGGAAATTAAGCGGATTACCGCGAATATATTTGAACGGACTAAAACCGTAACTCAAGAAGAGTTGGGAAAGAATGTAATTGCTCTGGCTTTTCAGCTGGCGGGAAAAGATCCTACAAGTGAAGAGATGGATCAAGCGCAAGCAGCGGCAGATAAAATAAATACTCTTTCCCTTGGTCAAAGAATAAAACTCTTAACTTTAAGAATCGGTCCAGCGGCTATCGCCATATCGGCTAATATTGCTTTGGCTGTTTTAATTGGCGTAATATTTAAAGCGCTTAGCATAGGCGGCGTCGGCAGCGCGGTGGGTTTACCGGTTATTGGCAGCGCTATCAGTTTATTTCTTAGTTTAGGTCCTGTTGCTTTGGCGGCGATTACCATCGGCGCGGTAATGATTGGATTCGCGCTTAATTCACAGGTAAAGCGATTATCTCAGGTTGATTCCAGTATTGCCAAAATGGCTGACGCGATCGCGATTGGCCATCGGCAGTCTTTAAAAGACATTGGAAAAACAGTCGGATTAACTGCCTGGCGCAAGACGCTTACGGTAACTGCTACTTTCGCTCCTTTTGTTGCCGCGATGACGCTTTTTTCCTATATTGGTTCAGCGGCGTTTATTGCCGGTACTATCGGCAATACGGTTTTACTTGCTTCTGTGGTATTAGGGGTTGTCGGGATTATATCTTCAGGTTTATTGCTGTTTACCAGCCGCAAAGATTTAAAATCAGCTCCTTTGATGCCTATGACCAGCGCGAAAAGATTTTTCCGCGGCGGAATTTTTGGTTCTTTAGTTACTTTAGGAACATATGCTTTTGCTTTTGTTTCCAGCGGAACTTTTGGCGTGCCGGTGATTATCGGTATTGTTGGGGTAGGAGCAAGTATGCTGATCGCTAAAAATATATTCGCGCTTAGCAGTGATAATATCGCGGTTAAAGGCTGGATTACTCCTTTAGGGTTTCTTGCCGGTATTGCAGCGGCAGCGGCTATTGTTTTAGGCATAGTTCCTTTATTAGGAGTTCAGGTTATTGATTCAATTCGTATCGCGATGAGCACTGGAGTTATGCCGGGAGGCGGAGTTCTTCAGGTTGTGGGCTTCCTGGTTACAGCTTTATTTTCTTTACAAGGCATAATGTTTTTTAAATCCCAATATTCTACTGGTCAGAAAATCGCTAAACAAGAAGTTGGTTTTGATGGCAAAGCAAAAAAATCTAAACAAACAATCTTTACTTTTTTGGCAATGGGACGAGCTTCGGCTCTTCAATCCCGGATGGTTATGATTACTACTGGTTCAATTATGGGATTAGCCGTTACCGTAGGTGTTCTGATACTCGGAGTAAAATTAATTGCCATGCTGCCGCTGATTGCTTTATTTACTGTTGGTACTTTTATTTCTAAGGTAATTATCAGGAAAATTTCCACAAAACCCACAGACTATTCTGCTTTAGCTAAGCGTAAAGTAAAAAACTTTGCCGGAATACAGTCTCAATTAAATACAGTAGGCCTTAATCAGTTTTCGGAAAATATTGGTTTAATTATCAATCAGTTTAAGCAAGAGGTTGGTAATTCACAAAATCCCACCAGCTTAGCTTATAGTAAATTAAATGGAATGATTGAAAAAGATAAGCTTCTACAGACTTTTCTTATTGCCCTGCAAAGTTCCAGTCCTAATGACGGCAGTTTCTTTTCCAAAGCGGAAATAAAGCATATGATTGCTAAAATTCCCATGGAAGATTTAAATTCTCAACAGCGAGCGGCGTTTACTAAAGCAATAATCGCTTTATTGGTTGAGCTTAATTTAGCTAAGGTCGGAGTAAATAGATTATTCAACATTGCGGTAAATCCGGAAAAACTTACCAAAGCTTTGCAGATTTCAGTTATGCCGTTTATGGGAGCAACAATGCTGGCTTCTGTGCCGACAATGGCGGCAGCATCAATCAGCCAAAACGCGCAAAGTCCTTATGAAACAGCAAAAGCAGACCTTCCTCAAAATACTCCAGAAATAGCGGCTTATTATGCTAACTTGGCTGAGCAGGCAAGAAATGAGCGGCTAATTGAAATTCCGGATATAGAACAAGAACAGGCTTTAAATCAATTTGTCAGTAAGTTCAGAATTCCGGTTCTTACCGAATACCAGACAAACCTGGCTTGTGAATTCGGGGCAATTCGGGAAAATGGAATCCGTACTCACAAAGGTTTTGATTTTCTTGTCCAGGCAGGTACGAATATTTATCCGACAATGCCGGGCAGAGTTGTTTTTGCCGGACAAGGTACTGGGTATGGCAACCTTGTTGTTGTCGAGCATGAAGTTGAGAATGGTATCTCAGGGCGGATAGATTATTTTTATACTCTATACGGGCATAATCAGTCTAATTTGGTGAAAACCGGAGATTATGTGGGAGTTAATGAGCCGATAGCAAAAGCCGGGGTAACCGGTCATGCGTCTTCACCTGATGGCGGATGTGTACATTTTGAAATTAAACAGGCTGAAAAGAAGATTAATGATTATTATCAATACATAGCTTTAACAGCGCTGGATCCTGAAGCTGTTTTAGGTAAAGATCTGCATCTTATGGCTGATATCAGCAAACGTAATGAACCAATTTTGGTTGCCTCAATAGATCCGAGTATGCCTTTGTTTAGTTTAGCTAAAAATAAAGAGCCAAAAGTTATTGGTCAAGCACCTCCTCCTCCAGCTAAAGAACAAGTTAATGTTTCTAAGCCTGCTCCATATTCAAGTTTTGCCGGGATTATTGGCAAAAAAATTGTTTTAAATCAACTAATAAAAGGTAATTCCTGGGCTCAGGCAGCGCAGAAACTTTTTGGAAATCCGCATCTTTGGGCAACATTGCGGGATATATATGCGCGGCAACATCCAGACGAGAACGTTGTTGGGACATTAATAATTAATATTGCTAATGGCGCTACTTTAGAGATCACGGAAGAATTAGCAGCCTTACTTAGTCCTGAATTTAAAGCGACTATTGATCCTAGAAATGCAGAGCAGATTATTCAGCCAACAGTTCATCAAACAGTTTTGCCTATAGTTCCTGAAGCAGGAAGTCAAGTAACTGCGCGAGTATGGAAACATACTGTTGAACCAGGGGATTGCTTATCTAAAATAGCCCAGGATCTTTTAGGCAGTCACAGGTTATGGCCAAATTTCCGGGAAATTTATAATCAGCAGAATCCGAATAAGAAAATAATCGGGACTTTAATTTTCGCTAGTGACACCTTAACCTTGAACATTACGGATGAAGTTGCGGCTTTAATGACTCCCGCGGCAAGAGAGAATCTTAATCTAAAACCTGCGGCAAGCGGACCGCCGCCGGCCATAGCAAAATTAACTGCTTCGGATACACCAGCTGCTATTGCTAATCCTGTTTCCAATAATGATGATCAAGATCAAGATAGCTTTGCTATTCGTGATCAAGTGGCTGCGCGTGCTAAAGAATTAATGGCTTCGCGTGCCGCGGAATTAGCTAAAAAGAAAAATGCTGAAACTGAAAAAATTTATTACTCTGATCCTGCTAAACCAACCCCTGCTCGCAACTATGAACGCGGTCTTGCCAATGCGATTATAAAAATTTTAACTAATGCCGCGGAAGGCGGACATTTTGCGGTGGCGGAAAACCCTGCATTAAGTGATGAGTTAAAGACAGCTGGCAATTTATATTTTTATCATAAAGGTTCGGAACAGGAAATTGGTGCGCGTGATGGAAGTTTGCAAAAACTTATTGATGCTGATCGCGCCAGTAATACAGCCAAAAATGTGGCAGATATTGAGATCTGGATTGGCAGTAAATATCTAAAAGATACTAAAGGTAATATTTTAAGAGATAAAAGAAATAATCCAATATTAAATGAATTAGCAAAACCATATATTCCGCTTATTGATAATAAGCCGCTGGTTTATGATTCTCTTAGCCAGCTGAGTGATGTGCAGAATTTATTGCATTTTTACAAATTTCCAACTCAGCTGGAGAATAGAGATAGCTTTGGCCGAGGTCAGGAATTAACCAGTCCGTCTGAGATTAGAGATTATCAGGCCAAAGGCTTTCCTTTAGATATTTGGATTGAAGGAAAAGATGTTGGCGGTCAATATTCATACCGTTTGAATTTTGGTACAGTTGCCGCGAATATGACCCTGGACGATGTAAATGATTATGCCAGAGCAAGAGTTTTGCAATTGGAAGTTGTGGGTAAAATTTTAAGTAATCTTGATCGCGAATCTCAGCAGCAAATGATCAACGACGCGAATACTAAGGGGATTACTCCTTTTGGGGCTGCGGCTATTCCAAATATCGCTGGGAAATTGCCGGAAAATCCAATGATGAAGGAAAATCCGTATATTGGAGCGATTGTTGCCCAAAGAGGCAGTAATCCGTTTGAAGTTAAGACTTATTTGCAAAGCGATAACCTGAATCAGAATTATATTGAAGTATATAATGCCCAGAAACATATCTCAAAAGCAGAACGGCTTGAAAAAATAGATAAAAATACTAATTTTGATAATGTTTATTATTTCTCTAAAGACTCTGCGGGAAAATTACTTCAAAGAAAAATGCATTTTCTGAGTTATAATCGCCAGGGTAAATTAGTCGAAGTTAATGCCCGCTCGGCTCATGATGTAATTGTTTTGGAAACAGAAGGAGCCAAAGGAGACTGGGCTAATTGTGATATTTTATGGTTTGGCAAAAACGCGACTAATAAAGAAATTTTGAATGTTTCTATTGGTACTTTAATGCATCAGATCGCGGTTGAGAATGCCAAGAAAACAGAAAAACAGTTAAAACGCAGAATGGTGCTTGAGACAGCTTTAATTCCGTTAAATGTTATGGGCGGATTTGGTGTAGGCGGTATTATTGGGCAATTGTCGCAGCCAGGTGCTCAGGCCGGCATCCGTTTAATATATGATAGTTTATTTACTGCCTGGGAAATGCCTACAGGCGCTAAAATAATGGGCCCGCCAAGCAAAGATACTGTTGAGACTTTTATTTCCAGTTATTTGTTTTTTAATCAAGGCCCTGGCAAAAATAGGCCGGCAGAACAAAAAGGTCTTGAATTTATTACCAAAGAGGATAAAGCAGGCAACCTAACTGTTACAGATAAGGAATTTGCTGCTTATTTAGAAAAACAGAAGAAAGATAAAAAATCAGATCTTAATCTCTGGCTGACCATGGCCATGGATGATCAAGCAAGCATAGGATTTGTTAACTATGTCCAGGGGCAGCGGAAATTTGCTATTGCCATGTTTAGCGCGGGAATACTGGATAACTTAGCACGATTGAACACCGAGAGTTTTAATGCTCCGGGCAATGCTTTTAGAAATATTCTGGCCAGCAGATATTTTAGTTTAACTGGTGAAGTTAATGTATTAGCAGTAATCGGGGCAATTGCCGGCAATGATGTTTTAGGTGCCGGAGCTAATTTTGGCGCGTTTAAAGAAGGCTGGGGAAATTTCTGGGAAAATTACGTTAATTTCTTTGGGGTTACAGTTGACGCCAAAGCAGTGATTAATAGCTTAAGTACTTTATTTACAAAAGACAAAGTATTTGAATATAGTCCTGAGCTGCCTAAAAAACGCGCTTTTGGTCTTTATTTTCTGGGATTTCCGATAATGACCTATTTTGATCTTAAAAATACTCAGGGATTTATTAATTCTTCTAATTCTTTTGCTTTTGAAATGGAAAGCAGCAGCAATCTTTTTGATAAAAAATGGTGGAGAGATAAAGTCACTGAATATACTGAAGAGGATTTTCAAAAACTCAAGCTGGTTCCTTTAGGAAAAGTCAAAGCAGAAGGTGAAAAAGGTCAGCCGGTTTGGAGGGTTTATTATATTAATGCTGATACTGGAGGGATTGTATTCTTGGGAGAAAAAGGATATGCCAGTAAACTAAAGCGGCTTGAAGACGATGTTAAGCTTTTTGATCAGTTTATGTCTTTGATTGGTGAGGGCGGAGGGAGAATAGAAAAGAAAAGTTATGATGCCGGAGCTGTTGTTGAAGCCAATATCACTCAGCCGCAAGCCACGAAAGCTGGAGAAAGGATTCCAGACTTAAACCAGCAGATGCTTTCTTTTTCCTGGAATACAAGGCATTCATTGACTAATATTTCTCCCAGTCATATTTATGATACAAAGGCAACAACAAATAGTCTTAATTGGGCTTTTACCTATGACATTGCTTTGCAATCCATTACTCTTGCCGCGGGCGGAATGCCCGATGAATCAGATGCTTTGCTTAATTACCTTACTGAGCACAAATGGTTATATCGCCAGGGGGAAAAAGATGATTTTAATGGCGGGGTCTATAATTCAGTTGATCTTGCGCAAATTTCTAGTGCTACGCAAAAACCAATAGCTGAGTTTCGCAATAATGCCGGAAATAGTAACTGGGTAGCCGCGGCGTTAATTAAAGGCGCTTTACAACATCTTAAACAGCGTTTTCCTGAACCCAGTCTTAATCCTTGGCAGCTAGTGCTTGTTGATCAAAAAGAAGAGGTTGATCAGGGGCGAGAAGATTTTAGAAAAAATGGTGATATTGATAAAGTTTTTGCCGGCCGGGGCGAAACTCAGTGGGGTTTTCTTGGTTTGCGGACAACAAAACTTGCCGCGGTTGATCAAGCGATGAATGATCAGGAAAAAGCCTATATTGAGCGGGCAAAAAATATTGCTGTGTCATTGCTTGCTTTACAGGATAAAGATGGCGGAATCCGTCATGGTCCGACTGAGCTTAATATTAAATCAACAGAAGAAAATATCAATGCCTTTGGCTTATTTTCCATGCTTTATGATCTTACAGGTGAAAATAAATATAAAGACGCGGCTAAGAAAATTTTAGAATGGCTGCCAAAAGTTTATGATAAACAAACCGGAGTTTTTCATCGGGGAATTACCGATGAGATAGTGGATAAAATTTATACTACTGATGCTAATGCTTTGGCAATCATTGTTATTGGCCCTGAGATTTTAAATAAATTAAAAGACCGCAATGGTTATGTTTTTGATCCTAACGGCAAGACAGCAGAAAAGATCATGGGCTTGAAGGATAATAAGGGAACAATTACTGCCAGTGAAGTAACCGTAAAATATAAGGGTAATGATGTTTTAGGTTATGATTATACAAACGCAGATGGCAGAGCAAACAGAGGAGCGGTTGTATCTCCGGAAATGACAGCGCATGTTGCCAAAGCGCATAAAGTTATGTTTCGCTATTACGCGAATGATCCCGCTAAACAGACATATCACGCTGATAAAGCTAAGACACTGCTGGATAATATGGAAAAAATAGCGCTGAGAACTGATTTGGGAATTTCCTTCCCAAACAGTACTGTGCCGGAAAATATTAAACAGGGCGAGCAGATAAACCGATATTATGATGAAAGAAAAAAAGAATCAGGGCAAGCTGCCAGTGATTTTTATACTCCGTCATTGGCTAGTTTGAATTCTTTATGGATTATATTGGCTGACAAAGATGTCGATCCTTTTGATGTTCGCAATGAAAAACCGCTGGCTGAAAGATCAGCGGTTAACGGCTTTAAAGGATTTGATCAGTCGATTATCAATTTAAAAGAAAGAATTCTCGATTTGCAAAAACAAAAGAGAACAGATGCTAAATGGTCAAAAGAAAATGAACAGATTCTTATTGCGGCAATTGATCAGATTAATCAAAAAATGCAGCTATATACAAAAGGTATGATCATCCCGGCTGGTCAGGAGTACAATCAAGATATTCTTACAATAATCGCGCTTAAAGCTAAACAAACTAAAGGAATAAAGCTAAACCCTAAAGAAGCAGCGGATCTTAAGGCCTCAGAATCAAGGCATCCATATTATCAAGGCTGGGATAAGTTGAGTATGCTTTCTGAGAAACGGTTTGTAATCAATCAAATTAAAGAGATTAAGAAGCTTGAAAGTCCAGCTAAAGATCAAAAGCTAAAGGAATTAATCGATAAAGTTATAAAAGCTTATTATGGTAATGGTCTGAAAAGTGAGCAGCAAATAGCAGTAATGATAGAGAAGTTTGCTCAATTATTGAAGAATAGCGAATCAGTCGAGATGGCTGCCTTTGAATTAGTTGATATGTTGTATGGTCAGGACAAGCTGATCAGTGAAGATATTTTTAAAGGAGTTTATCAATATTTGAGTGCGGAAGATAATAGTATCGTTACTGTTACTTTGATTGCTCCGGCAGAGGCAATTAAGGCTGCTAGAGAAAAAAGGCAGGAAGAGCAAACGATCGCGGCAAAACAGTATGAATTGCTTGAAAAAGGCGGAGTTATTATTACTGATAAATCCACTGGCCGGCTTTTGGAAATAAGAGCGGGTGAGGGTATTGATGTATTAGGACAATTTCTCGATAAGATAAAAAATATGGTTGCCGCGGAGGAAATTGATGTCGCGGCTATGCAGAAAATAATGAAAGACCGCTGGGTATTTACAATCCCTGCGAATAGTTCTGAGGCGCTTTCTGTAAATGGCAAGAAACAGGATGTGACTGTTACTTTGGTATTTCCTTATGCTAGTGAATATGTGCGCGAAGAGGAAAATCTAAGAACCGGAGAAAAAGAAGTGCGTGTTTTTAAGTATGGTTTACTTGATCGGGTTATTACTAAAGATAAAATTACCGTAATGCAATACAATAACATTGAAGTTGATGTATCCGGTACTGTTTATGAAAATATCACCAGAAGACTGGACAAAGATGCTCCCTATAAACCGGAAAATATTTTACTAATATCAGAAACTGCTGTTTATGATACTGTTTTTGATGTAGAGAAAGTTTCTGGAGCAGTTAGCCCGGTTGTAATTAAAAAAGTTTTAGATCCTGATTCAAAAGCAGTTAAGTATGAGGTTTATAAGGATTATGAATTACCGGTTATGACTTTTAGTGAAAAATATGTCACGCTTATTGAATTTGATAAATGGGGACGTGAAAAGAGCAGTACTACTTATAAAAACACAGGAAGCATTGATAATCCTCGCTGGAATCCAGAAAAGCCTGTTTTAAGTTCAGAAGTTTTGCCGCTTATTGGGCTAAAAGATTCAGAGGGGAACCCAGTCTATTGGGATGAAAATTCTAAATGGTCAAGCAAGCTGGTTTTTGATCATGAACGCAATAAGCATTTTATTGAAGTCAGAGACCAAAACGGTAATTTAATTAAAAAGTATGACGGCACTATGTCTGAAAATACTCAGGCTAAACCCCAGCCATTGCAGGTAATTCCGGAACAAAAGGATCAGCAGTTTGAAATAGACGCAAGAGATGCTCAGGGCAGAGCGTTTAAAGTGGAAAAAGAAACTTCTTTCTATTTTGAATATCTAGATGAATTTAAAACTTTGGGTGTAAATGCCGCAGAGATGAACCGCCTGGGCTTAAAAGGCTCTGCCATGGTAGGAGATACCTATCTCTATACTATTGACGCTAATGGAGTGGGAAGTCGTCAGAAAAATGCAGAAGGTAAAGAGCTTGAACCTGTGGGCAGATCAGTGGCTCAGGTTCAGAGACCAAATGAAAAAGGTATCAGTAAATACTTTGATAATAAGGGGAATGTATTGCTTCAGATGTATGCGCCAAAGCAAAAACTTGTTTGGCAGCAGGTCATTGATAATCAGGGCAGAAAAGTAACTGAATATTATGGGTATATGGTTGATCGTAATAATAAGCGGGTTGCCAATGTCCAGGAATCTGATTTAAGCAAATTAAAGTTTATTAGAGATAAGGTTTCTTATTCAATATACAGTGTTGATCAATTAAATGATTTGAAAGCATTAAACATCGGTATTTATAATCAGCTTAAAGCTGAAATTAAGAAACTAAATATTGATATAGAATCTGAACAATTTAAAAAAGATTTAAATGCTCAGGGTAAGATTGATCTTGCTTTGCTGGGAGTTACCTGTGCTTATGATCCTGATACCAACAAACCAGTTGAGCTGATGGCATTTTCTTCTGTAGAAAAAAATGCTGACAACAAATTTATAATTAATGGCGGCGATGTTTTAGTTATTAGTAAGGATATGCAGAAAAAAGATGTTTCCCAGCAGGTAATTGATGGCGCGGGAAGAGTTAAAATTAAATATGATGGAAAATTTGATTCTTTAAATAAACGTTTTATCAGGGAAAAAGTAACTTATTTTTACTATGAGTATCAGAATAGATTCGAAAGTTATAATATTTCAGCTGGTTTAGCAGAAGAAATGAAGATCCTTGGTCTCTTTGGGGTAGCCATGGTTGGCGAAACATTTACTTATGATGATAATACAAAACAGCAGAGTGCCCAGCCAATAGCGTATTCTTTCTTAAGAGCATTTGAAAATAAGAGTTATGTTGATGAAAAGGGTAATATTCTTGTTCAAATGATGAATGCTAATCAGCATATGTCTCGACAGGATCTTATTAATAATCAAGGTCAGACCATTAAACGTTATTTGGGTAAATTAATAAATGCAGAGACAAAGGAATTTGAAAGAGCGCAAGCGTCTTATTTCTTTTATAGTACTCAGCAGCTTGAAGAATTTAAAGAACAAAACCCTGATTTTTATAAACAGTTAGTTAAAGAATATAAAAAAGTAGGCGTTGATATAGAAGCTGAAAGCTTTAAAGCTGAGCTTAATCGCAATGGAAAAATCGGCATTGCGATTATCGGAGCTACTTATTTATATGATCAGAATCTGAATAAAGAGATTAAGTTGATGTCAGTTTCTCGTATTGTGAAGAATAAGCAAGGCGGGTATATTGATGAACAAGGTAATGTTCTGGTTGAGATGAAGGATCTTATCAATAATCTGCATTGGCAGGAATTAATTGACAGTACAGGCAGAATTCAGGTTAAATTTGATGGCGTTGTAAAAGCTGGTCAATTTGTTAGAAATCAGAGAACATATTATTTTTATGATTATGCCAGTTTTTTTGCTTATCGCCAAGCGCATCCCGAGCTTAAGGTTGAACTTGATGCTTGGGAAGCAAAACTTCCGCAGCTAGGCAAAGTTAATGCAAAAGAAGTAATGGATGAACTAGGTAGACGTAATATTGCTTTGTTTGGTTTTACTTTCCTTTATGATCAGGAAACAGATAAAGATACTGAGGCATTGGCATTTTCATTTCTTAATGTCCAGCAGAATCAAGGTAATAAGGTAGAAGATTATTTTAGTAAAGCTGGCGAAATCTCAGTTCAAAATGTCCGCTTTAAACAGCAGCTTACCTGGGAGGAAATAAAGGATAACTTTGGCAGACCAGTTAAGGTGTATGATTATGAAAAAGGCAAAGATAATAAATATTATCCGAATAAAGTAACAAAGTATCATTATGTCTATAATGATACTTTCAGTAAATTAGGCATAACTAAGGAAGTTATGAATCAACTGGGCAGAGCGGGTTTTGCCATGGTGGGGGAAACTTATCTGCTTAAAAAAGGCACAAAAATAGAACAAGAAAAACCGGGTTCTGTTTCTGTAATGAAGCCGCATAAAAATCTAAAAGGAACGCAGTTGAGTGATTATTTTAATAATAAAGGAGAAATGATTGTTGAACTTGATAATAAGAGAGATCTGCGTGTATGGCAGGAAGTAAGAGACGCTCACGGGCGGGTTACATATTCTTATGATGGGGAAATAATAGACGGTAAATTTGTCATATTAAATGTAACGAGGTTTGATTATGATTATAGTGATGCATTATTTAATACTGTTGCTGAAAAGATGGAAAAGGAATGGATAAAGCTTGGCCTAAATAAAGAGCAAAAACGCGCTGAATTAAAAGAAGCAATGAGCAGATTATCTAAATATTACATGGCGGCGGTTGGTAGTACATATCTTTATGATGCTGAAAATGGAAATGAGTATGGGATAAATCCAGATAACCTTACGGATTTTTCAATCCTAGAAAAATTTAATCTTAATGAATATGGAAACCGTGATCAGTTTAAGGTTGATTTATTAAATAATGTGGATATTAAATTTTTAAATAACGTAGTTAAGAAGCTGGGAATAAATATTGATGCTAAAGTTATCGATGGATTGGGGAAAGCGATTCGTAAAGCAGCCCAGGGATATGTTGATGAAAAGAGTTTTATAACAATTGATAGTTTGATTGAAGATTTAAATACATTGAAAACAGAATTTAATCTTAAAGGGTTAAATGATGCTGATTTGAGAAGTATATTTATTGAATTGTTTAAAAATACTGATTACATAAATGATGATGGATATGTAAAGGCAATGATCTATAATATCCGAAATCGTCTTTTATGGATGGGGATAAAGGACAATAAAGGAAAAATTCAATACAAGTATGATGGTTATTTGACTAAACCTGGTCAGTTTGAATGGGTATGGGTAACTAAAGTAAACTATTATTGGCCTGAAGAAATTGAAAATCTTGGAGCTATCGGCATTGCATATAACTCAAATACTCATTTTTATCAGGAGCGAATTGATATGGATAGTTTTGCTTCAGAACTCGCCGCGGTTTATTTTTCTTCAAAGGATATTAAGACGGACATTGAAAAGCTCATTAAGGTAACAGTAAAGAATTCTAAACAATCGGATGCTGTCCTAGCGGCTATAGATAAAATTTCGCTTAAAGGAAAAGACGAAATAGCTCTGAATAAGGCTCTCAGAGATCTTTTAAGAGAAATTATTAAACAAACGGCAGCTCCTTTTAATATTGATCTCGGATTGTCTGCAAATTTTAATATCGATAAACTTGTTTTTGAATTTGGCAATATTACGGCAAATTCTAATAAAGATAATTTGATGCCAAAAATAGAAAAATTTCTTAGAGAAAATGTTTTAGATAAAGAATATCGCGAGAAGTTATTGTTTGTAATCCAGCAGATCCTGCAAGACCCCGCTATGCAGAATAAAACAGCTAAGCAATATCAGGAAGCTTTGCTTATGAGTATAATGAAATCAAGAGAATTTGCGGTTGTGACGGAATCTCAGATAGTGCCTTTTAAGCAAAAAGAAGGAAAGGATATATATATTGATGAGGCGGGTAATGTTATTTTTCATATGTTTCAGGTTAGAAGGCAGCTGGATTATCAGGAAGTAAAAGATAATCGTGGTAGTATTGTGATTCTTTTTGACGGTAAAATTAATAAAGATAAATTAGCACAGCCTTTAACTAAACATAGATCCGAGGCTTTTGAACGGGATATTATGTCATTTTCATATTTTGAAAATAGAGTACTTAATTCAATGAGTATTTCTAACCGCGGAGAAGCATTCTTTTTTGATGAACAGGATTTAATGGCAAAAAGACTGGCGAATTTGCCTGTAAGAAATATTCAGCTTTCTGTTTTTGAGTATACCCAGAAACTTAGAGGACAAGAGGCTAAAGACATGGAGTCTATAGTAAGCTTATCTGGCGGGCAGCGAAAGCTTGCTGAAAAACTAAGCAAAGTAGTGCAAATTGAAGTAGTTAAACTGGAACAAGATGTACAGTTTATTACTCCGGCTACTTTAGCTAAAAGGATTTACGCTCAAAAAGAAAAGTATGAATTGAATGGATTTACATTAAATTCTCTTACTAAATTATGTAGTGAATTATTTGGACAAAGATTTAGCGAGTCATGGTTAATCCCTTATGAAGAGCAAAAAGGTTCAGATTTAGATGTATTCATTAGTAAAGATAAAGAAGGTAATGTTTTGGGTGATATTCATTATCAGGCTAAAGAGCGCTGGCATTCAAGCATTTTTGATTTAGACGATCCACGTGATAAGGTTAAAGCAATAGACAATGATGCAATCCAGAAAGCTTTTGCCGATTATAGGATTAGGCTTGAAAAAGCCGGGGTTGAGGATTTTAGTCAAATTATAAAGCAAATAGGTGGAGAACAAAAATTAAGTGAAAATTTCCGCCCCTTATTATTAGAATCATTACTAAAATTACAAAAAGAAAAAGCCCAGGTTTCTCTTGAGTATATTATAAGTACAATGGATGGATTAAAAGGTGATTTTGGTTTAAGTGCTTTAACTAATACGGATATAACTATTCTTACTTCAAGTTTATGTACTACGTCAGCAAATGTTTATTATCAAAAAGAAAAGGATAATCTGGGGCGGGTTGTAAAACATACTTGGGGTTATGTGGATAATACTGGTCAATTTAATGGAACAATGCAGTTTCGTTCACAGTATCAAACTGAATATGGAAAATTCGGGGTTGCGGATATTACAACATCATTTTTAGTTGAAGCAAATTGGACATTATTCAACTATTCTAAGGCAGTTAATTTAGATCAACGCAGCGGTGCGGTTGATTATGCGGTAATAAAAACAATGCTACCTAATGAAAGAGGCGAGTACTTTGCCGGAGAACTTGAGAAAAAATTCGAGGATTCATGGTATATATTCCGCATTCCTTTGCCGAAAACGGATATGATTGAATTTTTTCAAGCTGGCCCGTTTAATCTTAAGTATGATGCGGCAAAAAGTGTTGTTGAAGATTTGATTGGTAAATATAGAACAGGCAGATTCTTAACCCAAGAAGACCTTATTTACTTTTTAACTCCAAGCCTTGAAAAAAATGGAGTGGATATAAACAATTCGGATATAAAAGAAATTTTGATTTCCAAATTATTTAAAGGAATGGATTCAAAATCAGCGACTATATTTGTAGATAGAAAATCAATTGATGATGAGAAACAGCGTCCTAATATTCTTCAGATGTGGATGGAAGTTAAAAATAATAGAGGCCATCTTGATCTTATGTTTAGCGGGTATCTAAATATGTATGATGAACAAGGTGTTCTAATTAAAGAAAAAAGACAAAGCTTAGATGTCGGCACAATAGAGTTTGGTAAGACTTTTGTTAATTTTCTCCATTACAACAAAAAAAGAAATATTGGCATATCTAAAGGCAGTACACTATTTAGGTTTGATCCGAATTTTGCTATTGAAACCGAATATAATGGAGTTTTGTACCGCAAGTATAAAGATGAAGGTAGAGAAGATTTAGCCCACACCAAGGATCTGAGGTTTGAAACAAATGAACAGGGGCGGGTAGCAATGCTCTACATTGTTGATGATGTCCGCCGCAGTAAACAAAGCACGGTTGGACTGGCTCTTAGACCTGACGGCAGAAAAGTATATGAAATTCATCAGGGTAAGGTTGGTAAGGGGGAACTGCTTAAAGGTCAGTTTACGGATAAAGTTAAGCTATATTATGATTTATATGAACTTCCAGTGGAAACAAAACTATTGTATCCTGATGGTACTGAAAGACTCAAAGAAAAACATTTTGTTGTATTTATTGCAGATAGGATTGCTGAACAATGGGTATTTGCGCAGAGAGTTGTAGAAACAAGACTAGATGCGTTTCTAAACAAGTTGAATGAATTTGTTAGCGGTAATGAAATTGTACAGCCACAGGGAGAAACCAAACAGTTTTATACTCGTTCTTATGCTGAGTCAGAAAAAGAAGCAGAACGTAATGGGGCTTATTTTGAAAACGGTATTGAGATGTATCAGCGCAAAGATAAGTTTAATCCAGTTGTTTGGCGGGATTATCAGGCCACTGGTGCAGTGGATGCTTTTAAAGAATACCTTGATATACAAATTTTAAAGCATGCTACAAATAACTTATTTACTAATGTTTTTGTCGAAGGCCGTGAACGCGGTGTTTTTATGCCATTACTGGTTGTTGTCGGAACAACCACAGTATTGATAACCTTAGGCTTGCCAGCAGCGCTTTTAGCAGCAAGCTGGTTCTTGTCTTTATTTGTAAAAGTCACTGGCAGAAAACGCAAAGCTTGGAAAGTGCCTGTTGCTGCAAGTGGTGATGGAACGCCTGATGATGCAGATAAGCCGCCGGTTGAGCCTTCTGTTGTTGTGGCTGGTTCAGGCCCGCGTACTGCGCCTGATGCTACTTTTGTTGGTTCAAAGAATATTGATTCAAGCATTCGCAACAGAATGTCGATTATGATTCCGCAGATCGGCGTTATAGGGCAATTCACAAAATATATAAGTGATCTTTATGAAGAAGGCGGATTTTTAGAAGCAGATCCAATTCTCAAAAAGGGCATGGAAGATGCTTTTATTCAGCGGTTTTATCCTGATTGGGATGGCAGAGAAGCAACAAGACCTCAGAGAACAGAAGAAGTTTGGTCTGGTTACTTGACTCAGTATGGTATTGAGTTAACTGAAATTGAAAAATTAGTTATTGAACCAGTGATGTATATTCTTTATTATGCAACCTCGCAGGATTCGCGCAGACTAGATAATTGGACCGCTGGTCAAACGCGTACGGGAAAAGGCAATAAATGGGATAAAGCCGATGGAGCTATAAACTGGGATACGAAAACTAATCCGTTTGTTAAATTTGGTCATATTTATCAGAAGCAGGAAGAAAAAGAACTAGTAGTTGATTATATTGGTTCCTTATTGTCTGAACAGAATATTGTACTTACAGACGAAGACAAGGGATTCTTAATTACTAAGCTATTTAATAAAAAAGATTCAAGCATTATTGATCCTAAGAAAATTAAAACAATATTAGTTGATCGGTTTGGGGCGTTGGATGATTTAACAATTCAAAATATTGTGGATAAGGTTATTGTTCGCTATGGCGGAAGAGAAAAGATGCTACTTGTTGGTGATAGGGATTTTCGCCGTTATTTTGAATACTGTGAGCAAGACGGAATTGATCCTTTTACCGGAGAAGCCTTAAGACCAGGTGCGATTGCTAATCAAGAGCTTGATTTTAGAGGGTTTATTCCTGTTGCCAGAAAAATGATTGTAAGCCAATCTGCAGACAGTCAAAAAACTTTTTACGAAAAAGTGAAAAATAGAGATCAGTATTTGCTTGATCCCATGCGCAAGCTTCTTGCTGAAAAATATAAGCAGGATAATTTTAGGCCATATGAATTTCCTCAGGCTTTTGCTAAAGGAGATGTAAAGAGAACAATCCTTACCTGGGGACTGGTTCTGGGCGGCATTGCCTTAAGCGGATATTTCCTTTTCGTAGGTGGAATGGCTGCAACAGCACTCTGGGTTTTTCCTATATATAGTTTATTTAGCTGGCAGCTGGTTGAGATGATGCCAATGCTCGTGTTTTTCTATCGCCATAAAATGGGCGGATGGATGACGGTATTGCGGGCTAAAACAAGAGCGCAGTATGAAGGATTTAAGCCAAGACGTGACATGGCTAATGATCTTCGGGCGCAACTGGGGTTAAGTGTAACTCAGGCTAAAAAAGCAGTGAATATTCTTACTAAAGGATATTTTAAAAATGATTTTGCAACGCAAGACGAACTTAATGAGTTTATAGCTAAAACAATAAGAAAATACAAAAAAGATTTTAGGATTATTGATTTTAATCAAGCAACTTTACTTTCATTTACAAAAAATTTAAATCAAGATAAAACAACAAGAGATAGACTGCAGGGTAAATATCGATTCTGGACAGTTTTGTTTACTTGTTGGGGTTTAAACTTTGCGCTTCTTTCCGGAGCATCATTATATTATGCAGCCGGAACAATACCTGCTATAGGTTATGTAATTGGTATTGGTGTGTTATTATTAAATTCCGTTGTTTCTCTGAGAAGCTGGTGGTCATTACTTAATGAGGCAGTTACTTTAAATATGGAAAAACAGGGTAAATGGCGTGAATTCTCGTCTTATGAGCAGATAAAACCAATACATTTACAGCAGATTGCAGTGGATCCTTATTTAAAAGATGTTTTTAATACTGTATTAGTTGATGAAACATTGCTTCATTACACTCTTATTACAGAACAAGAAGTACAGCTGTTAAAAGATGCCTTGGTAAATGGCACTGCGCTTCCTAAGCTTGAGAACCCTCGTGCCCAAAGAAAAGTTATAGAATTCTTTAATAAAATAAATTTATATAGTGCTGATGAGTTTGAAGAGATGAAGGAATTTATGCTCAAGAATCCAGACAAGCTACTTAAAGTTATTACTAAAAATACAGGTATGGGACAACTGGGTACTCCTTTGCGTTCAGGTTTTGATGATAAAAAAACGGCTCAGATTAAAACTCCTTTTAGAACAGTAAAAGATACTTTTACCGGAGATTGGATTATTTATTTAAAATCACTGGCACGCAATCTTGACGCTGTTCAGCAAAAAGAATTTGTTACTAAGTTGAAAAATCCATTGCTTACATACGAACAGACTCTTAGTATTATGCTCAATGAGTACGGGATATTACCGCTTGGGTATAATGCAGAAGGCATGCCTTTTACTACTTTGATGACACAAGCTGTTTTTGAGGCTAAGTCAAAACAGGAAATGTTGAACGAGTTAAACCGTGAATTGAATCATATCGCAATTCCTGATCTTACTTTTCTTATGAAACACTTAGGAATTTCTTTGGATCCTGCAATAGCAAAGCCAAAATTAGCTGATTATAAAAATACTCTTAATAAACACTTTTCTGCTATGAGTGATTCTGATCTAGAGAACTTGTTGAAAGAGTTGATGCTTAACAGACAAATAATTCATCAATTTATGATTTATCGTGTTGATAGTTATCAAAAAACTGTTCGGACTGCTCATCATGCTTCTATTGTAGGATATAAAGTATTTTTAAAACATGCTCTTGACCTTGATCATGAACCAACGGAAGCAGAGATAGTAAAGTATTTCAGGTCTATTTTTAGCTATATGAAAGTTTTAATGGGAAATGGAAGGTCTCATGGCGACATTATGTGGGAAGATCTAAAGGAACTTGGATGGGAAAGTGCATCTTACACAGATGGCAAACCAGATCACCATTTAAAATCTTGGGCTGATTTTGACAGCAGTCCTGAGGCTAATATTCAGCAATCGAATTGGGGTTTTAAAGTTGATAATTGGACAATGGCTCTAAGGTATGTTGATGATCCGGACGCGGTAATTTTTAATACTGACTGGGAGCATACAATATTCCCCACAGACGCATTCTTATTGCCGTTTGTTGCCTATGAATTTACCAAACGCGAAGATCTGGGATTATTACTTACTGATTTACGGCAGGCTGATGAAGGCATGACTCCTACAGCTAAAGATCAGACAATGGCTGAAGATGTCTGGAATATTCGCATTATTCCTGCTGAGACTCGTTTTGGAACACCGGCAATGTATGGACCGCTTATAATTCGTTTGCCTGCGATGCGTGACTTTGGGACTCCTGCAAGTAAAATAGAAGATACTTATACCGGACAGGAAGTCTTAAAATCAGGTTATAAATCTGATTTTACTCCGGCGATTAGTATGGGTAGAGGTAGAGAAAAGACTCAAGCTGGTATGCCTGGGTTTGTAAACAGGTTTGGCGGTCTTACATTAGAGAATACATTGTCAACGCACTATCAGCAATTTTTAAAGAGTAAGTTTGTTCATTGGACTGAAAAATTAACCTTAATGTTTAATGATGATCACTATGTAAACCAGGTTCTGATTCCTCGCTATAACTTGACAATATTCCTGTTTGCGTTTTTTGTATCGTTTACTCCTTTTGCGTTTTTAGCAATACCATTGTTTTTTGTTTGCGCGCAATATATATTTGCGCAGGCAATAACTGCTGGCGGTGTTAGGAAAATGACAAAAGAATTTGGAGTCTGGAAAGGATATGGATTGTATTTACAGCGTTTTTGGAGTCTGGTATTTACTTTTCTATCTTTGATATCAAATGATGCTCAAAAAACATCAGATGCTTTAGGCGGAAATAGCGGAGTTTTTGTTGGCGGGATGAAAGATGTTAAACATCCTTCAGACCGTTTTGGTTCTGTAGGAGATGATAAATCTATATATGGTAAGTTTAGAGAATCAACTAAATGGGGAGTTATTTTAGCAGGAATTCTTTTGGTCGCGCCTTTACATCCATGGGGTGTTGCTGCTCAGTATTTTTTCTATGTTTTGCCATTTGCATTTATCTGGGGGCCATTTTTGCATAATGCATTATATGGCAGAGACTCATTCAGAGGTAAGGTGC
The DNA here is from genome assembly GCA_018817585.1 of Candidatus Omnitrophota bacterium. GTDB lineage: Bacteria > Omnitrophota > Gorgyraeia > B26-G9 > B26-G9 > JAHITE01. Next base: position 24,749 of record JAHITE010000094.1, read on the forward strand.
AATGGGATTATTTTAAGACAAAAAAGGCAGCATTTGATAATTTAAAAGGAAAGAGAAAATTTGGAGATTATGTTGACATGATCTTTGCTTTGCCTGTATTGAATCTTGCTCCAGTCACCGGATTTTTCTATGGGCTTATATCTATACCTTATTTTATATTTGTAGACATTTTATGGGTTAATATCTTTAATCGTTTTATAATCAATCCTGCCGGAAAATTATTCAGAAATCTTAACTTTAAAACTATTACAGCTAAAACTTTCGGCATTACAGGTATTTCTATACAGTACAAAGATTTGACAGAAAGCTTTGTAAATGATCTGGAACTTAGATTTAATATATCAGGGGCAAGTGATAGTCGTTTTTCGCCGAATGGCAACCGCGCAGAAAGACTGGCTCAGATATTTAATGAAGCAATGCTTTATTTAGAAAGCACAGTTGTTCAAGATACAGTATTGAATGATTATTTGCAAGATTTACTGGTTAAGCAGGATAATCGTGCTCCTCCGATGGTTGTAAGAGTGAACAGCGCATTGCCGGTAAATGCTGCGCGCTATTATAATCCAAAACAAGGATGTGTAGAAATAATTCTTAATGAATTATTTACGCGTGAGTTGATTGCCGCATATGATGTTTATCCTCAGGCAGTGCTTACAATCATTGCTGAAAGATTATTCCATGAATTAGCGCACAATAATACTGTGGGTACAGATGCCCAAGAAAGAGAAGAGACAAAACAGATTCTTTTAAGAGATATTGCTCTGCATCAGCTGGTTATTAAATCAGGTAATCAAGCATTTGTTGATGATTATTTTGCTAATTCAAATCCTACATTTAAATCAGGTTATTATTTTAAAGCAGTTATCCAGGATCAGCTTATTCCGGTTTTAAATGATACAGCTGAATTTGATAAGCGGGTTAAGGCTTATCTGGATAATACTCTGCATCAAATACACAGCGAGCCTCTAAAAGGTATGGCTGATCAGAACATAATCATTAATAGCCCTGAGAAATTAGCCCAAGCATATGATATTAATTGGGAAAGCACAACTGCCATGGTTAAAGCTGGAAAAGCTCCGGCAGCTCCATTAAAGAATTTTAAACATGAAAAGTCAGATGTATCAATTATTGTTTCTGCCCCGGATTTTCCGCAAGCAATGAGAGATGCTTTAAGTAATATAGCTGAAGAATTAAAAGGTATATTCAAAGGGTTGGCAATTACTGATAATGAAATGATTCATGCAACTATTTTTGTTCTGGGAGATAATTATCCAATTACTCCTGATATGGCGAATAAAATAAGCGATATTCTTAAAGATATTGGGCCGCTTAAAATCAGGGTTAAAGGTCTTAATATGAGCTCAAATGGAAATATATTTGCTCAATGTTATGTGGAAGATGAAAAATTTTATAAACTTTTAAAGAAACTTGACTGGGGTTTTCCTGATGAAACCAGGGGAAGCCGCATATTGCATATATCTTTAGCCAGAATATCAGAAGGTATAAGTTCTGACGAATTTAAACAACTCTATGATAAGGTTGCGCAATTACGGAATTTTGATTTTGGACAAGTTGTAATTAAAACTCCAGAACTTATTGAAGTATTAGATCGTTGGGGTTTTGCTGTCGGAAGATCATACACATTTTTTGTTGATGATTTGCTTTCAGATAATCTGCAAACAGGCAGAGCATTAAAAGATGAGTATATTACTAAGCTTGATGGCTTGAGACAGTCAGGTTCTATCAAACCTGCTGATAAATCACAGCTTAATTTTGAGATGACGGAAAAACAGCAGCAGCTTTATCTTCAAGCAATTAAAGAAGTTTTAGCAGAACGCAAAGAAGAAACTATAACTCCCGCAATACTTTTTGAAGCAGCGGATCGTGCGACAAAGGATTATAAATCAACTTTAAAAGCTCGTGTGTGTTTGCAGCCAGGAACAATGAATCCTCTGCATTATGGTCAGATTACCGCATCGCTTGCTGGTATTTTAGGCCAGGTTAGTGAAGAAGACAAAGATAAAGAGGTCTTAACTTTGCTTGCTAATGGAGGCACAGTTCCAGATAAACCTTATGCTGCTTCAGCTAAGATACGCAATGAAATGGCTAAACAAGCAATAAAAGATCCCGATCTTGAAGAATGGCTGGAAGTTACTCCAATCAGAGGACAAGTTGTTAATATGTTCATGTCTGATCCTTATGCTTTAGAAAAAACCGGAAAAAATAGAGCAGCTAGAAGATTTAATATGGATATGGCTGGTTTTATCTGGTTGTTTGCCTCTAATCCAGAGGTAGATTGGATTTACCTTGTTGGTTCTGATAAGGTTGCCGGATATGGTAAGAAAAATGAAAAGGGTCTTATTGTTGATACATTAAGCAAAGCAAGAGTTAAAGTGGTGTATTTTTCCCGTACAGGTGAAGAAATTGATTATGAAAGAGATATTGAACCTTATGAATGGATGAATGCATTAGAAAAACAGGGGTTTTTTGTGAAATCAGAAGTTTCCTCATTTGCCGATCTTTCAGCTACAAAAATTAGAAAGGCATTAATCTCTGGGGCTGATAATGTAGACAATATTCCTCTTGCAGCATCTGTGCCTCAGCAGGTAATAGACTATATAAAGCCTAATTCTTTGGCTGGCAGAACTTTAATATTCCTTTATGATTTGGAAAACAGAGAAAAACAAGCTGATGAACAAGTAACAGCAGGTATTTTGCAAAGAGCTTTGTTTGCTTATGAACAGGCAATCAAAGATATTGAAAAAGAACAACAGAAAAATGATATTGCTGCTGATATTTTGGCTAAATTGCACGATAAAATATCAGAAAAGGTAGAAAAGCTTAAAGCTAATATACTAATTCAAAACCAGAATGCCCTGATGATTGAATCAGATATTTTCATAAATGATTTAAATGAATTATCGGAAAAATATTTTAATAAACCAAAATTGACAAAAGATAAATATGATACTGCCAGAGCCATGGCTTATGAAGTAAACCGCAGATTATCAAGCCGTGATGGGATAAAAGCATTTGGTCGCAATCATAGACAGGGTCTAAACCCAGAGGTAATTGATCTTGAATATGATAGATATAATCGTGTGCTTGAGGGTGTTATTCAGATATTAAATCGCCATGAATATCCTAATGTTTTTGTTAATTCATGGGGGTATGATCCAGTAATACGTGAGCGTAATTTAGCTAAACTAAATGAACAATTTACTAAATTATTTTTTGTGAACATTGTAAAAGGAATGCGGAAAATACTGGCAAGAACAGGGTTTATCGCTAATGCCTCGCCTGCTGCTAGAATTATAATCAATGATTTAAGGATTCTTAAAGAAGATGAGATAGAAAAAATGACAGCGCGTGAACTGGCGGATAATATTATTAAGCCTTTGATTGATACACCAGTTGGTTTGAGCATATTTGAGGATATGCAGGAAAAATTCATGTTATACTCCGCAGCTCCTGGTACAGGTAAAGGCGCATTAATAGAAAACACCTTCAACCCTGTAAAAAAAGGTGTGGGATATCCTGGGCTAGTAAATAAACTAATGCTTTATCATACAAGAGATCCGCATAATGAAAATACAGGAAGACTTTCGGAAAAAGACGGATTAGCTTATCACTTCCGTACCCAGGCTGAATTGGAAACCCTGGAAAGACAAGGAAGAATTGAAACCGCTTGGGTAAATAAACAGTTGCAAGGCTTAGCCAGTAAAGATTTTGAAGAGACAGTTGTTTTAAATAAAGAGGATATCAATATACAGGATAGTAGACAAACATTGTTGGATTCAGACCTGATAATAGAAGAAAGAGAAAATCAATATATAGTTAAACGAAAAATAAGAGGTTCTCAGGCAGTTTTTGATGGAAATAAACCAGTTGTTTTAGAAGGTGGTTATGGCTGGTTTTTATCATTAAAAGATCGTTATCCAGATATTACAGTTGCTTTTATTTCTCCGTTTACCGGATACGAGATATCAGTAAGAGCTGGGAATACCAGATGGATAAATGATACATTTACTCATTCAGATGAAAAACGTTTAGCTTATGAAGAATTAGCATATATTATTTCCCAAAATAAAGGTGAAGTTGATTTAACCATAGATATTGATCTGCAAAAGCAGATAATAAACGCGGTGTATAAGGAATTAAGTGTAATTTATGTTACTTCAGAGGTTCTTCCTTTTTCTAAATCTGGTGGATTAGCAGAAGTTCTTGGGCAACTACCGCGGGCGATATTAAAAGAAGGCCATAAACCAGCGGTATTTACTCCGCTGTATAAAACGATTTCTACTAAAGATTTAGAAAAAGTAGATGATTTCGAGATTAATATTGGCAGGGAAATCCTGAATACAACTGTTTGGAAAAAGGTGCACAATGGAGTGGAAGTATATTTTATTGATAATAAGTATACAAATTATTTATATGAAGATGATGATCTTAAAATCGCTTTAATATTGTCAGAAGGGGTGTTGCAGATAATTGATAAAATGGTAAGCAATAAACAACTTAACAGACCTCAGGTTATTAATGCGAATGATTGGCCTACAGGCTTAATCCCTCTATTCTTACGCACAAAATATAGCGACCATGCTTTATTTAAAGATGTTGTAAGCATCTTTTCAATTCATAATCTTGCTTATCAGGGAGGAGAAGCTAATCGGATTCCTTATGAAAGGTTTAAGGAACTGGGCATTTCTGATGAACATTGGTTTGGGGTGATGAACTTTGAAGATACCGGAGCATTTAATCTGGTTAAAGCAGCTATTCAGCATTCTGATGCGATAGTAACTGTTTCAGAACAATACGCAAAAGAAATCAGAACTAAAGAATTCGGCGAGCGTATGGAGAATATGCTTGAATTTAGAAAAGATGATCTTTATGGAGTTTTAAATGGTATGGAAATACCTGCGGCGCAGATACTTGACTCAGCTCAAAAACAAGCAGTCAAAGTCTTATTGCAAAGAGAATTCGGCTTAAAGCAGGATCCCAACGCAATTGTTGTGGCAATGGCAACCCGGGTTACTCAGGAAAAGAATGTTGATGGAGCCTTAAATGTGGCTAGAAGAATTTTGTTAGAAAACTCCGAAGTTCAGTTTGTATTTAAAGGCGAAGGGCATAAAGATAATCCATATACTAAACAAATGCATGAGCAAATGATCGCATTAAACAATGATTTTCCTGGACGAGTTTCTTGTGATGATGAACCAGGTGCTAGACCGAGGCATTCACACATTGCTATAGCTGGCAGCGATGTTTTGCTTGTCCCTTCGCGTAAAGAACCATGTGGATTAGTGCAGCAGGTTGGTTTATTGCAGGGATCTTTGGTTGTAGTGCATGCTGTGGGTGGGCTTGCAGATACAGTTAATGAGTTTAATCCCAGGACTGGTCAGGGTAATGGGTTTAGATTTGATAATGTAGATGATGAAAATGATCAGGATTTTTATCTTGCTGTAAATAGGGCTCTTGCAGTATACCGCAATAAGGATTTAAAAGCTAAAGTTGTGTTTAATGCTCAAACAGAAGACAGAAGCTGGGGAAAAGCAGCACGTAAATATGCTGAAATTTATATACAGGCATTTTTAAAGAAGAAAAAACAAAACATATCAACTGGAATCACAGAAGCAGAAGCTGAGTTGCCTGTAGAAGAGACTTTGAAGCCTTTTGCTCCCCAGTCAGACATAATAAAAGATTTGCGCAATCAGATATTGAAAAGTTTGTCAACTGATAGACTGCATGATAGGGTTGTTCCGGTACAAAGAAATCTATTGCTTGAACAAGCAATATAAAAAGGAGAATAGCAATGGATCAAGATAGACGTAATAGCGCAAGGAAGCAAGCTAAAGATACTTCAATAAGTCTGCGCCCGCTTGACCCGCAAGTCTGGTTTAGGTTTTGGAATGGCGCGGAATGTTCAATGCGCGATATTAGTATGGTTGGAGCAGGAGTTGTCTCCAGAGAAATGATTCCGATTGGATCACCTTTGAGCATGGATCTACGTTTGAGTAAAACCAATAGTATGATCCGTATTTTTGGTAAAGTAGAATGGGTTTCTGAGCACGATGGTTTATACCGAACAGGAGTTAGTTTTTCTTGGTGGAAAGATGATCAGGATAAAAATACTGTTAGCCAATGTTTGGAAAGATTAGCGAATTTAAACTAGTCATAAGTAACTTTAAATATTAAGGTTGTGTTAAAATTTTTAAATTTGCAAAATAGAATATTATATGGTACACTTTAATACATTTTTAAAGTCTTTATCAAAAGCCAAAATTAGCAACTTTAAAATATCGTATCGAGGAGGATAAATGTATAATAATAAACATAGCAAACATGTGTGGTTTAAAGCAATCTCATTGATTCTGATTCAGTCATTTTTGTTTACTAATATTGGTTTTGCCGCGGAAAATCTGATTACATCTGTGGATAATAGCTATCTTGCACCGACTATAAATATTCAAAATGGAGCAATTTCTTCTACCTTTAATAATGTTTTAAATGATAACGATATTACTAATGCCAATAATGTAAGTCATATTGAGCCATTAAAAACCGGTTTTGAGACAAAAAACCATTATATATCCGAGCTTAATCGCTTAAAATCCAAGAAATATATTAATAAGTTTACTGATGCTGAGCGGGAAGATTTAAGAATTGAGCTTACTTCTGAGCGTAAGGCAGCTTATTTGGCCGCGATTCGGGAAGTTTTAAAAGAAAAGAATGTAAAAGTTATTACTCCGGAAATTTTGTTTGAAGCAGCAAAAAGGGCAACTAAAAATGATCATTCTACGGTAAAAGCGCGGGTGAATTTACAGCCAGGAACAATGAATCCTTTGCATTATGGGCATTTAACCGCTTCTTCAGCCGGGATTATCGGCCGGGTTACAACTGCGGATAAAAATAAACAAGTAAAAGTTATGACTCTGCTTGCCAACGGCGGGACTGTTCCGGACAAACCTTTTGCCGCGAAAGCTGAGACTCGTAATGAAATGGCCAGAAAAGCAATAGAAAATTCAGACATGCATGATTGGACTGAAGTTACTCCGATTCGCGGTCAGGCAGTTGACATGTTTCTATCTTCCCGGGAAAATTTAGTTTTAGCCGGAAAAAATGAAAGCAGTAGACGGTTTAATATGGATATGGCTTCATTTATCTGGTTATTTGTGGCTAATCCCAATGTTGAATGGGTATATCTTGTTGGTTCTGACAAAGTCGCCGGATACGGTAAAAAGAATGAAAAAGGTTTATTGGTTGACACTTTAAGCCGCCCGGAAGCGCATGCTAGTGTGGTTTATTTTGGCCGAAAAGGCGAAGAAATAGATTATGAAAATGATATTAAAAAATATGATTGGCTGGATAAACTATGGAAAGCTGGATTTTTTAAGCTGTCCACTGTGTCTAGTTTTGCTGATTTATCAGCAACTAAAGTAAGAACCGCACTGGTAAACGGCGATGAGCAGATTGACGGTATCTCTTTAAGTGAAACCATGCCTACCAGTGTGTCGGAGTATATAAGAGATAATCGGGAATTAATGTATTTATATCCCTTAGAAATGCAGGAGAAAAAAGCTAATAAGCTGGTCTCTTCTAATAAGTTAGCTGAAGGTTTAAAAGAATACGCCAAAACCTCGCAAATGGTTAAAGATGAAATTGCTAAAGATGCTATTGATCGCGCTGTAGATTTAGGAACACTTAATACTTTGTATTTAATGGTACTGGCCAATGAAATCAGAGCTTTGGCATCTGTAGGTGCTTTGAAAGAAATTTCTCAGATATTCTTAATCTATTCCGCCGCGCCAGGTACAGGCAAAGGTGAGTTAATGGATAATACCTTTGAAAAAGGAAAAGGCAAGTTTGCTGATATTATTGGTAAGATTATTCTGTATCATACCCGTAACCCAAGAGTTAAAAAAGGTGCTTCTGAAAAAGACGGGTTAAAGTATCACTTCCGCACTCAAGCACAGCTAAAAGACTTAGAGGCTAAAGGCAAAATTGTTACTGCTTTGGTTAATCGCCAGTTACAGGGTTTAGCAATTGAAGATTTTGTGGAAAATGGGGTTATGGTCCAAGGGGTTAATAATGCTGATCTTTTGCAAAAAGACGATATTATCAAGCAGATAAAATCAGACAATGTAGGTAATATTCAGCAGATTATTGTTGAAAGAGCAGGTAAAACCGAAAAAATTAGCGGTGTTAGTATTGCTCTTGATTCAATGTATGGTCTGAATGAGGGAGATACGGTAACTGATGTAAAAAATAATGCGGTTATTGTTGACCGGCAAGTAAAAGGCATGTCTTCTGTATTTGCTCAAGGCGAGCCAGTGGTTTTAGAAGGCGGATATGGCTGGTTTAATGCCTTGGTTAATCAAAATCCTGAAATAGTTAGCATGTTTATTGCTCCATTTGCGGATAAAGATATTCAACAAAGAGAAGCAAATACTGCCTGGATTAATCAGAACTTTTCTAAAACATCAGAAAGATTAATTGCTTACCAGGTAATACAGACTTTAATTGAAAAAAATTTAGGCGAGATAAGTCTTACTCTAGCTAATGATCAGTCTAAACAGTGGCAGTCTGTTATTAAAAGAGCAGTGGAAGATCAGAGAATAGCTAATTTTAATGCTGAGCTTCTTGACTCGGAAGCATTTGTTCAGGATTTAAATGATCTGCTAAAATTATTCTCTAAAGATCCGATTAATAAAGATCAGGAGAATCTAGTTCGTTCTTTAGGCTATGAAGTTAATCGCCGTATAATATCTCGTGAAGGTCAGATTCGTTATAGTCGCGGAAAACGGCCGGCATTTGCCGAAGGTGAAACTGATCTGCAATTTGACCGCTATAATCGGGTATTAGAAGGGGTTGTTCAAATTCTGCATCGCGATGATTATCAGAAGAATAGGCAATTTGGTAAAAAAATTATTAACCCTTGGGGCTATACAGAAGATAGCAAAAAGCAAATTATCAGCACTCTTACCAGTGATTTTACCAGATTCTTTTTTGAAAGTATTTTAACTGGAATCAGGATTCAGCTTGCTACTAAAGGTCATCAGCTTAATGCTCCGCCTGCTGATATTGACCGGAAATCTATTGAAGCTGGAGAAGCTGAGATTGATCAGATTCTTAAATACAGCGATCAGGATATAAAGGGGCTATCAATAGAAGAGCTGGCAGCTCATGTAACTGCGCTTACTAATACAGGTACTTTGGCCAGAGTGCCGGATTTATCGCAAATATTTTTAATTTATTCAGCAGCTCCTGGTACTGGCAAAGAAGAATTAATGAATGCTACGTTTGAAAAAGGCAAAGGCAAGTATGCTGATATTATTGGCAAGCTGATTCTTTATCATACCCGCAATTCACGAGTTGAAAAAGGCGCTGCTGAAAAAGACGGAATTAAATATCATTTCCGCACTGAAAAACAGCTTAAAGACTTAGCTGCTCAAGGAAAGATAGTAGTTGCTTGGGTAAATCGTCAGCTACAGGGACTTGCTATTGATGATTTTGTTGAAACTGGTGTAGTAATTGATAATGTTGAGGGAACCGACATGTTTAGAGTCGGTGATAAAATTACTGAAATTGGAACAGTGAACAATGCAGGTAATACAGGTCTTCTCCGTATTAATGTGCGCAGAGATTGGCAAATAATTGATGTAAGGGGTGTAAAGATTCCCACGGATGTAATGAGTGAGCTTATTGAAGGTGATCTTATTACGGCGATTAATCCTAATTCATTAGTGGTCAGTCGTCAAGTTAAGGGTCTGAATTCTGTTTTTACCGAAGGGAAGCCTGTTGTTTTAGAAGGCGTTTATAGCTTGTTTAATCAGCTTTTCAATCAGAACCCCAATATTGTTACAATATTTTTAGCTCCTTTTTCTGATAATGATATTGATGTAAGAGAACGCAATACTGTATGGATCAATGCTAATTTTAATACTTCGGCAGAACGTTTAAAAGCTTATGAAACAGTTCAGGTATTGATTGAAAAAAATAAGGGAGAAATAAATCTTAATCAAAAAGGTGCTCAAGGTCAGTTATGGCGGGACGCGATCAGAAAAGCAGTAGCTGATGAGAAAATCAGTTTGGCTAATGCTGAGCTTATTGAATCAGATTCCTTTATAAACAGCTTAAATGAATTGCTGGAAATTTTCGGGACTTCTCAGGTAACAGAAGATCAATATGATTTAATCAGAGCTTTGGCGTATGAAGTTACTCGCAGACTGGTTTTTAGGGAAGGAGAACTACTTTTTGAAAAGGGACAACGTCCAATATATCCTGTGGGAGAAACAGATCCTAATCATGATCGCTATAACCGGGTATTAGAAGGAGTGGTTCAGATTCTTAAGCGTGATGATTATGATACTAATAGACAAAACAATCAGTTCGGTAAAATCATTGACAATCCTTGGGGATATACAGAAGAAAGCAAAAAACAAATCATCAGTGATCTTACTAATGGATTTACCAGATTCTTTTTTGAAACAATTATCGCTCAGGTAACTGAGAAATTAACTTCCGGTCCGATTAATAGATGGGTAACACAGCAATTGCAGACACAAGTTCAGGCTGTTGGTTCTGCGATATAAAAGCAGCGATTAGCGAATAGTTTAAATTTACAAAGTCACCAATATTATCAGCCGCGAGAGATAGCTTCTTGCGGCTTTTGTTTTATAAAAGCTTGCCACTCATAACTATCAGCCAAGCGCAAAGTGTTTCCTGCTTTTAATATGCGCTACTTTTCTGTCCGCCATCCCCTAACTGCTTTATTTTTAGCATGTTATGAATTTGCAATATATATAATCCTGTGGTATACTTTTATGTATTTTTTATAAAGGACTTTATGAAAAGATTACACGGATTAATTTTAACATGCAAACACGTAAACGCGCTAATGCGCTAACTTGAAGGGTGTGTATTATGAATAAATTATTATCCAAATCCTGGGTTCGCATTATTTCCATAGTTCTCATCCAAGCCTTCCTGATATTAGATATTGCCTGGGCAGGAGGAACAGAGCTATCAGTTGTAACTCCTGATAAAATGCTCAGTGCTCAAGTGCAAATCAGCCAGCTGGATTTTGCGCTTGGTTTTGATAAGTTCTATAAAGTTAAAGATCAGGCATTGGCCCAGGAAGATATTCTTACGGCTAATAAAGCACAAGAGCAGAAAAGCGTAGGGCAGGGGAGATCAGTAATTAAACAAAAAGCTATTGAATACTACCAACAGCAAACAGATACTCCTGACGCATCAGTTATCGACCAAATATCTAGTTGTGAAATCCCTGCGTATTATCTTGAAAAAGCAAGAGTATTAAATAAATTTGGTGTTTCTTTTGAAGTTGTAGCTAATGTTAAGCAAGTTAATCAGGGAGTATTTGGTACGAATTATATATCATCAGCCAATGTTAGCGAAGACGATAAAAATGTTTATGAATTTACTGGTATTGACATAAAACCTTTGACTGCTGATAAAAATACAGAGCTAAAGGATATTATAATTGTAGCTATTCCTGAGCTTAAAGAGTTTGGTAAGAATGAAGCGGAAATGTTTGATTATTATGTAAAAGAATTATTCTTTTATGCTGATTTTACCAATAAAGTGAAAGAAATAGTGGCAAATATAGTGGAATTAAAAAACAATAAGACAGTAGATGCTTTAATTGCCATGGATAAATATTCTGCGAGTTTTAATTTTGCCAATACTCTGACAATTATCAGAGCTTTAGGGCAGTTAAAAGATAATAAGGCAGTAGATTTTTTAATCCAGCAGTTAAAAGATAAGGGTGTTCAGGAAAGAACCTGGGCAGACACAATAATTGATGCTTTAGAGCAAGTTGGTGTAGACAGAGATAAGAGCATTGAGAGCTTGATTGATGCAGCTATTGCTAAGCTTGATAATCAATATACTAAAACAAAAGCCGCTTATGTATTACAAAGTTTTGGCGTAAAAGCAAAAAGAGCACTTCCGGCGCTTAGAGAATCACTCAAAGCTGAACCTGAAACTAAAAGCAGAATGGTTGGTCATGACGGCATATCTGATGTGCCGGCTATTGGTCAAGTTGAAGAAGAAAATATTACTTGCTTAATATTGAAAAATATTATTGAGAACATTGAAGCTTTAGATCCATCAATTCCTAAGATGCAAAAAACCGGCCGCAAAACAGTGGAAGTTTATTTTGATAAAGTTAAGCAGATGGAAAAAGATAAAGAAATAACAAAAATTGATCATGAGGATATTCGTTTTGCAATGGATAAAGACCAAAAAGATTTTTATATTGCAAAGATTATAGAAGTAATGAAAACTAAAAAAGAAGAAGTTATTACTCCGGCAATTTTGTTTGAAGCAGCAGCCTTAGCAACAGAAAATGATCATTCAGATATAAGTGCCAGAATTGGTTTACAGCCTGGCACAATGAATCCATTACATTATGGCCATATTTCCGCGTCTTTGGCTGGGATCATCAGTGAAAAACTGGACATGGTATTGCTGGCAAATGGCGGCACAGTGCCGGATAAGCCATATGCGGCTTCTGCTGATATTCGCAATGAAATGGCTCAGATTGCGGTTAATGAACAAGGTGAGGCTAATAAGCTTGGGCTCAATCAATGGCTTGAGGTAACTCCGATCAGAAAAGAAACAGTGGAAATGTTTAGCGGCAATGAGGAGCTTCTAAGTATGGCAGGAAAAGATGAGTCAGCTCGCCGTTTTAATATGGATATGGCTGGGTTTATTTGGATGTTTGTTGCTAATCCTAATGTTGAATGGGTTTATCTTGTTGGCTCTGATAAAGTAGGAGCAAAGGGTGAAAAAGGATACGGGGAAAAAGATGAAGTAGGCCTTATCAAAGACACTTTAGCTAAAGCTAAGGTTAAGATTGTATATTTTGAAAGAACAGGTAAAGAAGTTGATGTTAAAAATCAAATTGAAAAATATCCGTGGTTGCATGAACTGTGGAAATCAAATTTTAAAAGATCAGATGTGGGGTCTTTTGCTGATCTTGCTGCTGTAAAAATAAGAAAAGCCTTAAGTGATAAAAATGATATACCAACCAAGGATCGGATTGTGGGCAATCATCCGCTAGACCAATCAATTCCTCAGGGAGTGATTGACTATATTACCGCGGATACTGCTCAAGGAAGACAGCTTAGGTTTTTATATCCTTTGGAAAATGAAGAAAAAGCAGCTGATAAGCTTGTAAAACAGAAAAAATTGGAAGAAGGTTTGCAAGCATATCAAACTATTTTAAATAAGATTGATCTTGAAAAAGAAAAATCTGACGATCAAAGACAGGCAAGCATGCAGGTGCTTGAATCCGCGGCTAAGAGCTTGAATAAAAAAATCGCGAAAATGGATCTGCAGAATAAAGCTATTGAACAAATCAAAGACACTGGTTTGAGTATGGATAAATTAAATATTTTAAATACAACCTCATCAGGGTTTATAATGCAGGCAATATAAATAATAAATGTGAATTCAGGTTTTTGACAAATACTTGTTTAGGAGAATCTATTGCTGAAGCACATATTTCGCGGTATCGCGGTTGTTTTAATAAATGCTTTCTTATTAATAGATATTTCCTGGGCTGGAGGTATGTCTGAAATTGATATTAGTAAGCAAAAAATGTCTTTCCCCTAAATTATATGTGCAAGATATAGCAGCTCATAATTTTTTCCAAAATCTGACTAATGATGTCATCTCAGTTTCTAATTTAAGTCCTTTGCCGCAATTAATTCAAGCAGAAATAGATGAAGAATTAAAAGCTTTTAGAAAAGTATTAAATACCGAGATATCGAATACATTATATTATGATCTAATGGATGATGACGAGTCATTGGGGGATTCTGAATTTAGAATGGATGTAGATAATGCTATGGGTTATCTGAAGGATACATTAATGGCTTTAGAATGGCGCGAAGTATAGAGGATCGAGCTGAGGAAGTGAATAATCGAGTTGAATATGGTCACTGGGAAGGTGATTGCGTAAAGGGTCCGTTGGGAACAAGAACAAGTTTATTTACATTAACGGAAAGAAAGAGTTTAGAAGAAATAATAATTAAGCTTGAACAGACGACACAAGAAGAAGTGCAAAAAGCATTAGATGGTCTGGAAAAGAAGTATAGAGCTGAATTCGAATTGTAATCCTCTTTATATTCTTGACAGAAACTTTAATTTATGTTATAAAAAGAGTTCTATTAATGCCTATTTATAAAGGAAAGAACTTCCCTGGAATTTAATAATTTAGGAAAAATATGTCTATTTTGTATTTACAAAACCAATATATATCTTTAATAGTTTGTCAATTAATCAAAGAATTGTCATGCCCATATAAAATTATGTGGGCTTTTTTATTTACTAATCATAGCTTGATTCAAAATAATTGCTGAAATACGTGTAACTTTTTAAGGCATGGACAAAGATCGTAGCTAAGTACAAGATAGGGAAGGAGCTCTAATGAGTGAGGTAACACATTGTACGACTAAACCCCAAGATCGGATTAGTCTTAGTCAGAAACTGATATATGGACTAGGTGGGCTGGTTAATAATCTTTTGGGAGCAGCTGTTGGCTGCATGGCAATTGTGCTTAATCTCGGACTAGGCATGAATCCAGCTTTGGTTGGAACATTAATGGCATTGCCGCGATTAACTGACGCATTGACTGATCCGATTATGGGTTATATTTCCGATAATACCCGTTCGCGTTTTGGCCGGCGCAAACCCTATATCTTTTTTGGCGCGATATTTTCGGGAATTATCTTCGCGATGATGTGGCAGCTGCGTCCTGGACAGAGTGAGACATTTTATTTCTGGTATTTTCTAATTGTCTCAATTATTTTTTATCTGGCTTATACTGTGTACGCGACTCCATGGGTAGCATTGGGTTATGAAATGACTCCGGATTATCATGAGCGTACTCGGGTTATGGGGTTTAGTAACTGGATTGGTCAGTTTGCTTGGGTGATTGCTCCTTGGTTTTGGAAAATAATGGAAAATGATACATGGTTTGCTAATAGTGTTGAAGGCGCGCGCGGTTTGGCAATCATAGTTGGAACATTTGTGGCGATTGTGGGAATCATGCCGGCTATATTTTGTAAGGAAAGATTTGGCAGCAAAGCAGATACTAATCGTAAGGCAGTAGTAAAAATTGATGGTCTGGGTAAAAATATTGCTAAGTTTTTTAAAGGTTTCGCGATTACGCTTAAATCCAAGCCATTTCTTAAACTGTGCACTTCCACATTTCTCGTGTTTAATGGTTTCATGCTGGTTTCCGCGTTTTCTTCTTATGTAATTATTTATTATGTTTTTGGCGGTGATAGTCCTGCTGGAGCAACTTATATGGGCTTGTTTGGTACTGTTTCTTCAATTTCAACTTTTTGCGTGATTCCTTTTATTACTTGGGTTTCGACTAAAATTGGCAAAAGAAGAGCATTTATTTTTTCCACAACTGTATCGATTTTTGGTTATGCGATGAAATGGTTTTGCTATAATCCAGCGCATCCGAATATGCTGCTTATTCCCGCGCCGTTCATTGCTTTTGGTTTGGGCGGATTGTTTACCTTAATGGGCGCGATGATGGCTGATGTTTGTGATGTTGATGAGGTGGAAACCGGAGAGCGCAGAGAAGGCATGTATGGCTCAATTTACTGGTGGATGGTAAAATTAGGCATGGCTTTGGCTTTTGCTATATCCGGTCATTTGCTTAATGCCACTGGGTTTAAAGTAGAATTGGGCGGTGAGCAGACTGTTAGAACATTATTGCTGTTAAGAGTATTTGATATCAGCGTTCCGATGATAACCTCATTGATCGCGGTGATTACAATTTGTACTTTTAAAGTAACTGAAGAAAAAGCTTTGGAAGTGCGGAAAATACTCGAAGCACGGCGCGGTTGCGCTTAAAATAAGATCGAATATTAACTTTGCGGTTATTAAAAAATAAACAATAAATAATTTATTTGTCAGAGTTGGGTTGGAAGGAAAGGGTATCTAATTGCATTTTAAGCAGTTTATTATAATATTTTCAATAAGTAGTTTTTGTTTTAGTCTGAGCAGTGTTTGGGCTTTGCCTGAAGCGAGTTTTAAATTATTTGATCCAGGCACTGAACTGGTTGTTGATTACGCGAAGTATGGTGAATTTAAAAATCTGGATACAGCCAAGTATAAATTTCAAATCAAAGACGCCAAAGGTTTGGCTGCGGCAGTGGGCGAAGGAATTTTTCCCAATAATTCGGTTAAAAATGATCCTAAATATAAGAGTTTTGATAAAGCAAAAAAACTTGTGGGCAGTCATTGGTCTTTTGTAAATATCACGGATCATCAAGCCGCATTCTATAAATGGGCGACAGCAGCCGAAGATCCAGGGATAAAATTATTTTATACCGCGGAAATCTTGGAAACTGCCGGGCATATTAGTCAGGCAATAAAAGCTTATTACGCGACAGCCGTACATTATCCGAGAAGCATTGGTATTACTTATTGGGGAACTGCCTGGTATGTGGGGCCAGCGGCTTTGGATCGAATTATGTATTTGACTAAAAGATATCCTGAACTGGGAATTAAGTTAGTTGACGCGCGCATAGCGGTTGAAAACCGTTATGATGAGAATTTAAAAAACGATATATTCAGCATTAATCCTGGTAAATTAATTAAAGTTAATCCTAGTCAGGTAATTGATCCAAAAATCAATCTAGCGGCTTTGGAAGTGGAGCAGGAAAAAGTTTATGGCAATATTAGTTTGATAAAATATAGTAATAGGCATTGGCAAATGAAAGTAGACGGCCAGCCGTTTATCATCAAGGCAATGGCTTATCAGCCGTCTAAGGTCGGGCAGAGCCCGGATATCGGTACTTTAAAAGACTGGTCAATCTCCGATGAAAATCAAAACAATAAAATCGACAGTCCTTATGATTCCTGGGTTGATAAAAATCGGAATAATATTCAGGAAGGCGATGAGCCGGCTGTGGGTGATTTTCAGATCATGAAAGACATGGGGGTAAATGTTGTCCGGGTTTATCATCATGATTTTGTGCGAAATAAACAAGTGTTTGTTGATTTGTATAAAACCTATGGAATTCGGATTATTATTGGTGATTTTTTAGGAATGTACGCGGTTGGTTCTAAAGCTGATTGGATTCCGGGAACTGATTATTCCAATCCTGAGCATCAAAGCAATATGCTCGATTCAGTGATGAAGATGGTTAATAATTATAAGGATGAGCCTTGTGTGTTAATGTGGGTATTGGGCAATGAAAATAATTACGGAATTGCTAATAATTCCCAGAAAAATCCAGAAGCGTATTATCATTTTGTTAATGAAGTGGCTAAAAAAATCAAAGAAGTTGATCCTTATCATCCCGTGGCTTTGTGCAATGGTGATATTCATTTTCTCGATATTTTCGCGGATAATTGCCCGGACATTGATGTTTTAGGCGCGAATTCTTATCGTGGGAAGCATGGCTTTGGCTATTATAATTTATGGCTGCCGATTAAGGAAGTCGCTGATAAGCCGGCAATGATCACAGAGTACGGCTGTCCGTCTTATGGCCATAGATACAGCCGGGAATATGCTGAAGATTTTCAGGCGGATTATCTGGTCAGCAATTGGCAGGATATTATCCAGAACAGCGCGGGTTATGGTACTGGCAATGCTTTGGGCGGAGTAGTATTTGAATTTGTTGATGAATGGTGGAAAACCGGAGCGCCTCCAGGATTTCCGGATATAATTCAGGATGTTACTCCTAATTGCGGCGGGCCATTTGTTGATGGATGGTATTATGAGGAGTGGTTTGGAATTACCAGTCAGGGAGATGCTACGGATTCTCCGTTTATGCGCCAGCTTAAAAAATCTTACTTTGAACTGCAGAAAATTTGGCTGGAAAAATAATATTATTAAGGTAATGGTTAAGATAAGGAAAAAGATAAAAATGAAAAATAGTTGCTTCCTGATAGTTTTAATCAGTTTAATTGTTTGCGCTAATCCTTGGGTTTTTGCTCAGGAAGGATTAATTCCGGAATCTGAGCCAGCTAAAAAAGCGGGACAGGCCATTGAGCTTAAACAGCAAATTGTTTATTCTGATAAAGACGCCGCGGAAAACAGTTTTTTTCCATCCCAGACTATTGGCGATGGGCCGGCAATTGAATTTGATCAGGGTTGGCAGGAAAATCCCCAATCCGGCAGTACCTGTGTAAAAATAAAATATAACGCGACTGGTGATTTTGGCTGGGCAGGCCTTTATTGGGTTAATCCGGTTGGTAATTGGGGACAGAAAAAAGGCGGCTATGATTTGCGCTTTGCAAAAAAACTTACTTTTTGGGCCAAGGGAGAAAAAGGAGGTGAACACATCGCGGTTTTTAGATTAGGCGGTTTAAAAGGAACTTATCCTGATTCTGATAATCACGGAATCGGACCTGTGGTATTGACTCCAGAGTGGAAACAGTACGCTGTGGATGTTTCTCAAAGAAATCTGAAGTACATTTTTGCCGGGTTTAGCTTTGCTCTTACCAAAGCGCACAATCGAAAAGGTTGTATTTTTTACCTGGATAATATAAAATATGAGTAATAGGTTTGGGGCTTAGAATTAATAATGATTCCCGAATCAGCAGCTAACCGCTGCTTCTCGGGCAAAATTCCCCCGCCGAATTGCGGCGGGATCAATTAAGAGGAGGAAGTAATGAAAAAGGTAGTTTGGTTTGTGGCAATTTTATGTTTAGGCTTGATGCTTTCTGCTCCCATGGCTGTTGCTCAGGACTGGGAAGATTCGGACGCGGAGCTTATTGGTAAAACCGGAGATTTTAAAGATGGGATATTCTATGTATACAAAGAGAGAGATGATAAAGAAAATCATTTTGTTCCATCGGGATGGATGGGGGATACCGGAGATCTAAAAATGGACTTATTTTGTCAACAAATGCCATATTCCGGAAATACCTGTATAAAATTTACTTATACAGCAAAAGGCAAGCAAGGCGCTAATTGGGCTGGAGTATTCTGGCAGAACCCAGCGAATAACTGGGGTGAGGTAAATGGCGGATTTGATCTGCGCGGAGCTAAAAAACTTACATTTTGGGCTAAGGGGCAAAATGGTGGTGAGCGGCTAATGGAATTTAAAATGGGCGGGATTAATGGCCCTTATCCTGATTCTGATTCTGTGGGAATCGGACCAATTGACCTTACAGCTGAATGGCAGCAATATACAATTGATTTGACTGATGTTGATTTGTCATATGTAAACGGTGGTTTTTGTTGGGCATCAAACGCGGATTCCAATCCAGATGGAGCAGTTTTCTACCTGGATGATATTCGTTATGAAAAATAATTAATCGTTTAATAAATATCAACAAATAAGGGTAGGGGCCTGATTCTAGTTCCTACCCTTATTTGCTGTTTTAGTGTGCGAGTTGAATTATTACAAACTGTTTTTTAAAACAAGGGATTGTTGCTTAAATTTATCAAGATGAGAAATCAGGGAAAGGTTTTTTTGTATGAATAGGGAAATTCGGAAAATCGCAGTAGGCTTAATATTTTTATTGCTCACAGGCTGCAGCTTAATAAATCAAGAGCCTAAGGGTAAGGTGTCTATTAATAAAATAAAAGTTAAAAAAGAAAACAAAGAAGATGAACAAAAATATCACTATCAGCTGATTGTTGATAAAAAACCGTTTATTATTAAAGGAGTTTGTTATTCCCCGGTACCGATTGGCCAGCAGGGTATTTTATATAATTTTATGTGCGACGCGAATAAGCCTTGGATAGTTGATGGAAAATTAATGCGGGAAATGGGTGTAAATACTGTGCGGCTTTATCATAGCGGTGAAGAAGTCGCTTTTTGCCGGGAGATGATTGAAGATTTATACAATATGTATGGGATCAGAACGATCTTAGGTCATAGTCTGGGATTTTGGGATTATCCGCCGGCAAATTATGCTGATCCGGAATTTAGAAAACAAATTACGGATAAAGTGTTAAAAACCGTGGAATATTTTAAAGATGTGCCGGGTTTATTGATCTGGAATTTAGGCAATGAGAATAATTATAGTTTTGATGGAAGAATCAATCCCTGGTCAAACGATGAAATTGACGCCCTGGATACTTTTGGCAAAAAAAGAGACGCTCGGGCCAAAATATATTACGCGTTTGTTAATGAATTGGCTAAAAAGATAAAAAAAGTTGATCCAGCGCATCTTGTTTCTTTGGGTAATGGGGAAACCGTGGGTTTAAAAATCGCCGAGGAAAATTGTCCGGATGTAGATCTGATTGGCTGTATTGTCTATCGAGGCAGGGTATTTGGCAACTTTTTTAAAGAAATAAAACGCAAGTTTGACCGGCCGGTAATTTTAACTGAATTTGGCTGTGATGCTTTTAATATGGTTAAAATGCAGGAAGATCAGAAAAACCAGTCAAAGTTTTTAAAGAGCCAGTGGCTGGATATTGAGAATAATCTGGCTGGCGGCCCAGGAATGGGAAATTGTTTGGGCGGAGTTATTTTTGAATGGAGCGATGAATGGTGGAAAAGCTCGGAAAGTGACCGGGATAGCTGGTTGGTTCATGATAATGATGCTGCCTGGGGTATGGGCTCTTATGATTTTGACGCTAAAGCTGGTAAGAATATGAATGAAGAATGGTTTGGCTTAGTAAGTTTAGAGCCGGAACTGGACGCGAATGGCTTAAATAAAAGAAGCCCGAGAAAGGCTTATTATGTTTTGCGCAAACTTTGGAATCAGGCTTATCAAAATCAAGCGGATGAAACGGAAAAATAAAATAATTTAAATCAACTGAAAAAACAAAGGATGTGAACGCGTATGTATAGTTTTGTGTTTAACTCTAAAAAAATAAAATTTAGCTTAATGATTTTTATGCTGATAAGTTTTATGTTAGGCAAAACGCTTTGTTTAGCGGAAACAGAGATTTCCGCCCAGACAATTAAAGATCGTTTTACTGCCTTTGTTTCTCAGGAAGATTTTACAGGACTGCGGCTATATTTAAAACAGCTTAAAATCCCGGGCGCTGATTCCGCGAATAGCTTTTTAGTGGAATATTATACAGCTTTGGCTGATTCTATGTATCTGGATAATCTGGAGAAAAAAGAGTTGTGGCAGGTTTTTTATGACAATATAGACGCACTGGATGAGCAGATAACTCAAATCGCGGCTAAATACGCGGACAGGCAAATCAGCAGTGAGCTGCTGGATTTGCAGTATTTAGCGCAAAAAGCTTATTTGCGCGATGAAGATGAAGAATCCGCGGAACAGGTGTTTAATAATTTTGTAAATAATCTGATTGCTTATACTGAGCAAAGCGGTGATATTGCAAAATTTCAGGAAGTTGCCCGAATCATTGCTCAAGAGGGCAGAAAACATCAGCTGAATCAGCTGTTTGTGGCCTATAAAGATTATCTGCTGGCGAATAACGCGGATGCTTCTTCCGCGCAAAATTTATTAGAAATCGCTGATCGATATTTGGCTGATGGGCAAATTGATATGGCGATTGTTATCTACGGCCATTATATTGATTTTATTCTAGCGAAATACGCGCAGCCTGAGGCAAAAGCAGCTTTGCTCAATATTTGTGATAAATTCCGGGACTATGGTTTTTCTTTAGCAGTTGACGCGGATTTTGCTGAGCAACTATATGCTAAAGCGGAAAAAACTTTTGGTCCGGAAGTATTTAATGAAACAGAGATATTTGCCAGAGGGCTAAATCTGGAAGCATTGGGAGATTATAAACGAGCGCGGGAAGAGTATAAAAATTGCGCGAAAAAAGCCAATGAAAAGCAGCTTTTAGCGGAAGTCTATACCCGCTTAGGGATTATAAATATTTTTTATCAAGGCAATCTGGATCCAGGACTGAATTATCTGGAAAAAGTAAGCAATGAATTTGCTGATTCGGATTATGCTGATTTTTGCGCTTATCAGTCTGGTTTGATTTTCCAGTGGAAGAAAGAAAATCAAAAAGCCGCGCGAATATATTCAAAGCTTATTGATCAGGCTAATCCTTTTTCTGCCCAGGCAGCCCAGCGTAAGCAGGAAATTGATGATGAAAAGCCTTTACCCGAGGAATTAGCTTATCCTTTGGATATGCTGTTTGGCGGGCAAGGTTCGAATATTGTGATGACTTTAAAAAGCTTGCCTCAATCCGGATTTATCAATCAGGAGATTGTTTGGCAGGCAACTGCCCAGGATTTCTCCGTGGGCACGGTTCAGCCTTTGTTTAAATATGAATGGTTCGGGGATATAGGTTTAAATAATGTTCCAGGCAATGTCACTGAATTTAAAACCACTTATGATACGCTTATGCCGAAACTCCTGTGTCTTGTGGCAAAAACTCCGGGCAGTGAAAACGCGGTTTGCCGAAGTGTCTGGATACATGATATAGTTCTTGATATCAGCAGAGAAAACAAAATTGGTCAGCCGGTTAATTTCGGCGCGCGGATTTATCCCGCGACTATTTTGGAAAAAGATATTCAATGGAGCTGGGATATCAAAGCCCCACAGCCGATCAATGGGCAGACAAAAAACTTTAATCATTTGTTTGAGCAGGCCGGGGATTATGCTGGCGAGCTTTTAATCACGATTAAAGGTCAGAAAATAAGTAAAAAGTTTTCGTTTAAAGTTAGTGAATAGTTTGTGGCAGGTTAAGCTTTATGCTAAAATAATTCAAACTGATAATTCAAAGCAACGGAAAATATTTGCCTATGACAAATGAAAGAAGAAAATATGTTCGGCTTAATAAAATCTTTCCGGTTGAATTAAAAATTGTTGATTCCCAGAACAAGCCGCTAAGTGATTTACTTCAGGGTTTTACCCGCGATGTAAGCTTTTTCGGCGTATGCGTGGAAATAAACAGCTTTAAACCCGAACACCTTGAACTGCTTAAAGACACTAAAAACAAACTCCAAATATTTTTAAATATCCCCTTAAAAAATAATCCGGTCAAAGCGATTGCCCGGATTGCTTGGTCCAAGAAAACCGCGTCGCCTTATCCTGAGAGTTGCATGTTAGGATTGGCTTATGAGGCAATTGACAGTGTTGAGCAAAAACGGATAATCAGTTTTGCTAAGTTCCTGACTGCTATTCCCCGGATGATTGTTGTGGGTTGTCTGCTGCTGTTATTGTTCTGCGGATTTTTAGCCTATGATAATATCCGGCTGAATCGTAATAATAATTTATTAGTCGAGCAGCTCAGCCAATTAAGTGATGAGCAGTTTATCGTAAACCAGGAACTGGATAAAATTAAAGCGGAAAAGCTGATTTTAGCCGGGATGATGAATTATAGCGCGAAAGCGGAAAATCAAACGCGGGAAAAATTAAGCCGGATTGAAGCATTGCAAAAGCAGCAATTGGCTGAGCAGAATACTGAGCAGGTGGAGAAATTATTATTAGTTCAGCAGCAGTTAAAAAAGCAGCTGGCTGTTTTATCAACTGAAAAACAACAGATTGAGAGCAGGCTTAATCAATATACCGATACGCAAATCGTACTTGAGACTAAACTGGAAAAAATCAGTAACAAAAGAGTGGTTTTAGAAGATAAAACTCTGGATTTAATGCGCCAATGGCTTTTGGCTTCGCAAAGCAGCAAAACCGGGCTGATTGTCAGCTATGACAATGATCATGCTTTTATTGATGTCGGCTTTACTTATGACCAGGCTTTGAGCGCGTTTAATTTTATTAATTTTAAGCAGTATGAAAAAGCAGAATTGATTTTTGATTTTTTCAATAATCGCGCTAAAAAAGTCCAGGGAGGATTTGCCAATGCTTATGATGTGATTACCGGCAATGTCTCGGAATATATTGTGCATACTGGTCCGGTGATTTATTTAGGACTGGCGCTGATGCGGTATGAGCAGGCAACCGGAAAGACCACCTATAAGCAGCTGGTATCTGATATCGCTGATTGGCTGTTGGAATTACAGAATAGAAATAAAGACGGTTCGTTGCCGGGCGGGCCGCAGGTTAATTGGGCGGGAACCGAGCAGAATATTGCCGCGTATATGTTTTTTAAAAAACTATTTAAAGAAAGTAATGATCAGCGTTATGCTCTGGCGGCGCGGAAAGTGTATAAATGGCTGAAGGATTCCGCCTACAATAAAACATTAAAACGGTTTAATCGCGGTACTGATGACCGGATGATTGCCACAGATACTGTTGCTTTGAGTATAATGGCTTTTGGGCCGCAGGGGCTGGAAGACATGGGCGTTGCCGTAGACGATCTTTTGGCTTGTGTTGAGGAAAACTGCAAGACCACGATAAATATTCAAAATATCGCGGGGAAAAAGGTAAAGGTCAGCGGTTTTGATTTTTGCGCGTCTTCGAGCATCAGCCGCGGCGGTACAATCTCAGTGGAATGGACAGCGCAAATGGTAGTTGCATTGTGCCAGATCAGCAGTTTTTACAAACAGCAAGATGATCAGGCTCAAGCCAGTAAATATCAGCGCAAAGCTGATTATTATTTAGGCGAGCTGGAAAAACTGATGCTGATCCGGGCGGCTTTTGGTTCGAGTAAGGGCCGAGGCGGTTTGCCTTATGCCAGTAATAGCGCTGTTGATACCGGCCATGGCTGGTATACTCCGGACAGCGGTTCAATTTCCGCGGCTGGAACTAATTTTGCAATTTTCGCGAAAGAAGAGTATAATATATTTTAGGAAATTAACTATGTATAAATCCAGTTTAGCCAAGGATGGTTGCTGAAAATGCGAAATATTTATTTTCCCTCAACATATTTAAAAATAGTTAAAAAGATTTTTTTTGATCCAGATTGTTTTTCCGCTTTTCTGTTTAAAATGATTCCCCTATGTTTATTATTCAGCTTTGTTTTGTTCCTGCGATTAGCAAATGCCCAGCAGCAAACCAGTGAACCTATATACTCCGGGGATAATTTAGCTTTAATCGATAATTATGATCCGGAGATTTATGCTTTGGCCCAGGAAGATTATGCTAGTGATGAACTTCTGTCTGAACCAGTGGTTAAGGGCAGTTTTCGTTTTAATTTTGGCGTGAATACATCTGATTTTATTTGGAAAGATGCCAGCTGGCTGGAACATGAACGTTCCTGGCGCTGGCTGTTTGGCGATAAGCGTTATAATACTTTTGATAATTCCATCTACAATCAAGTCCAGCTGAGCATTGACGCGCCGATAAATGATCAACTTTCCATGTATACCAAAATATCAATTGATCCCTGGGCTTTTGTCGGTAAATCGCGAACAATTACTTTGCCGACCTGGTATGGCGCGACAGATGCCAATGATCCGGTTGAACTGCAATTAAAATACTGGTCAAGTACCGGCAATCTCTATCCTGAAGCTGCGCGTTCTGCTGCCGGAGATACTTTTTATTTAAAGGAAACAAAAGTTGCTAATGGTTATGCTAAGCCATCAACAGTAGAGGGATGGACAACTCCCTATGTTCACCGTTTAGATATTCCTGAACTTAAAATTGATATGGAATTAAAACCAATGAAAGCTTTATGGTTTGATTATAAGCAAGACGAATACCGGGCGATTTTATTTTTATACGCTGAAGAAAATATATCAATGTATTCTGATGATCCGCTAAAACTGGTGAATAATCATATTTTCTGGCAGGCCAGTCCCTGGCTGTATAAATGGATTCCTGGCAGATTATATACAGCTGAGGGCTGGGCTCCGGGAACCTGGCAGGCTGATGAAGTGCTAAGGGACAGTGCCGGCAACTGGCTGACTTTACTACGCGCTTTTCGGTTTGAAGGTGAGCTTGCCAGTATCTATACGGATTTTATGCTGGCCGCGCCTTTGGATCTTTGGGATGATTATACTGATGTAAATAATATTCCTCTGGGTTTTAGATTTAAAAAAGAATTTTCAGATCAATTTATGCTCGGAGGAGTATATACTTCCCGGATTGGATTTGATAAAGCCAGTCAGGATGCTTATGATCAGGCCATGGCGGTTGATTCTAGCTATGAGATCAATGAATGGCATACAATTAAAGCTGAAGCAGCAATATCTAAATCAGAGCATAATACTAATAATCAGGTTTATGAAGTAAACAGCGATGATGATGCCTATACAGTTGTTTTAGAAAGTAAAATTGATCCGTTTGAAATGCCGGTTGAATCAAAATTATCATATTCGCAAATGGGCAAGGATTTCGCGCCGCCTTTGGCAGTTTACAATTACACAAAAAGCGATCAGCAATGGGGCAGACATATAGAATTTTATCGCCGGGGAGATGATGAAGAAAATTATCGAATTGGCGACAGTCTGGATCAAGATCGGAAAGTCACGGCAGTTGATTTGCGTTTTGGTGAATTTGAAGGTACAGATGTTTATTTAAATTTCCGTACTGTGAATAACGCGACGGATGATCAATTTGTCGAAAATGTTTTAAGAACAGAAATCGCTTATCAGGCAAATGAACAACTGCTTTATAAATTCCTGGTGCTTACGCATAATCGTCCGGATGCGGCGGACGGAAAAAGTTTGGATATAAATACAGGGTCAATAGGCTTTAAATATGATTTCACCGAATGGCTGAGTTTAGAGGAAATATTTGAAAGAACTAATGAATATCCGGAATTTCCGGATTATCTGTATACCTGGCTGAACGTAAATCCAGACGCGCCTTATCCTTATTATTATATTAATAAAACTCGCTTGGTTATTACTCCGGATAAATGGACGGAAATCGGTCTTGAGTATGTTTATAATGAATTTAATTATGCCGCGACCTTGGATGATTTTATGAACTATGCCGGCGCGGATATTCGCTATCAGCTGGATGAAGATATTAGTACTCGTTTAGTTTATCGTTATAGCCGGGTTTCTGATTATGGCTTAGGCGGCGATGTTATCGGGCATCATAATCTTTATTTTGAATGTGTTTATGAATGTGATAAAGACAGCCGGGTTTCTTTGCGGTTTAGCGATCTTGGCGGTTATGTGGCTGGATTGGGATGGCAGAGCGCGGTCTTGGATACTCAGCATATTGTGCGTCTGGTTTATGAAGGAACATTTTAATGCGATTGAAAAAAGGCGTTACCCTGATCGAGCTTTTAGTTGCCATGGGAATTCTGGCTTTGCTGGTAACTATTTTATATTCGGTGTTTAGTGTTTCTTTGCGTGCCTGGAAAAAAGCTGATAATATATTTAAAGCAACAACCATTGCCCGGGTTGTGCTAGACAGGATCTCCCGGGAAATTTCCAGCGCGTTGATCAAAGATAATAATTTTTATTGCCTGGGCTTTGATTCCACTGCGCCTAGCGGCTGGAGAACCAATAGTATTGGCGATGAATTCTATTTTATCGCGCCGACAAATCCCGGCAAAGAGACTTCTGATTTAGCGGAACTTGGTTACTGGCTGGATGGAGAAGGAACCGCGGCGGCAAATGATGATGTTTTGAGAAGGTTCTATGTTCTTGATGACAGAAATGATGTAAGTTCTTCGGATTTTGATTTTAACTTTTCAACCGGTTCGGCTAATGCGAGTGATCCGTTTTCTGAGAATATTACTGATCTGCAATTCACTTTTTTTGATACCAGCAATAATCCGGCTAATTCCTGGGATTCGCATACAGACGGGGTTCCGAGTAAAATCGAGATATTAATTACAGTGCGAATCGGCCAGGGCACGCAAGCCACAAATCCGGAATTTTATCAAAATAGTTATACTACGACAATTTCCTTCCTAAAATAAATATGCGATAAGCTGCATACTGCAGGATGTAAGTTGCAGGTTTTTTCATATTCACATTAATTAAAAATGACCCAAAAATAATATAACAACCTGTAGGGGCTGGGCTTGCCCCAGCCCGAATAGAATTATCAATAAGCGGTCTATAATTATCCGCTACAAGAAAAATCCAGAATAATTTGCAAAAATCTAAACATTCAGGTAAACTTAATGAGCATTTAATAAATCTTTTTAAAACTATATAGAATAGTTTTAGTTTAATATTAGATATCAATAAAAAGTTCTTAGCTAAAAACAGATAAAATATGAAATTAATTACTATTACGCGAAATAAACAAATTTTTGGGGTAAAAAATATGGATATTATATCAACGGAAAAAAGAACAAGTATAAGAAGATTGGCTGATAATTCTGGAATACAAGTTAGGCCACTGGATCCTCAAGCTTGGTTTCGCTATTGGAATGGGACAGAGTGTTTTTTGCGGGATTTTACTTTGCTTGGAGCTGGGGTTTTTTCTAAAGAGGCAATGGTCGCGGGTACTCGTATAAGTATAGATCTTCTTTTAGATGATAGTATTAGTCCCATAAGAGTTTTTGGCAAAGTTGAATGGACTATCCCTTATGATGATAAATACAGATCAGGTATAAGCTTTTCATGGTGGAAGAATGATCAAAGAAAAAAGCTAGTAAATAGGTTTTTGGAAAAGCTTAATTTATCAGCTTAACTCTTATGTATATAGTAAGTTGTGATTGTTTATCCTCCATAATCATGTCTTGATTTTACTTTATATTTTATTATTATAGGCCACGTCACGCCGTGGCCCTACTATTCGCTGCTTTTCTCGTCCATCGTCCTAGCGTAGCGATCGTCTACCTGTCCTCCATAGCCTAGGCGTTGGAGGATTATTCTTCGGTTTTCTGTTCTCTGTTCTCTGTCTTCTTGGGTAAAAGCTATTAATTGACAAAATCTTGTTTTTTTGGTATATTATTTTCAGATTATACTAGTCTAACTATTTATAATTTCAAGGTGTTGCGAATAATTAGCTGTAATTTTAGCCAAACACTGCTGTTTGTAATTAAGCAAGCTAATGCAGCCCTGCCTGGATTAAATTTTCTCTAATTATATTTGGGCATTATCCTGTCCGAAATAATAATATATAAAGGCTTAAGAAAATGTATATGGCTATTGGTTTATTATTTATAATTGCTTTTGGTTCCTGCTATTTTTTAATGCCTTTATTTGAAAAATTAGCAAAGCATAAAAATCTGGTTACAAATCCTGCTCCGCAAAAAATCGATTCTCGCAGCATGCCTTATTTGGGCGGCATTGCCATGTTCAGTGTTTTTCTGATTCTTGGCTGCGGGTTTTACCGGTTTTCCGGTTTTTCTTTGAATTTGTTTAAGTTCTACATGTTTATGTTTTCCGCCGGGATCATTGTATTATTCGGGTTTTTCGATGATATCCGGGAAATGAATCCTTGGGAAAAACTTATCGGGCAGTTTCTTGGTACATTGATTTTAGTTGGTTTTGTCGCGCGCACTGAGATTATTTATCTTAGTCCTTTGCTGAATATAATCTTGAGTTTTTTTTGGATTATTTTACTGGTCAACGCGTTTAACTTACTGGATATTCTTGACGGTTTGGCCGGGAGCGTGTCTTTAATCACTACTTTTGTTTTTTTTGTTTTTTCGGTTTTAACCAATAATCATTTTGTGCTGCTGGTTTCGACGATTCAGTGCGCGGTATTAATTGCTTTTTTAAAATATAATCTGCCGCCGGCGCGAATATTTATGGGCGATGCCGGCAGTCAGTTTTTGGGGTTTTCCCAGGCAGTAATGGCCATATCGCTAAGCTTTGCCCATACCGGCTCTGAAATCGGTTTGGTTATTCCGATAATAATCCTGGCTTTGCCGCTGTTTGATATGCTGTTTGTTATTTTTGTCCGGTTAAGGCAGGGTAAATCGATATTTCTTAAAAGTAATGATCATTTTGTTTTCCGCCTGCTTAAAATCAATATTTCCAAGCAATCAATCCTGAGGATAATGATTATTCTGTCGATTGTCACAAATTGCTGCGCTTTACTGATTTATCTGGTGTCAAATACCATGGGTTTATTTGTTTTTTTATTGGTTATTAGCGGCATGTGTTTGGTCGGAATAAAATTAAGCAGATTGGAAATAAGTGATGAGTAAGCAGATCATAATTTTAGGTGCCGGACTTGCCGGCTTAAGCGCGGGTTTTCATCTAAAGGCTAAAACGAAAATATTTGAAAAAGAAGCGCGGGTCGGCGGGCTTGCCCGAACTGAAATCATCAAGGGCTTTATTTTTGATTATGACGGACATCTCCTGCATTTTAAAACCAAATATGTCCGGCAATTAATTGATCAGCTTTTACCAAATCAGATTTCCGCGCGTAAACGCAATGCCTGGATTTATTCTAATGATGTTTATACTAAATATCCGTTTCAGGCCAACACTTTTGGTTTGCCGCTGCGAATAGTTAAAAAATGTATTTTAGGCATGCTCAAACCAGCGGTAAAAACAAAAGATAAAGACACGCAAAATCTCTATGATTGGATGCTCGATAGCTTTGGTGCGGGGATAACCAAGTATTTTATGTATCCCTATAATTATAAATTCTGGACAATACCGCCGCAAGAGCTGATCCCGGATTGGACAGTAAATTTTGTGCCGCGGGTAAAGATTAAATCTGTTTTAGACGGAGCGTTTACTTTAAAAACAAAGGCTCTGGGTTATAACAGTGAATTTTATTATCCGGATAAAGGGGGGATTGAGCAGCTGGCAAAAGCTTTTGCTAAACAGGTCAAAAACATATATACTGAACACGAGGCGCAGGCAATAGATCTCGAGCAGAAAACAGTAAAATTCAGCAATGGCAGGATCGAGGAATTTACGCGGCTTATTTGTTCTTTGCCAATGCTTGAATTAAAGAAACTTATTGTTAATAAACTGCCGGAAAACGTTAAAACCGCGTTTTTAAAACTTAGGTATATATCGATCTATAATCTTAATCTGGGAATTGACCGGCCGGAAATAAGCGATAAACATTGGATATACTATCCGGAAGATAAATTTTCTTTTTTCCGGGTTGGGTTTCCGATGAATTTTTCGCATAATACCGCGCCGCGGGGCAAGAGTTCTTTGTACGCGGAAGTATCCTATTCGAAAAATAAGCCTTTAGACAAACAGGGAATTGATAAACTAATTCACCAGGATTTGATTAAGGCTGGGATTTTGCGGCCAGACGATAAAATTTTAGTTTCGCATGTTAATGATATTAAATACGCTTATGTTGTTTATGATCATAATTATCGCGATTGTCTGAAAATATTAAATGATTTCTTAACCGCGAATAATATTTTCCCTGTCGGTAGATTTGGAAAATGGAAATATATGTCCATGGAAGATGTGATTGTCGACGGAAAGCTGATTGCCCAGGAGCTGAACTAATTATGAGTTACGCTTATATAAAAAACATTTATGATTATCGCGATTTAATGATAAGCCTGACTAAAAAAGAAATAAAAATAAAATACAAATCAGCGTTATTAGGCTGGTTATGGTCTTTGTTAAATCCTTTACTTTTAATGCTGGTCTTTAGTTTTGTGTTTACTGTGATTATTAAGATTCAAATCGATAATTTCCCGGTTTTTTTACTCAGCGCGCTTTTACCCTGGTTTTTTCTGAATTTTTCTTTAAACGCCTCAGTTACTTCGATTGTTGATAATGCCAGCCTGATTAAAAAAGCCTATTTTCCTTATGAAGTAATTACTTTGTCGATTGTTGCCGCTAATTTGTTTAATTTTCTGATTTCGCAATTATTGCTGTTTGTTTTTTTAGTTTATTTCAAGTTGTTTCCCAGCTGGCTATGGCTTTATTTGCCGCTGATAATTGTTTTGCAAACCTTGTTTATCGCCGGAATTTGTTTGGCTGCCGCGGCTTTGCACACTTTGTATCGGGATGTGAAGTATATTGTTGAGCTGCTGCTGCTGGTATGGTTTTACGCTACTCCGATTTTTTATCCATTGTCTTTTGTTCCGGAAAATATTCAAAAGTTTTTTTATCTTAATCCATTGAGTTTATATATAAACGCTTATCGGGATATTTTGCTTTATGCCAAGGCTCCGAGTTTTTTAACTCTCGGATGCATGTGCCTGATTAGTCTGGGGTTTTGCGCGGTAGGGATTGCTTTATTTTGCCGATATAAGAAATTTTTTGCTGATTTTACTTGAATACTTAATCACAAAGGAACAATAATGGCGGAAACGGTTATTGAACTTAAAAATATTGCCAAAAAGTATTGTTTTAGTTTAGCCAAACAATCTTTGCTGAATAATGTTTTGTCTTTTTTTAAAAAAGCGTTGCCGAAAACCGATGTCTGGGCTTTAAAAGATATTAATTTCTCAGTGGAAAAAGGCCAGATTCTGGGAATTATCGGAGAAAATGCCTCGGGCAAGACCACGATTCTACGGATTATCAGCCGGATTACTGTGCCTACTTTGGGCCAGGTAATGGTTAAAGGCAAAGTCGCCGGCTTGCTTGATTTGGGTGCTGGCTTTCATCCGGAATTAACTGGCAGGGAAAACATCTATCTGGATGCGGCGCTTTATGGTTTGAATAAAACTCAAACCGACGCTCTGCTTTTAGAGATCATTGAATTTTCCGGATTAGAAGATTTAGTTGACGCGCAAGTAAAGACCTATTCCCAAGGCATGCTGGTGCGTTTAGGATTTTCCGTGGCGGTACACGTGGATCCGGATATATTTCTGATTGATGACAGTTTAGCTGTAGGCGATGAGGAATTTCAGCGCAAATGTCTTAGTAAGATTCTGGAGTTAAAAGAACATGGCAAAACGATCATTGTCGTATCGCATGATCTTGATTCTATTAGCAGGATTTGTGAACGGGGCATATTGCTTAAAAGCGGCCGGATTGTAAAAGATGATTCTATGCATAAGGTTATTATTCGTTATGTTGAAGCTGTAGGAGATAAAGATTCTATTGTCGCGATAGATAAAGGGAAATTAAGCGTTATATTTAACGGGGGAAGGATAATTCTTCTCTGGAACGGAAAACCTCTAACCAAGAATTTCGGAGGATATATCAGTGTGCAGGTTATGGATAAATGGATCTTGTCCTGGAAAGCGCGATGGAAGGTGATTGAAAAAAGCGCTGATTATTTTAAGGTCCAGGGCAGCTGGGATAATTATGGTTTAAATATCTGCATTGAGGTTTATTTAAATAATGAGTGCAGCATTTCTTGGAAAAGCATTATTGAAGGGAGTGGTAATGCGGATGCAAGAGAAATAATTATTGGTTTAATGCTGGACGGTATTTATAACCATTATTTTGATAATTACAGAATGAAACAGATAGAAAAGCGTCATTATAAATCAAGTCGTTGGTATGATATTTATAGAACAGATGAACAAAACGCGGCTCTTATTTTAAAAACAGATGATGAATTGCCTGCGGTAGTAATTTCTTTTAAAAAGAATAATATTGAAGGATTTCAACTGATTCAGAAAACGGACAGCAATTTAGATGCAAGTGTCGCGCAAATACACATGATTCTGTCTGAATCAATGAAAAGAAATGATAGCCGGATACAGACTGTTTATTGTGAAGCGGACATTGAGGTTGCTCAAGAAGAAAGGATTGAACAAATAATCATTAAACAAAGAAGAAAGAAAAGTATTGAGCAGGGGCTTTTGCGTCTTGAATTAGAGGGGAAAAGCCTGCATGTTTTTTTTGATGATCGCAGATTAACTGGGAGAAAAGGACTGCAGTTTGGATTTTCCTATCAGGAAAAATATTTTAATATTTTTGACGAAGAATGGAATTTTGAAAAAAAAGATGCGCAGTCTATGAGTATTTCTTCATGGCTTAAAGATAATAAAATTAAAACAAAACTTAATATAATCATGGAAAATAATAAAATTTGTTGGCAGTTTGATGTTAAAGAGGATAAATCAGTTGCGGTGGGGATTGAGTCCGTGGAAGTGAATCTTTTTGCGGTTGAAAAATATGAAAATTATTTTAGTCTGGAAGAGTCGGGGCATTTTTCAAATGTTATTGGATTTAATAATAAGACTGAGATAAGAAATTCTTTAGAAGCGGTAATTGGATTAAGGGGTGAAGATCCAAACCTGCCTTGGCTTATAAGTGAATACGGTATTAATACAAAGGTACAGCTATTTGATATGCAGAAAGAAGCCGGAGGCAGGCTTATTCGAGCATGGGTAAAAGAAAGTAATAGTATTAAAGGGAGCATATTTGTTTTTAAAGAGAAAAAAAATATAGATAATTATCTGCTTGAGCAAAGGAAAAATCTGCAAAAAAGTAAAGTACTTTCAAATGATATTCTTATGCTTTCCTTTAGCGATAATCGAATAAGGCTTTTCTGGAAGGGTATTGAGGTTACTGCTGAAAATGGATTAAGCAGTAGTATTTTTTTCAATGGTTGCTGGTATGAGTCTGAAATTAACGATAAGCAGATTGTAGAAAATGGAAATAAGCTGG